>DASWAR010000240.1:0-17129 GCA_036391015.1 Terriglobales bacterium
AGTCAGCACTCCCTTGCCCGGCCCGATCTCCACCACCGTCTCGGAAGCCACCGCGCCGAGTGCGCTTACGATTTCTTCTGCGGTGCCACGATCGGCCAGGAAGTGCTGCCCCAGCGTGGGCGGACGTCGTGAAGGTTTTTCCTCAGCGATTGCGCCATTGACCCTGTTTCGACTTGCCATTTAGACTTGCCTCTCACTTCCTCGACGCACGAAATTGTTCCATCCCCGGAGGCTTCCCTAACATGAAAATCGTCTTTGCCGCATCCGAGTGCGTGCCATTCGCGAAAACCGGCGGCCTGGCCGACGTTGTAGGTGCGTTGCCCCCGGCGCTGGCCGCTATCGGCCACGACGTCACCGTCTACCTGCCGAAATACAAGCAGACCAAGCTGGCCGACGCCAAGACCGTGGTGCGCAGCATTACCGTTCCCTTCGATGACCGCTACCGCTTCTGCTCGGTGGTGGACGGCGGCATTCACTCCGGGGTCAAATTCTACTTTATCGACTACCCGCCGTACTTTGAACGCGACGCGCTGTACGGCACGCCGCTGGGCGACTACCGCGACAACGCCGAGCGCTTCGCCCTCTATTCGCGCGCCGTGCTCGAAGCCTGCAAGGTTCTGGGCGTGCCCGATGTCTTCCACTGCCACGACTGGCAGTCGGCGCTGGTGCCCATCCTGCTGCGCAGCGTCTATGCCGAAGATCCCGCGCTACGCGACGTCGCTACCGTCTTCACCATTCACAACATGGGCTACCAGGGCCTGTTTCTGCCCGACACGCTGGCCCTGCTCATGCTGCCCTGGGACCTGTTTACGATTGATAAGTTGGAATTCTACGGCAAGCTCAACTTCCTGAAGGGCGCTCTCGTCTTTTCCGACTTCATCACCACCGTCAGCCGAAAATACAGCCAGGAAATCCAGACTGCCGAGTACGGCTTCGGGCTGGAAGGCGTGCTGCGCGGGCGCGCCGGCACCGTGGCCGGCATCCTGAATGGCGTGGACTACAACGAGTGGAGCCCGCAGAACGATAAATTCATCGCCGCTCACTATACGCCCGAGGACCTGGGCGGGAAGGCGAAGTGCAAGCAGGACCTGCTGGCCGAATTCGGTGTTGCCAACGCCGATCCCAGGTTGCCGGTCATCGGCATCGTGTCGCGGTTCGCGGCCCAGAAAGGCTTTGACCTGATTTCGCAGGTTGCCGACCGGCTGGCGCGCGAGGACATGATCGTGGTCGCGCTCGGCGCCGGCGACAAGGAGTACGAAGACCTGTTCCGCCGCCTCAACAAACAGTTTCCGCAGAAGTTCGCGGTCAAGGTCGCCTACGACAACAAGATCGCGCACAAAATCGAGGCCGGCGCGGACATGTTCCTCATGCCTTCACGCTACGAGCCCTGCGGCCTGAACCAGATCTACAGCCTGAAGTTCGGCACCGTGCCGGTGGTGCGCGCCACCGGCGGCCTGGACGACACCATCGAAAATTGGGACCCGCACACCCGCAAGGGAACCGGCTTCAAGTTCACCGAGTACAGCGGGGAAGCGCTGCTGGCCACCCTCCGCGCCGCGCTGCAGGCGTTTCGCGACAAGGAAAGCTGGCAGACGCTGATGCGCAACGGCATGAACAAGGATTTTTCCTGGACCGCGTCAGCCCGGGAGTACGTGAAGATTTACGACCGCGTGCGGCAATTGCGCAGCGTGACGGCGGCGTAAAAGCTCTTCTAGTTACTCTCTTCACGCCGGATCTAGTTGATACACGGCGCGGAACATCCAGACTCTCTGGGTTGAATAGGCTCTTCGAGGCTGCCAAAACGGCCTGGGAATCCTCTGTTCGGTATTGACCAGACAAGTGAAGCATCGGAACGAAACAATACGCTTTGGTTTTGCGGACACGCTCATGAACACCAAAGAAAAAAAGGAGACCAAGACTATGACTGAATACGTTGGAGCGATTGAAAAGCAGGCTCTCGAGAACACGTATTTCCGGCAGGTGCTATTCACGGCTCAGCACGCCCAGCTTGTCGTGATGTGCTTGCGGCCGGGCGAAGAGATTGGTGATGAAGTGCACCCGAAAGTCGACCAGTTCTTCCGCATCGAGCAGGGGGAGGCCAAATTCGTTTTTAACGAGAAGGAGGAACGCACGGTGCACGACGGAGATGCGGTCGTGGTTCCGGCAGGGACTTACCACAACGTAATCAATACGTCGAAGACGGCGATGTTGAAGCTATATACGATCTACTCTCCGCCGAACCACCCCGACGGGACAGTGCACAAGACCAAAGCCGAGGCAGAGGCTGCAGAATTGGTTGGACACCGCTAGAACGCGCGGTCTTCTCTGTCACAGTAACGCATTCCGCCGATAGAACCAGAACTTAACGGCTTGTACCAGCAACAGGTAGGTCACGGCGAAAACGCAATCGTACCCAACAACGACACTGGTAGCGGAGTAAACCGCAAGAGTCTTCCGACTGCCGTATACGGCGGCACAGCGGCGATTAGCACGACCGCTGGTACGCTTATGAACAACGGCCGGCCTGCACGGCACTTTCGTCATGAGACCGGTTCTGGCAGACTTAGAGAGTTCGAGAACGCAAGCGATCACAATCTACGGTCGACTCACGCACGTAAGAAGAAGGAGAATCTCAATGCCATACGTTAAGGTCGGTAAAGAAAGCTCCGGTGACATCGATCTCTACTATGAAGATCATGGCTCGGGTGCCCCCGTAGTCCTTATCCACGGATATCCGCTGAGCGGTGCTTCCTGGGAAAAGCAGATCCCGGTGCTTCTGGCTGCGGGTCGCCGTGTCATCACCTATGACCGCAGAGGGTTCGGCAAGTCCAGCCAGCCAACAACGGGCTACAACTACGACACCTTCGCCGGGGACTTGCACAAGCTCGTGACACAGCTCAAATTACGTGATTTCGCGTTGGTCGGTTTCTCGATGGGTGGAGGCGAAGTGGCGCGTTACTTCGCAAAATACGGATCGGAGGGCGTGAGCAAAGCAGTAATTATCTCGGGGATTCCACCGTTCCTACTGAAGACGGCGGACAACCCGGAGGGCGTGGACGGCAGTGTGTTCGAGGGGATCCAGAAAGCTGTCGTCGCAGACCGTTACGCGTTCTTCACCGATTTTTTCAAGAATTTCTACAATACGGACCTCCTGCTGGGCAAGCGCGTCAGCGAACAGGCCGTCCAGGCCAGCTGGAACATTGCAGCCGGTGCCTCTGCCACGGCCACTGTCGCTTGCGTACCAACATGGCATGAGGACTTCCGCAAGGACCTGACCGCCATAGACGTGCCCACGCTAGTCATTCACGGTGACGCGGACCGGATTCTGCCTATCAGTGCTTCGGGACTCCGGACCGCCAAGCTGATCAAGGGAGCCCGCCTGTTGGTGGTGAAGGATGGGCCGCACTGCATAACTTGGACACATGCGAACGAAGTGAACCCTGAGCTGGTGAACTTCCTGGGGAAGGGGGTTGCGAAGCATGCAGGCTCAGCGCCCCGGAAGGAAGCAGTTGCATAAACAGACTATTCTTCAAGTTGCTACTTCACCGAGGGTGCCGTCTCAGACCGGCACCCAACTTTTACCTCTAAGACCCGCAACAGCGCACGCCGCCTCCTGCGGCAACGGGACCGGGCCGCAGCAAGTGCGCCCGCAGGCCAAGCCGCTGGCGCCGGAAGAGAAGAAGCGTCAGGACGAACAACGGAAGCGGGACAAGAAGCCACCGCCCCCGCAGTAGCAGAGGCGGCGGCGCTGAAAACCTAGTTGGATTATCCGGGCATCCTGAGTTTTCTCAGGGTGCCTTTTTTGCAACGCCATGGACGGTTTCGGATCGATCCACTCGGAAGCCCAGGGCTCTGTGGAGGTGCTTGGGCATAAGCCGTTAGCTTGTTGGCGTCGAGATCTCAACCGCGAACAGTTAACGGCTACGAGGCTCAGAGGAAAAAGCAAAAAGTTAACAGATACTAACTAAAAGCTAAGAGCTAATAGCTAAGAGCTAAAAGCTACGCCTGCTTCAGTTTCGTGGTGTCCACCGGCTCAAATTCTTCGATCGTGGCGGCCACGCCGTACTCCGGGCCGCCTTTGTTTTCCACCCGCACGACGCGGCACTTGCAGCGAATCCAATTTTCGTGTCCGGCCAGGATGCCCTCCGGCAACGGCAGCACGACTTCCAGAGTCGAGCCCTCCGTCACCTTGTTTTGCAGGTACAGGTACACACCCTTCAGGCTGACGTCGCGAAGCTGCGCCTGCGCGTGATGGACGGCGCCGTTTCCCACCTTGACCTTTACCTTGTCCTGCGCCTTGACTCGCTTGCTCGACCGCTTGTCGCTATGTGCTTTCGCCATAAGGCTGCCTTGTGCAAATTACTTTAGAACTCGCCGCAGGCGCAAGCACAATTCCACCTTAGGAAGTTCCGTTGGTAATGTGGAAGGCCCAAGGCTCCAGGCGCAAGGCTCAGGGCGAAAGGTGCAACTGTAAGTGTCTCTCACCCACGCTCTTAACCTTGTGCCTTGCGCCTTATGCCTCGCGCCTTGCCTGCCGCATGCCCCGGAACACCAGGTACACCGGAATTCCCGCGAGGATGACCCCACAACCCAGCAGCGAATTGCGCACGTTGGCCGCAAAGGTGTAATAGAGCAGCACCGCCGAGGCCGCAATAAATATCACCGGAACCGCCGGATAGCCCCATACGCGATAAGGTCGTGGCGCATCCGGCTCGCGCCGCCGGAAGATGAAAACGGTGCTGGTCACCAGCAGGTAGAACAGCCATTCCGCAAACAGCGTGAGCGAGAACAGTTGCTGGAAACTGCCCGCGAACAGCAGCAGCGCAATGGCCAGCACTGCCTGCAACACGATCGCGGTCGATGGCGTACGGAAACGCTCGTGCACTTTTGCCAGGCCGGAGAAGAAGTAGCCGTCGCGGGCCACGGCAAACGGCACGCGCGCCCCCGTCATCGTGCTGCCGTTCAAGGTGGCGAGCATGGCCAGCGCCATGGCAATCAGCACCACGGTCAAGATCCCGTGCCCGGCCCACCGGATTGCGTCCAGCGCCGGGCTGCTGGAGCGGGCGATCATGTCCGCCGGGATCACGTACTGCACCGCCGCGTTCACCAGGATGTACAAACCTGCCACCGTCGCCACCCCAGCGATCAATGCTCGTGGCAAGCTGTGTTGCGGATCGCGAATCTCCGCCGACACCGTGGTCACCAGGTTCCACCCGTCATACGCCCACAGCGAGGCCAGCAGCGCCGCCATGAATCCCGCCATGCCGCCGCGTGCCAGAGAATAGTGAGTGCCAAAATTCCCCAGGCTGCCTTTTGCGTATGCGAAGCCCATGCCGACAATCGCCAGGATGAGCGCCACCTTCAACATCGTGAAAAACAACTGGAACTCGCCCGCCTTTTTTACCCCGATGTAATTGATGAAGCTGATGAGCACGATGGCGCCGATGGCGACCGCTTGTCCGGGGACGGTCGGATGCCAGCCGTCCATGCGCGTTTCACCCAGGAATTGCAGCGCGTTCAGGTTGCTGAGGATGCGCACCAAGCCGGTGACGATGCTCGCCATCGATCCCGGCTTGGCGATCACGAAATACGTCCACGCGTACAGAAATCCGCCGAGCGGACCGTAGCCGTCGCGCATGTACACGTACTCGCCGCCGGCCTGCGGTTTCATGGCCGCCAGCTCCGAGTAGGTAAGGGCGCCGAACATCGACAGCAGCCCGCCCACGATCCACGCCAGGTACACCACCCCGGCGGAGCCCACCGCCTGCATCATCTCCGCCGGCACCAGGAAAATTCCGCTGCCGATGATGGTGCCCACCACGATCGCGCCGGCGTGGCTCACCGTCAGGTCGCGCGCCAGTTCGCGCCCCTTACTCGAATTCGGCGCCGTCTCAGGCATGCGCGCCCGTCCTCTTCTCCCGCGCGTAAAGCAGGCTGGCCGCATATCCGATGGCAAACGTCACCGAGGAACCCAGCGCAACGTACCAGGTGAACGGCACGCCTCCGCGGGGCAGCGCCAGCGAAAAGCCGGTCGAGCGCGCAACCGCCGCCCACAACCGCTGCTCCTGCCAGAGATAAAGGTTGAAAACGAAGCCGCAGAAGAAGCCCACCATGGCGCCGCGTTCGTTGGCGCGCTTGGTGAGGACGCCCAGCCCAAACACGCCCAGCAGCGCCCCGTAGGCCACCGAGGCAATGGCCAGTCCGACCTCGACCACCACCTTGATGTTGCGCGAAAGCATCGCCAGCGCAAACAGCACCAGCGCCCATAGCAGCGTGGAAGCTCGCGACAAGCGCAGGCGCTCGCGGTCGCTGGTCTGGGGATGCCGCCGCAGATAGAAATCCACGATCGAGCTGGAGGAGAGGGAATTCAGCGCGGCGCTCAGGTTGCTCATCGCCGCCGCCAGGATCGCAGCGATCAGCAGGCCCGAAATTCCGTTCGGCATGCGGGTCACGATAAACGTGGGAAAAATCTCGTCGTAAGAAGCCCACGCCGGCGGCTGGGCGGCGGTGTGATACAGCGCGTACAGCAGCACACCCACCAGCAGGAACAGGCCGAATTGAAAAAACACCGCAAAGCCGCTGGCGATGAGCGCCAGCTTCGACTGTCCCTCGGAGCGCGCCGCCAGCAGCCGCTGCACGATCAACTGGTCGGTGCCGTGGCTCGCCGTGGTCAGGAAGGCGCCGCCGATCAAGCCTGCCCAGAACGTGTACACCTTGAAAAATTCCGGCGAGAAGTCGAACACGCGGAATTTTCCCGCCGCGCCGGCCAACGATTGCACACTCGGCCATCCGCCCGGCACCAGGTGCAGCAGGGTCACGAACCCGACTAGCGTTCCGCCGACGTAGATGAACATCTGCACCACGTCGGTCCAGATCACCGCCGTCATGCCGCCCTCAAAGGTGTAGACCAGGGTCAGCGCGGTAACGATGCCGATGGCGATGGCGTCGCGCTGGAAGTCGCTGAAGCCGCGCAGCACGGCGCCCAGCGTGATCCGCACCACGATGGCGACAGCAAAGACGCGCACTCCTTCCGCCGCCGACCGCGTAATCAGGAACAGGCTCGCGGTCAGCGAGCGCAGCTTGCCGCCGAAGCGCCGCTCCATCAACTGGTAGGCGGTGTACAACTCGCCGCGGAAATAGTGCGGGATCAGCAGGAAGCTGATGATGAAGCGTCCCACCACGTAGCCCAACACCAGTTGCAGGAACGTCATGTTGCTGCGGTAGGCAAGCCCGGGAATGCTGATGATGGTGAGCGTGCTGGTTTCGGCGGCGACAATGGAGAGCGAGATCGCCCACCACGGCACGTTGCGGTCAGCGAGGAAGTAGTCGCGTAGCGTGTGCTGGCGCTTGCGGAACCTGACCCCGAAGGCGGTGATACCCGCCAGGTACACCGCAATGATGATCAGATCCAGCCGATCCAGTCCCATGCTTTGTCCGGCGTGCGAATTGGGAAGGGCACGGCTTCAGCCGTGCCGTCGAGGTCCGACCCTCCAGCGGCTTTAGCCGCTGAGGGCACTGACCAGGCAACCCAAGAATTTATTTCTCGCCAAACTGCGGCGGCTAGGTACTCGGTACTAAGGTACTCGGTACTTCTGCTCGCCATTATGCTCGAAAACTCGTCTGCGTCGTGCAAAAACCCGCGCCCGTAGCGCTCTTGCCATGATAAAAATTGAGGCACTCGTGCCCCTCTACCTCGGCATTGACGGCGGCGGTACGCAAACCACCTGCGCCGTGGGCGACCACCTTCGCGTCCTGGCTACCTCCGTCGCCGGCGGCAGCAATATCGTCCGGGTCGGCGAACCCGAGGCGCGAACCAACCTCCGCGAAGCGATCACCAAGGCCTGTGCCGCCGCTGGCGTCAGCCCGGCTGCGGTGGAAGCCGCCGTCATCGGCATTGCTGGTGCTTCCGTCCCGCCGGTGAAGGATGCGGTCGCCGCCATGATCGGTGACCTTGTCCCCGGCGAGATTGAAGTTGTGGGCGACATGGTCATCGCCATGGAAGCCGCCTTCCCCGGCCTGCCCGGCGTGGTTGTGATCTCCGGCACCGGATCGGTCGCGTTCGGCCGCAACCACCGCGAAGAAGCCGGGCGCGCCGGTGGATGGGGTTCGGCCATCTCCGACGAAGGTTCGGGATACTGGATTGGGCGCGCCGCCGTGTCCGCCGTGCTGCGCGCACACGACGCCGGCACCAGCACCACGCTGTTGCGCGGCATTCTCGACTGCTGGCGGCTCAACTCGCTGGAAGAGCTTTTGCAGAAAGGGAATTCTTTGCCGGGCTTTGCGGATTTGTTTCCGGCGGTGGAATCGGCGGCAGCGGCGGGCGACCCTATCGCACAGCAGATTCTGGCCGCCGCCGGCAGCGAACTGGCCACCCTGGCGGGCGTCGTCATCGGCCGCCTCTGGCCCGCGGAGCAGGCCGTGCGGGTCGCGATTGGTGGCGGCGTTTTCGCTCACTCGCCGCTGGTGCGCGACACATTCTGGAATAAGTTGCGCGCCCAGTGCCCCGGCGCCGCCGTAGATTTTAAGATCATTCAACCCGTCGCCGGCGCTTTATGGATGGCGCGCCGCATGACGGCCACCACGCGAGAATAGCGCATGACCACCGCCTCCGGCGCCGGTGCACGCCGGGCCCCCGAGCCGCAGGGCCCGCTCGAAGAACTCCTTCACAGCCAGGAGTTCGACGTCCTGCGCGGGGTCGCCGCCAGTTCCCGTCTCACCGAAGAACTGGCGCTCTGCCTGCTCGCCCGCCGCGACCTGCCGCACCAGGCGATGGTTGACCTCTCCAAAAACGCCGCGGTCATGAAGCACCGCAAGGTGGTCGTGGCCGTGGTAGCGCATCCGCGGACGCCGCGCCACGTCTCGCTGCCCATCGCGCGCCACCTCTACACCTTCGAGTTGATGCAGATCGCGCTCACGCCCTCGATTGCCGCCGACCTGAAAATGTTGATTGAGGAATCGCTGATCGCGCGCATGGAATCCATTTCCAGCGGCGAGCGGCTCACCCTCGCCAAACGCGGTTCGACGCGCGTCGCCGCCGCCCTGCTTACCGATCCTGAAGAGCGCGTCATGCACGCCGCCCTGGAAAATCCCTACATGACCGAGGCGTGGATTGTGAAGGCCCTGGTGCAGGACGACGCGCCCGTCCCGCTGGTGCACGCGGTATGCCGCCACTCCAAGTGGTCGCTGCGCCGCGATGTGCAAATCGCGCTGCTCCGCAATGACAAGACGCCGCTAGCCCGCGCCCTGGCGTTCGCGGACAATCTGCCCAGCCAGGTCCTGCGTGACGTCCTCCATCACTCGCGCCTGGAAGCCAACGTCAAGACTTACCTGCTCGAGTTGCTCGAGCGGCGCTCGCGCCATCCGCGGGATGCAAAGAAGCCTTAGCAGGAAAACGCATGGCGCATCCGAGCACAGATCACCCGATCACCCGATTACTGCAGGTGGACGCTTTCCCCAATCCACGCCAGGTACTCTTCGCTGCCGTGCTCGATGGCCAGCATTACGCATTCCGGCAAATCGTATAGATGTAGCTCCTTGATCGCCGCGTGTACATGGTCGTATGCCGCCGCCGTGGTTTTGATCACCAGCAGCCACTCCTCGGCGCTTTCCACCGCATCCTTCCAGCGGTACACCGATTCGATTGCGACCAGGTTGACGCACGCCGCCAGCCGCCGCTCCACCAGCGCACGCGCAATCTTGCCCGCGTCCTCGCGGGTTGCTGTCGTCGTCAGCACAATCTTCTTGTCGGTCATTTACAATTCCTCACGCGCCGGAAGCCCATCGAACAGCGCGGCCGTGCGCGGCATTCATCAATCGTCAATCGGCAATCGGAAATCGGCAATGGTTTTCTGCCATTGTTAATTCTGACTTCTTACTGCTGACTTTCTGGAGCCGCACGCATGCCAGCCGTCATCAAGTTCGGCACCTCGGGGTGGCGCGCCGTCATGGCCGAGGACTTCACCTTCGCCAACGCTCGCCGCGCCGTCACCGGAATTGCCCGCTACGTGGCGTCGGTCAAGCCGCAGGGGGCCGCGGTGATTGTCGGACGCGACCCGCGTTTTCTCGGCGAAACCTTTGTCACCCTGGCTGCCGACATTCTCTCCGCCCACGGCGTCACCCCGCGCGTCATCCCTGATCCCGCGCCCACACCCGCAATTTCCTGGGCGGTGATTCGCACCAAGTCCGACGGCGCCATCAACTTTACCGCTTCCCACAATCCGCCAGAGTATAACGGCATCAAGTTCTCCACCCCCGACGGCGCGCCCGCCTTGCCCGAGGTTACCCAGCGGATCGAAGCGGAGATCGCGTCGCTCGATGACGCGCCTGCGCCCTCTGCGAATGTGGCGCGGGCGCCCTCGCCCGCGGGCAAAGCAGCTCCGGCAGCAAACCGGGAAGAGCTCGATGTTGCCGCCGACTACCTGGTGCGACTCAACGAGATTGTTAATGTCGCCGTTATCAAGAAAGCCGGCCTGCGCGTTTGCTTTGATCCGCTATGGGGCGCCGCGCGCGGCTATCCCGACCACCTCCTCCGCCGCGCCGGGGTCAACGTAGTTACCGTGCACGACTACCGCGACGTGCTCTTCGGCGGACACGCTCCCGAGCCGGACGATCATCTTCTCTCCGATCTGCGCGCCGCCATGAAAAAATCCGGCGCCCACATCGGCATCGCCACCGACGGTGACGCCGATCGCTTCGGCATCCTCGACCGCGACGGCACTTTTATTTCGCCCAATTACATCATCGCGCTCTTGTTCGATTACCTGGTCGAGACCCGCGGCTGGCGCAACGGCGTCGCCAAATCCGTCGCCACCACCAACCTGGTCAACGCGTTGGCCGAACACCACAAAGTCCGGCTGTACGAAACGCCGGTCGGCTTCAAGTACATCGGCGAACTCATTGACCAGGACAAGATCGCCATCGGCGGAGAAGAATCCGCCGGCCTTTCCATTCGCCACCACGTCCCGGAAAAAGACGGCGTCCTTGCCGGCCTGCTGTGCTGCGAGATGGTGGCGCGCCGCGGACGCACCCTGGGCGAACAGCTCAACGATTTATTTGTCAAAGTTGGTTCCTTTTACCCGCGCCGCGAGAACTTCAGCTTGACCCCCGAGGTCAAAGCGAAGTTCACTAGCAAAGTGCAGGAGGATCCTCGCGAGCTCGGCGGGCGCCGGGTCCGCGAGATTGTCCGCACCGACGGGCTCAAGCTGATTTTCGACGACGGTTCCTGGGTGTGCTACCGCCTTTCCGGCACCGAACCGGTGGTGCGCGTCTATTCGGAAGCGCGCACACCCGGCGACCTGGAAAAGCTCAGCGCCGCCGCCAAGCAGTGGATTTTTGAGTGATGTAGGACCGCTTAAAGGAACGGACGGTACTCTTGCTTTCGGTCTTCACCAGACGCGCCAGGAAGTACCTGCCGATCACGATCGAGGCAACAGACCCACGCCTCATCCGCGTCGTCGCGCTAGCCGAGCGCGTCATTCACAAGCTCTACCACCTTCGCACCAAGCTCGCCACCGCCGCCGTCGCCGCTCTCGCCATCTTGCTCGCCATTCACGTCATCTTCGGCGACAACGGCATGGTCGTTTACCAGGGCAAGAAATCCGAGTACCGCACCCTGCAGAAAGACGTGGACCAGCTACAGAAGGAAAACCAGCAATTATCGGAGCAAATTAAAGCGCTGAAGACCGATCCCAGCGCCATCGAGAAGGAAGCACGCGAGCAGCTCCACTACGCCCGCCCGGGAGAGGTCATCTATCTGACTCCCGGCCAGCCCAATCCCAACGCCCCGCCGCCCAACGCCAGCGCCAAAAAGTAGTTTCGAGTTTCAGTTCCGGCCAAAGACAAAAGTCACAGCTTCAAGTTTCAGTTGTCGCGCGCGCGGCAAGCACGCCAGTGCCGCCCTCGGCTTGCGCTGCGATCGCCCGCAGCATCCCGCTGAATAGAAACACGTGGATCGGGTACAGCAAGCCCCAATACAGGTCACCGAGAATTCCATCCGGCTTGAACAGCGCCTCCGAACGGAGCAGCGCGCCGTGCTCTGCGGGTTCCACGTGGAACTGCAGCCACGCTCTCCCGGGAAGCTTCATCTCCGCTCGCAGGCGCAGAAAGCGGTTGGGCTGGAATTCCTGCACCCGCCAGAAGTCCACCACGTCGCCCACGCGCAACTCGTCCGGATCGCGACGCCGTCTCATCATGCCGATGCCGCCCGTCCACTCATCCATGCGCGCCCGCCAGCGCCACAGGAAATTTGCGAACAGCCAGCCCCGTTCGCCGCCAATGCCTTTCACCACCGCGAATACCCGCTCCGCCGGCGCACGCACGAACAGCTCGCGGCTGTACACCAGAGTTTGGCGTTCGCGCATTAGCATGGGTTTCGTTTTGCGCGGCATCGTCTCTCCGCCACAACTTACCTTCGCGGTCCGCACCGCGCAACCCACTTTGACACTAGTCACATGGATTTGTGATAAGTGTCACAGACGCCGGTCAGCGCCGCCGTATAATCGCGGCACCGCTGGATCCATGTGCAGCGGCATGCGGTCTTGTCGTTCTCCGGTTTTCCGGAGGCGCTCCCATGTCTATCGCGACCGCCCCGCAGCTTCAGGACGGATCGCGCATCGGTGTGATCGGCGGCGGTCCGGGCGGATCGTTCTTTTCCTATTTCCTCCTGCAGTTCGCCGAGCGTGTCGGGCTCGATCTGGAGGTCGACCTTTACGAGCCGCGCGATTTCACAGTTCCCGGCCCGGCCGGTTGCAACATGTGCGGCGGCATCGTCTCCGAGTCGCTGGTGCAGGCGCTCGCCGTCGAGGGCATCATGCTGCCGCCCAGCGTTGTCCAGCGCGGCATCGACTCCTACTACCTGCACATGGACGTCGGCAACGTCCGCATCGAGACTCCGCTGCAGGAAAAGCGCATCGCCGCGGTGCATCGCGGTGGGGGGCCGCGCGGCCTGCAGGGCAAGGAGTTCGGCGGACTCGATCAGTACCTGCTCGACATGGCCGTTGCGCAAGGTGCTTCGGTGGTTCGCGCGGGCGTGCAGAGCATTGCGTTCAACAACGGCCGTCCGGTCGTAAAGACGCAATCCGGCAAGCAGGCCGACTATGATCTGCTCTGCTTTGCCGTGGGCGTGAACATCGGCGCCAAGCTGCTGGAGAACATTCCGTTCGCCTACAAGCCGCCGCGCACCACGCGCACTTATATCTGCGAATTCTGCCTAGGCCGCGAGGTCATCGAGCGCGAGATGGGCAGCTCCATGCATGTGTTCCTGCTGCCCATGAAGCGCCTGGAATTCGCCGCCCTCATTCCCAAGGGCGATTACGTCACCGTCTGCATGCTCGGCGACGACATTGACAAAGAAATGGTCAACGCCTTCCTGACCTCGCCTGAAGTTAAGGAGGCATTGCCGGCGCATTGGCGTTTGCCTGCGGACTTCTGCCATTGCTCGCCGCGCATTAGCATCGCCGCCGCCGAGCCTGCCTATGGCGACCGCGTCGTCTTCGTCGGCGATTGCGGCGCCACCCGCCTCTACAAGGACGGCATCGGCGCCGCCTATCGCACTGCCAAGGCTGCTGCCAAGACCGCCGTCTTTCACGGCGTTTCCGCTGCCCAGTTCCGCCGCCATTACCAGCCCATCTGCCGCCGCATCGAACACGACAACGACATCGGCAGATTCGTTTTCTGGATCAGCCGCCTGTTGCAGGGCGCCGCGTTTGCGCGCCGCGCCATCTGGCGCATGGTGTGCGACGAGCAGCGCCTTTCCGGCGGCCAGCGCCGCATGAGCATGGTCCTGTGGGACACCTTCACCGGCAGCGCGCCGTACCGCCACGTTCTGTTGCGCGCTTTGCATCCGGGCTTCTGGGGACGCCTGCTGTGGAACTTCGTGGCCGCCAACCGCGGCGTGTACACCGACATCGAGGTGAGCAATGACTAACGCAATGCTTGGTAAGCAGTATCACGACGGCGACATCATCGTTCGGCAGGGTGAACTCGGCGACTGCATGTTCGTCATCCAGGAAGGCGAAGTCGAGGTCATCCAGCGCCACGCCGACAAGGAGTTCTGCCTCGCTGTCCTCGGCCCGGGCGATTTTTTCGGCGAAATGGCCGTGCTCGGCAAGGAAGTGCGCCCTGCCACGGTGCGTGCCCTCGGCCATGCTTACGTGCTCAGCCTGGAGAAACGCGCCTTCATGCATCGCGTGCACGAGGACGCCTCCTTCGCGTTTCGCATTATCAAGAAGATGTCGCACCGCATCCGGCAACTGGAAGCCGCACTCGTCCGCACCGCCGATATCAGCACCCTCGAGGCCGCGCTTTTCGCCGCCGGCAGCTACGCCAAGCCGGAGTCCGCCAAACTTCCTAAGACGAATGCTTAAACTAGGCCCCGGCGTCCTCGCCGGTGCTCCGCTTGAAGTATCGAAAAACACGAATGGCGCGGGTGCCCCCGCCCGCGCCAACTCGAAACTGAAGCTGAAACTATCCGTGCTTCTTCCTCTCGCACGCAGTCACTACCTTGGTCGGATCGATGGCTTCTTTGTCCGCCTGGATTTCCTCGATCTTGCCATCCTTGCCGACCAGGAACGTCGCCCGCCGCGCTGCCTTGTTCTTCGGCTCCCACAGTCCGTAGGCCTTGGTCGCCGCTCCCTCGTCAAACCAGTCGCTGGCAATGGGGAAGGTCACGTTGAGTGAATCGCCAAAAGCTTTGTTGGCAAACGGGCTGTCCACGCTCACACCCACGACCTGGGTGTCCGCAGCCTCCAGCTTCTTGTAATTCGCCTGGAGGTTGCGCATCTCGGTGGTTCAACCGCCGGTAAAGGCGAAGATGAAGAACGCCACTACCACGTTCTTTTTGCCGCGAAACTCGTGCAGCGAGATGTCCTGCACCTTGGCGCCGTCGAAATACTTCAGCGTGAAATCGGGCGCCATGTCGCCGACTTTCAGCTTCAGCGGCGCCGCCTGCGGTTTGTCCTGAGCGCGCAGCGACGGCACCACCGTCGCCGCCAGGGCAAGGGCCAGTAGAAGGGAAGTTATGCTTCGTTTCATACTCCCACCTGATGCCGCCTGTGGGCTGCGGTTACAGAAACTTTTCCCGAAACCGGCCAGCTCTAAACCCTGTGCACTCCTCGATCCGAGGGCGATTCTCGCTCACCCCCATGTCGCGACTCGGGACTCGCAACTCGACCGCCATCTTGCGCCATGTCCTCGCTTCCCGCTACAGTGTTGGGTTCGCACCTTTTTAAGTCTTAGGTTTTCGGGTTTGGGCGCCCGAAAGCTATCGCCTAAAGCCTAAAGCCTGAAACCTGTTTTCCATGAGCATCGAAACCGTCAATCAGGTTTTCTACCAGGTCATCGACCGCCAACTCGACCGCGTCATGCTCTACAAGCACACGGTCAAGTGGATTCCCATCTCCTCGCGTGAGCTCTATCGCGACGCCGTCGGGATTGCCCGCGCGCTTACCGGCTGGGGCATTGCCAAGGGCGATCGCGTCGCCATCCTCAGCGAGAACCGCCCCGAGTGGGCCACCGCTGAATTCGGCACGCTGCTCATCGGCGGCGCCATCGTCCCCATTTACCCGACGCTGACCTCCGAACAGTCGGCCTTCATGCTCGCCGACTCCGGCGCACGCGTCGCCTTCGTTTCCACCGTCGACCAGCTCAAGAAACTCCAGGCGGTGCAGTCCATCACCAAGCTGGAAAAAATTGTGGTCATGGATTACATCGGAATCCCCGACGCGATTCCCATGCACCGCCTGATGCATGACGGCCCGGTGGCGCGCGATGCCGCATTCGACGCTGCCGCGCACGCCATCCGCCCCGACGATCTGGCTACCATCATCTACACTTCCGGCACCACCGGCACGCCCAAGGGTGCGATGTTGACCCAGGACAATCTCGCCTCCAACTTGATTGATTCCCTGGACGACTACCAGATAGGCCAGGGCGACGTCAGCCTCTCCTTCCTGCCGCTGTCGCACATCACCGCCCGCCATGCGGATTACGCCATGTTCTACCATGGCGTCACCGTCGCTTATTGCCCCCACATCGACGCGCTCAAGGCCGCGCTTCCTGAAGTCCGCCCCACCATCTTTGTCGGGGTCCCGCGCGTGTACGAAAAAATCCGCAGCCAGGCCGAGGCACAAACCAAGTCTCGCATGAAGCACAAGGTCTTCCAGTGGGCGCTGAAGGTCGGCCGCGCCCATCGCGACGAAATCCTGGCAGGGAAGCGCCCCACCTCGCCCGACTGGAAGCTCGCCGACCGGTTTGTCTTCTCCAAGATCAGGCAGGCGCTGGGCGGCCGCATCAAAATCTACATCTCCGGCGGTGCGCCCCTCGGTCACGACCTCGCCGAGTGGTATGCCAACGTCGGCATCCGCATCCACGAAGGTTACGGCCTCACCGAGACCTCGCCCGTCATCGCGCTCAACAAACCCAATGCGCACAAGATCGGCACCGTCGGCCGGCCGCTGCGCAACGTCGAAGTCCGCATTGCCGACGACGGCGAGATCCTGGTTCGCGGTCCCTCCGTGTTCAAGGGTTACTGGAACATGCCGGCCGAGACCGCCGCCGCCTTAACTCCCGACGGCTGGTTCAAGACCGGCGACATCGGCAATCTTGACGCCGACGGCTTCCTCTCCGTCACCGACCGCAAGAAAGACCTGATCAAGACTTCCGGCGGGAAGTTCATCGCCCCACAGCCCATCGAGCGCAAGCTGCAAAACAATGCCTACGTCGGCGAGGCCATCGTCATCGGCGACCGCCGCAAGTTTCCTTCGGTCGTCATTGCCCCCAACTTCGCCGAGCTGGAGCGCTGGGCGCGCGAAAACGGGCTTGGAGTCAACTCCCGCGAAGACCTCATCGGCCAGGAAGAAGTCCGCGAATTGTTCGACGGCATCGTCGCCGAGGTCAACCGCGATCTTGCCCAGTTCGAAAAATTAAAAAAAGTTCTGCTCGTGGCCGACGAATTTTCCGTCGCTGACGGCAGCCTCACGCCCACGCTCAAGCTCAAGCGCCGCGTGGTCGAGGAGCGCTATCGCCAGCACATCCAGCAGCTCTACGAAGACTCCGCCAACTCCACCACTCCCGCCGACGTCGCCGCCAAGGGGTAGAGATGTTTCGCGGGCGCCCTCGCCCGCGATGCGCCT
>DASWAR010000241.1:0-8657 GCA_036391015.1 Terriglobales bacterium
CGCGCTGATGCTGTGGCTTGCCACCGCCTTTGTGTCCGGCTTCGAAATAAGAGGCTTCGTTGCGGCCTTCATCGGGGCCATCGTGCTCATGCTGGTCAACATGCTCTTCCGCGCGCTCCTGCCCAAGCGGCGCGACTAATACTGAGCAGCGGCAGCCGAACTCTCTACTGGTGTCCGAGGATGATCGGCAGTCCATTCTTGCTGTTGCCCATCACCACGATCTTGGTGTTCTGGCTGCGCGCCAGCGCCTCCGTGGCTTCGATCCCTTTCCACTCCAGCAGCGCCGGGCTGATCCCCTGCGACACGATCTGCTGGAAATCGCGTACGCCCGCCGCCTCGATGCGCTTGCGCTCCGCCTCCTGCTTTTCCTTTTGCAGCCGGAACGACATCGCCAGCGACTCCTGCTCCGCCTGCTGCTTGGTCTCAATCGACGCCTTCAAGGCCGCCGGCAATTGGATGTCGCGCAGCAGGACCTGCTCCACCGTGATCCCGCGCTTGTTCAGCTCCGTGGAGAGTTGTTCGTGAATCTCGCGCGCCACCTTTTCCCGCTCCCCGGTGTACAGCGCATTGGCCGAGTGCGACGAAGTCGCTTCGCGGATCGCCGCCCGCAGGCTCGGTTCCACGATTGTGGCTTCGTACGCTGGACCGATTTTCTGGTACACCTCGGCGGCGCGGTCCGGGTTCAGATGAAACAGCAACGACGTGTCCAGAGCTATTACCAGCCCTTCGCTGGACGGCACGCTGGCCGATTCCTTCACCTGCTGTGTCCGGATCGATAGGACGTTGTTCTCCTTGAACGGGTTCACCAGGTGCATGCCCTCGGGCAGCGTTTCGCCCGTCACCCGCCCGAACAAGGTGAGCACGCCCACGTGGCCGGCGGGCACTCTTGCTACCGATGCAAACAGTAGAAAGACCACCAGCAGCGCGGCCACCGCCACGCCCACCAGTCGCAACACGTTGGGACCGCCCACGTCGATCACCTTGTCTCTGTCGAAACCATAGTTCGCCATTCGCTTTTGCCTCCGCGCACGATTGTATGCGTCATCGCGCAATCGATTTGGAGAATCAGCGCCTCCCAGATGCTCCCAAACACGAAACGGCAGCCACCCTCGCCTGCCTGAGCAAGTCGAAGGCGCTGCCGCTCTCGCTATTCAGTTCCCGTACTCGGTACTACCAGCCCACCTTGACTCCATTTTTCACGTTCTGCTCATCCAGCCACTTCTGCAGCGGCGCGAAGTAATCCAGGATTGCGGTGGCGTCCATCCGGCGTTCACCCGTCAACGCCTCCAGCGCATCCGGCCACGGACGGCTCTGGCCCATCTCCAGCATCTTTTTCAGGCGCGCGCCCGCAACCTTGTTGTTGTAGATGGAGCAGCGATGCAGCGGGCCCTGGTAGCCGATGGACTTGCACAGCCCGCGATGGAACTGGAACTGGAGCACGTCCGCCAGGAAATAGCGCGAGTACGGCACGTTGCCCGGCACGTGATACTTCGCCGCCGGATCGAAGTCCTTCTCGCTCCGCGCCAGCGGCGGCGCCACGCCCTGGTACTTCAGCCGCAGATCCCACCAGGTCTGGTTGTAGTCGGCGGGCGCGATCTGGCCCGAGAACACGCCCCAGCGCCACTGGTCGATCAGCAATCCGAACGGCAGGAACGCGATCTTTTCCAGCGCCTTGTGCATCAGCAAGCCCAGGTCCTCGCTCGCCGGCGGCGCCTGCTCGATCAGCCCGATCTCCTTCAGGTACCCGGGCGTGATCGAAAGCGCGATCGTGTCCCCCACCGCCTCGTGGAAGCCGTCGTTGGCGCTCCCTTGGAACAGCGTTGGCTGCTTGGCGTACGCCATCTGGTAGAAGTTGTGTCCCAGTTCGTGATGGATGGTGCGGAAGTCCTCGTCGCGCACCTGGATGCACATTTTCAGCCGCACGTCCTGCTCGCTGTCAATGTCCCACGCGCTGGCGTGGCAGACCACGTCGCGGTCGCGCGGCCGCACGAGCATCGAGCGCTCCCAGAACGTCTTCGGCAGCGGATCGAAGCCGAGCGACACGAAGAAGTGCTCACCCGTTTTCACCATCCGCTCGTGATCGAATTTCTGCTGCTGCAGGATGGGCGTCAGGTCGATCCCGCTGCCCTTGCCGGGGACGTTGAGCAGGTCGTAGATGTTGGTCCAGTCCTGCGCCCAGATGTTCCCCAGCAGGTGGGCCGGCATCGGCCCGTTCGGCGGAACCACTTGCGGCCCGTACTTCTTCACCAGTTGCGATCGTACGTAGGCATGCAGCGAGAGATACAGCGGGCGCAACTGGTTCCACAACCGCTCCAGCTCGGCGCTGAACTGCTCCGGCGTCATGTCGTAGTTCGACCGCCACAGCACGCCCGTGTCTTTGAACCCGATCTCCTGCGCGCCCTTGTTGGACAGCGCCGCCATTCGTTCGTATTTTGGCCGCATCTGCGGCGCGAACGTATGCCAGCCAACCCAAAGGTCGCGCAGCACGGCTTCGTCTTTCGTGGTGGCGAAGGCCTGCTCCATTTCGCTCTGCCCCAGGCACTTCCCCGCGAATGGCCCGGTCCTCGGGCAATACTTGCCTTTGCCGTACGTCCCCTCCAGCCAGGTTCCGATCTCCGCCAGCTCCTTGCGTTCCGCGGGATTGTTCGGCGCGGGCGATGATAGCGACAGCTTCAGCAGCTTGAATTTTCGCTGCAGTACGGGCGAGAGTTGCGCGCCCTGGAATCGCTTGCCCTGGTTGACCAGTTCGGTGGTGGTGGCCAGAACTTCTTCATTCGCGCTGGCCGACAGCGCCTCCGTGTCGTCGGTGATGTAGGTGGATTGCACCCAACTGGCGCGGCTTGCCTTGACGCCGACGTCCTTGAGCCGCGATTCCGCGCCGCGCATGAAGCTTTCCGCGTCGGCCGGTGCGGCCTTCGGCGCCGCGGCGCTGGTGCTCGGATTCTGGCCAACCATCAAGGATGAACCAAGCAGGATGATGCCGGCGATAGTGCTAATGCGCTCAACCATGTGTCCTCCCGGGCCGGATTGTACCCGAGGAACCCCACCGATTGCAGTGTGGCCGGAGAAGGAACAGCAAGATGCGCGATATATAATTCTGCGCCGGTCAAATCCCACATCCAGCAGAGAGTCACCGTTGGTGACACGCAATCTTGGCAAGGATTCAGCGCTGAAGCGATACCGCCTTTATCACGGGCTGTACTCTCGTGTCGCTCGCCAGCTCGCGGTGGACCGCTCCTACGTCAGCCGCGTCGCGCGTGGCGAACGCCGCTCCCCGCGCGTGGAAGCTGCGCTCAGGAACGAGCTGCGCCGCATCGAACAAGGGTGACGGGTCTGTGTGAGAACTCACTTTCGGCAAGCGCAGTGGTCCAAACGCACCCATAATCCAGCCGCGGAGCGGCGGAATTCGCCGGGGTGGTCGTTAGCCCAGCGCGGCAGCGCTGGGAAAAGTGGAACAGAATCATCGAGCGCCAGCGGCGCGGCACAGTTCCCACACAGACTCCGTGGGGGTGACACACGAGCGACCAGCCACTAGCGACCTCGTAAGCGCGCCTCGACCTCCGCGACATCGTTGTCCTGGAACAGGCGAATCCCCGCAATTCCCGCGGCGCCCGACTCCAGGCAGGCCTGAGCATTGTCCAGCGTCACTCCGCCCAGTGCGAGCACGGGTAGGGTCACCGCCGGTGAAGCCTCCGGAAATCTGCGGCAGGCCGCGCGCAACGCCTCCAGGCCCACACCGCGCTGTCCGCCTTTCTCGAACACCGGCGCGAAGACCACGAAATCGGCGCCCTCGGACTCAGCGCGTCGAACGTCGCCGGCAGTGTGGCAGGAGCACGCAATCAAGCAGTCGCGAGTCCCGAGTCCTGAGTCCCGGGCAGCGGCAGCTTTCATCCACGCGGCGCGAGCGTCGGCGGCGGAAATGTCGTCCGACCTGAGATGAACCCCGTCGGCGCCGCAGGCGAGAGCGACGTCGAGTCTGGAATTAATCAGCAGCAGGGTTTCCCGTTTCTGGTTTGCAGTTTCTAGTTTCTGGATCCCAGCCTTCGGCTTTTTCGGAGCGGCGCTCCTGATGGCAGCCGCGGCTTCTTCGGCCAGCGCCAGCAACTCGCGCGCGGTTAGGTCTTTTTCGCGGAGCTGGATGTAATCGACGCCGCAGCGCGCCGCCTTTGAGATTTTCCGCAGCAGCGCCGCGCGCTGTTCCGCCGCGGAGCCGGGAAACTGCCGCCGATCGGTGATGTAGTAAAGCAGCATTTGAAATTCTGAAATTTGAAATTGCAATTGGCAGACAATTGTAAGCAATCCCGACGCTCCGGGCGGCGCATCCGGGCTGACGCGCTGGTTTCCTTCCGCTCGCGAAGCGCTTCAGGTAGAATGGCGCGCCCATTGCAGGAGAAGTGCAGCCATGGCGAAAATATCAGTGAGGAAGGCAAAAAAGAAGACGCGCCCCGCCGCCAAGGCGAAGGAATCTACGGCAAGGAAGGCCAAGACAGCCGCCCGGCCGGCGAAGAAAGCAGCTCCGCCGCAGCCGGCATTGGCGCCGGGAGGCGACAAGCTCAGCTTCAATCACGCCATGGTGTACGTCAAGGATGTGCAGCGCGCGCTGGATTTCTATCGCGGGCTACTGGGATTCAAGCAGGTGGACGAGTTCCGCTACGAAGGCAAGCCGGTGTACGCGCGGCTGTGTGCGCCGGGGGGCGACGGCACCATCGCCTTGCACCAGGCGGGACCGGGAGCCTCGGTGGCGAGCGAGGGCGTGCGTTTGTACTTCGAGATTCGTGACCTCGACGGCTTTTGCCGCAAGCTGCAGGCCAGCGGTTTCTACATCACGCAGCTGCCGCAAATGATGCCGTGGGGCTGGCGGCACGCCTACCTCAACGATCCTGACGGTCACGAAATCAGCCTCTACTGGGCCGGCGAGAACCGCATGAAGAAGACCGTGATGCGCACGGCAAGAGAAGTGGAAAAGGTCCCGGCCGCGAAGGGGCGCTAGCGGGCTGCTGAAAGAGTTCGCTTGAGCCTCGCTTTGAAGGGGCGCGGCTTCAGCCGCGCCGCAGAAGTCCTTAATTATTGTCATTCCGAGGGGCTTCAGCCCCGAGGAATCTCGGCTTTGTTCCATCTACGCTCGGTTGTTCATGTTTTCGACGTCGCATGCAGGCGCTTTCGCTTGCGCACGCGGTCGGCGGCGAGCAACGCGCTCACCCAAACGGCGGCCGTGAGATAGCCGGCAATCACATCGCTGGGATAGTGCACGCCGAGGTAGATGCGCGACACGCCGATGGCCGCGACCAAAACGGCAGCCATAACCCACACCAGGGCACGGATGACGGCCGAGCGTATGCGGTGCGACAAGAGTCCGGCGAGAACCCCATAAATGCAGAAGGACATCAGCGAGTGCCCACTGGGAAAACTGTAACTGTGGGGAACAGCTCCGAAGAACGGCGCCGGCCGGGGACGATGAAAAGCGTACTTGAGCGTCAACTCCAGCACCAGCCCACCCGCCATGGTAAATAGCAGCCAGATCGCCGCGCGTCGCCACTTCAGGCGCAGAAAGATGACGAAAGCGATGATCACCGCCACCGCCAGCACTTGCGAGCCCAGCGCTGAAATTACCACCATGGCGCTGGTCAGGGACGGCGAGGCAAATTGATGTATCCAGGCGCGCACCGCGTCGTCAAAGCGCATGGCGCCGCCTTCGAATACTTCATCCGCAAGCCACGAGAACAGCAGCAGTGCCAGCACGGCAGCAGCCAGGCTGCCGAGAATGGCCGCTCGCATGGATGGCGATGGCACCGGCGCCGGCACTTCCCGCTCTATTCCAGGCAGCTCAGAGTTGTCGGCGGCCTTGGCTGGCATTTTGCTCATCGACCGGATGCCGAGGTGGCTTGCGCGCGGTCGGCGCGGACGTATTCGCCGATGAGCTCATCAAGTTTTTCCAGCAGCGCCACGTTGCCGGGTCGCGGGTAGGTCGCCAACGTGGTACGGAACGCGTCGAGGTTGAATAGGAACGATTCGATCCTCTCCTTGTTCAACTCGTCCCAATAGGCGCCGTAGTTCGTCTTATCCACATAATAGGCATTGAAAATTTGCTCAAATTGCCGTTTGACGGGCACCGCAAGATAGGGCTTGCCGAGGTGGAGAGCTTCGCTCACCAGCGAGAAGCCGGCATTGGCGATGACCGCTTTGCAAGTGATCAGGTCCTGCAGGAATCCGCCGAGACTGGGTTTCTTGAACAGAATATTGCCCTCTTGACCGGCGCGGTCGAAGCCGTAACCGACGAATCGGCAGCGGATGTTACGAAGCAAGTCAGCAAGTGCGGCGGAGGGTGAGGTGACGTAAACCAGCACGTGTTCACCGACCGATGGCCGGGCCTCCAGAACCTCCCTGCGCAGAATCGGCGGGAACATGAACGTGCTGCGGTGGCGTACCGGAGCGTCGAAGAACGAAATGACCAGGTAGGCGTCGGCCTTGGGCGTCATACATCGCGTCACCAGCTTGGCTGCGGCGGCTTCGCGACGGTACTGGCGCGGGTAAGAGATGCCGGCATTCACCAGCGCGTGCTGGTTGTCGATGGAGATAATCGGCAAATGCTTGCGATGCCCGACGTAGCAGGACAACGGTTCGAAGTCGGTGCAGACGAGTTCGATCTGCCATTGGTCGGCGAGTTTCATGAGGCGCGAGAAGCCGGCGCGCGCCTGCGGAACGGTGATCAGGTTCTTGGCCACCGTCCGCCGATAGCGCACGCGGTTGTTCACATAAGCGAAGCGGAATCCGTAGATCTCGGTGACTTCGAAATCTCGGCTGAGGTTCTTCAGGCCGCGGTCGAAGGAAACAACGTGGACGGTGTGCCCTTTTTCCAAAAGGTGAGAGATGACTTCTTTGGCTCGCGTGGAATGGCCCGCGCCTTCACCGTTGACCCCGTAGAGAATTCTCGCCATGGTGCGTGTGGGCGCGATTATGCATGAGTTGAGGGCAGACGTCTATTCGCTTGCAGCCTGTTCAATTCATGCGACTTTGCTGGGCCAACGACCCTCGTAATCATGCAATTGCTGACCCGGGAACGTATGCTGCCTGGATACGACCTAATGCTGAAATGGGAGGAATAGGCATGAGCAAGAATTGGCTCGCAGTACTCGCGCTTGCAGGCTGCGTGACGTTGAGTATGCCGGCTGCACTGGCGGATCGCCCGGAAGGAAAAGGAAAAGGGAACCCGCACGCCGGCAGACACTTCGACGAAGGCGATCACGACTGGGAACGCCGCGGCGGATACGAATACAGAGTTTACGATCGTGACGCGCGCCCGCCCGGATGGAGTCACGGCAAGAAAACGGGCTGGGGAAATTGCGGATTGCCTCCGGGCCAAGCCAAGAAGTATGGCTGCCGGAGCTACGTCGTTGAAGGCCGTCCCCACTACTACTACCAAGATGAGGTGGGACGGATCATCGTGCGCCGTCCGGTCATCACGGTGCATGGCGGCATCGAGGTCCACTGACGCGGGCTCGGCCAGCCACCTTATTTCAGCTCTCGGATTCCTGTGACGGCCGTATGCGCCCGCTGCGCAAATACCGCTAGTGCAGCTCCATAGCTGACATACCTTACTGTCATCCCGAGCGAGGGAGGGCTCACGCGCGCTTTTACCAGCGCGGGAAACCCGAGTCGAGGGATCTCTACCGGCTACACCAACTCTGGAACCGCTCTAGTGCCAATTTCCGAGATCAGGTGCGGCTGAGGTTCGGCTTCAGTTTCGAAAGCTGAAGCTCAAATTGAAACTGAAACTACGGTCTGGTTTTCGCGATTTCCGGCGCTTTATGCGGCGGCTGCGCGTTCAGGTGATACCTGGTCAGGCCCTCCTGCAGGTAGGCGAAGGCTTCATCCACCGTGTCCACCATCTTGAAATGGTTGACGTCGTTGGCCGAGATCGTCCCCGCGTCAACCATAGTCTGAAGGTTGAAGACGCTCTTCCAGTACTCGCTGCCGTACATCACGACCAGGATTTTCTTCGCCAGTTTTTCAGTTTGGGCGAGCGTCAGGATTTCGAACAGCTCGTCGCAGGTGCCGAACCCGCCGGGGAATACGATGAGCGCCTTCGACAGGTACGCAAACCACAGCTTGCGCATGAAAAAGTAGTGGAACTCGAAGTTGAGTTCCGGGCTGATGTAGCGGTTGGGCATCTGCTCGTAGGGCAGGTTGATGTTGAGCCCGATGGTTTTGCCGCCGGCTTCGCGCGCGCCCTGGTTGGCCGCCTCCATGATGCCCGGCCCTCCTCCGGTGGTGACGACAAAGCGGCGCCGCTTCGACGGTATTTTCATGGCCCACTCGGTCAGCTTATGCGCCAGGCTGCGGGCGTCCTCGTAATAGCGCGCCATTTCGACGGCGGCGCGGGCGCGCAGCACCTTTTCCTGTTCCTCGGGCGAGGCCAGCGCGCGCGAGCCGGGCTTCTCCAGCAGCTCAAGCGTGCGCTGCGCGTTGTGGCGGCTGTGAAAACGCGCCGAGCCGAAGAAAACCACCGTGTCCTGGATGCGCTCGCGGCGGAAGCGCGCCAGCGGCTCGGAATATTCTGACAGGATGCGCAGGATGCGAGCTTCGGGAGAGTCGAGGAACTTCTTGTTCTCGTAGGCGAGGGGAGCGCGGGTCAGGATTTCGTCCATAAGATTTTCGAT
>DASWAR010000242.1:0-2370 GCA_036391015.1 Terriglobales bacterium
GGACAGGATGGTGGTGGTGGTTGCCGGAGACCGCGCCAAGATCGAGCCCGATCTGAAGAAGCTGGATCTGGGCACGGTGGAGGCGCAGGACACGGACGGCAAGCCCATCGCGGGAGGACAGCAGTAGGCAGGAGTTAGGAGTTAGCCAAAAAGCCCGGCCGATAGCGGCCGGGCGTTTTCTTCCCCACACAAAAATCGTTGTCGGTTATCGGTTGTCAGCCGTCCCTACGGGACTAACCTCCTTTTGCGAATCTTCCCGGCACTGAAGTGCCGGGCTACTGTCAACCGCGCCGACGGCGCTGTGTCGTCAACCGCGCTTACGGCGCTGTACTCGCGCAAACGCGAGGGCACCCGTCGATAACTCCGGGCAGGCCGTGTGCCTTAGGCTACCGGCCTTGCTTGAGGCGGCGGTTAATTTCGTCCCAGTTGACGACGTTCCACCAGGCCTTGAGGTAGTCGGCGCGGCGGTTCTGGTATTTCAGATAGTAGGCGTGCTCCCAGACATCGTTGCCGAAGACGGGGAAATTTCCGTCCAGGAACGGGCTGTCCTGGTTGGCGGTGCTGACCAGATCGAATTTGCCGGCGCTGGTGCGGACCAGCCAGGTCCAGCCGCTGCCAAAGCGCTTGACGCCGTTGTCGTTGAACTTTTCCTTGAATTGGTCGAAGCCGCCGAACTGGCCGATCACGCCGGCAATGTCGCCGGTGGGATTGCCGCCGCCATTGGGCTTCATGAGTTTCCAGAACATGGAATGGTTGGCGTGGCCGCCGCCGTTGTTGCGGACCGCGGCGCGAATGTCTTCGGGAATGGAGCCGAGGTTGCGCAGCAGGTCTTCAACCGACTTGGACTTGAGGTCGGGATGCTTGTCGAGGGCAGCGTTGAGGTTGGTGACATACGCGCCGTGGTGCTTGTCGTGGTGAATCTGCATGGTCTGCGCGTCAATGTGGGGCTCAAGCGCAGCGAAGTCGTAGGGGAGAGCGGGCAGCTCGTGAACGGTCTGCTCGGCGACGGGATTAGGCACATTTCTTAAAGCCATGTTTCGTCCTCCAACACAGTTTGAGATGCGCGGGGGAGGCGGGGGATGAAAAAAATTAGTGATCAGCAATTAGCGATTAGCGATTAACGAGGCGGCGACCGGTTGTCGTTTTCCGGCGCAAAACGGGCTTGAAAACCCTTAAGTCTCCATCGTTGCGGGCGGGGGCGACGTTGAGCAGATATGCCAGCAGGGGGTAAACGTCGACATTGGGAAAACCAGGCAAGCTACGGTGCGGCTTGAAGGCGGGACCGGCGGCGACAAAAATGGCGCGCATTTCAGGGGCGGCATTGTCATAACCGTGATCGCCGCCGTACTTGTTGTCGGGATGCTTGGCGACGTAATCATGGGAGGTGATCTTCCAGCCGACGTCGGCGAGCGCAATCACGGGAGTGATCCGCGGGTTGCCGCTGAAGTGCAGCCGCTGGGGCACGGTATCCGGGGTGTAGACGGTGAGGTGGGGCGCGAGTTTGAGTTTCGCGACCAGCGCCGCATTGTTGCCGTCCTTCGCCTTGGCGGCCAGCACGGGCGATGTGTCGACCACGATGACGTTCGCGGGGTCCACGTAGTCGTCGAGCATGATGAGGCGCTGGCGGGAACAGGCAGCCATGCCGTGATCGGAAACGACGACGATGTTGACCCGGTCTTCGATGCCGCGAGCGGCCAGGGCTTGCAGCAGGAGTCCGATCATCTGGTCAACGCGCTCCATGGCGGCGAGAAGTTGGGGTGAGTCCGGGCCGAAATCGTGGCCGGCCTGGTCCACGTTTTCGAAGTAGAGAGTGAGGAACGTGGGCCGGTCGGGTGCAGGCAGATCGAGCCACGAGAGCACCTTGTTGACACGGTATTCAAAGGTGGTTTTGTTCTTCTCGTCATAGGCTTCCCAGTAGGTGGGCATGAGGCCTGCAATGGCGGCTTCGCTGCCGGGCCAGTACATGGGGGCAGCCTTTTGCCCGGCCTTTTGCGCCGTCACCCAGATGGGTTCGCCGGCCCACCAGCGGGCGTCCTGCACCTGCTTGCGGTCGGACATCTTGAAGGTGGCGCGGAGGTCGTCGTCCCACATGTTGTTGCCAACGATGCCGTGATGGGCCGGGTAGAGGCCGGTGACGATGGTGTAGTGATTGGGGAAGGTCTTGGTGGGAAACGACGGGACCATGTAGCGGGCGCGCACGCCGCGGGCGATGAGGGAGTCGAGGTTGGGAGTCGGGACCTTGCCGAAATAGTCGTAGCGGAAGCCGTCGATGGAAATCAGGATGACGGTGGGCTGCAGGTTGCGGACATCGGCGGCAAAGACGTTGCAGGCGAGCAGCAGGAGAACGAGGACAACGTAAGCGCGCAGTTT
>DASWAR010000243.1:0-5222 GCA_036391015.1 Terriglobales bacterium
AAGATGCCGTTGACCAGCGCGATGAGCGCAAGAAAGGAGATGAGCATGGCGGCAACGTTGAGCGCCAGGTGCAAGCCGTCGATGGTGCCGCGGGCGATGGCGCCGAGAACATTTTCGTCCCTGTGGTTCACTTCGAGTTCCACGGTGGTGGCGGCGGCTTCGGCGCCGGCGGCTTCGGCGGAGGCTGCTGCGGCGGCGGGAGGATTGCGGTCGCCGGTGAGCGGGACTTCAGTTTCCGGCACCAGCATCTTGGCTATCAGGATGGTGCCGGGGGCGGTCATAATGACGGCGCTGAGCAGATGCTTGGCCTCGATCCCATAGAGAATGTAGGCGCCCATGATGCCGCCGGAAACGTGCGCCATGCCGGCCGTCATGACGGTCATCAGTTCGGAGCGGGTGAGCGAGGGCAGGAACGGGCGGATGCTGAGTGGGGCTTCGGTCTGCCCCATGAAAATGCTGGCGGCAACGTCGAGCGATTCGGCGCCGCTGGCACCCATCAGCTTCATCACCTTGGCGAACTGCTTGATGACGAACTGCATGATGCCGAAGTGGTAGAGCACGGCGAAAAACGCCGAGATGAAGATGATGGTCGGCAGTACCTGGAAGGCGAAAATGAAGCCCTGGGGCGACATCTTCCTGCCGAGTTCGCCAAAAATGAATTGCGAACCGGCGAAGGAGAAATCGAGCAGGCGGGTGACGCCGGCGCCGGCCTTGGCGAGGGCGAGGCGTCCGACATCAAAGCGCAGCACCAGAAAAGCGAAGGCAAATTGCAGTCCGATGCCCCAGGCCAGGGTCTTGAGGCGGATGGCACGGCGCGCCGTGGAAAACGCAAAGGCGAGGCCGAGCATGGAGAGCAAGCCGAGAATGCCGACGAATCGATACATAAGTTTCTTGTTTCTGGTTTCCAGTTTCCAGCGGCTGAAAACCCAGATTCGTTCGTGTAGGGGTCCTTCGACTCGCGCGCCGAAAAGCGCGGCGCGCTCGCTCAGGATGACAGCCCCTCAAAATCCGCTCGTTCACAAAAATCTGTCTCACTCTCCAATGACGCGGTGGACCAGCGGGGGCTTGTCCGCGGGCGGCTGCGGCGCGATGTTGTAGGCCGACAGCAGCAGGCGGCGGGCCTCCTCCAAACGCGCATCGGAGTTGTACCACACCGTGCACAACGGCTCGCTCTCCTTCACCGGTTCGAGCAACTTCTTGTGGATGGTAATGCCGACCGCCGGGTCAATGGCGTCTTCTTTCTTCTCGCGGCCGCCACCGAGTACGACACAAGCAGTTCCCACCTGCTCGCACATGATTGCACTGACGAATCCGGCCGAGGGACTGGTGATCTGGACCGAGTGGCGCGCGCGCGGCAGCCGCCCGGGGTCGTCCACCACCATGGAATCGCCGCCCTGGAGTTGGACAATCCGGCGAAACTTTTCCAGCGCGGCCCCGTTACGGATCATCTCTTCCGCCAGGCTTTTTCCTTCGCTCAAAGAAGCGGCGCGCCGGCCAAGATAGAACATGCAGCCGGCGAGCACGAGTGAAAGCTCGCGCAGATCGTCGGGGCCGTTACCTTTCAGCACGTCAATACATTCGGCGACTTCGTTGGCATTCCCAACCTCACGGCCCAGTGGCTGATTCATGTCGGTGATCAGCGCCATCATGCGCTTGCCCATGCGGCGGCCGGTTTCGACCATTAATTCGGCGAGATAGACGGCATCCTGTTCCTTCTTCATGAATGCGCCGGAGCCGGTCTTGACGTCGAGAACCAGGGCGTCGAGACCTTCGGCGAGTTTCTTGCTCATGATGGAGGCGCAGATCAGGTACGGACTCTCGACCGTGCCGGTGACGTCGCGCAGGGCGTAAAGCTTCTTGTCGGCGGGAGCAATTTCAGCGGTCTGGCCGATCAGACCGCAGCCGCACTCGCGGAGTACGCGGCGGAAGTCGTCGAGCGAGAGGTTGACGTTGAAACCGGGGATGGATTCGAGCTTGTCGAGAGTGCCGCCGGTGTGGCCGAGGCCGCGACCGCTGATCATGGGGACGGCCAAGCCCGCGGCGGCGACGAGGGGCGCAAGCACCAGCGAAGTCTTGTCGCCGACGCCGCCGGTGGAATGCTTGTCCACCTTCGGTCCGGGAATGTCGGAAAAATCGAGCACCTGGCCGGAGTGGAGCATGGCCTCGGTGAGCGCGGCCAGTTCGGCTTCCGTCATGCCCTTCAGAACGACGGCCATCAGCCAGGCGGAAATTTGATAATCGGGAATGGCGCCGGCGGTGTAGGCGGAGACGAGATAGTTGATTTCGTCGCGGGTGAGTTCACCGCCGTCGCGTTTGCGGCGAATGACGTCAACCACACGCACGCTGCGCGCGCGTCCCGCGGCCCCGGGGCCGAATGTGCCAGCGCTCACAGCGTGAAACCCGCCGGGAGCAGGGCGCGCGCGGTGGAGTGCTCCAGACCCTGGCGGCCCTGGAAGATTACATCCGCATCCGGACCGAATTCGAAGATTACCTGGCGACAGGCGCCGCAGGGGGAGCAGGGGGCGTCGTTACCATTGAACACGGCGACGGCGCGAATCTTGAAAGACGCACCTTCGGCGGCTACCCCAGCCGAGATGGCCGAGCGCTCGGCACAGATGGTGAGGCCATAGGAAGCATTCTCGACGTTGCAGCCGGCATAGACAGCGCCGGAGACAGCGAGCACGGCGGCGCCGACATGGAATCTGGAATAAGGCGCATAGGCGCGGGCAAGGACTTCGCGCGCGGCGACGAAAAGGCGTTCCTTCTCAACCCCGGTCAAAGGCGGTTTAGCGACGATGTGGGGCGGAGCGCCGGACACAGATTTGAATTAAAGGCGAGTTGGGTTGAATCGTCAAGCGGCGAGTCGCGTTGGTAGTGGGTCAGTTTGAAAAGCTGGTTAAGGCTTTTCGGTTGCTTCGCGCACAATTCGCGCCGCGGCTTGGCTGGAATCCTCGCGTGTGCGCTCTTTGGGAGTCTGCTCCGGGCGAGCGTCCGTTCTCTTTTCCAGTTGATTGGCTTGGCGCAGCGCTTTATCGGCTTTTGTACGCTTCTTTGCCATACTGAAAGATTACGCCCGTCACGATTCCGGCGCTACCCTGCGGAAATTCAAACTGCACCACTACCGTGGCCTCACGCCGGTTTTCGGTTTGAGGTTTTCGGTGTTCGTGGGCGGCGGCTATTTCCAGGGAGCCTGGGCGGCGCCGGTGATCTCCAGCGTGGAGGGGTCCTGAAGAAAGATGACGGCGCGAACAGAAGGTTCCGTAATGGAATGTCCGATAACGCGAGGCGGGTTCAGGGAAAGTGAAAAAGCGCGGGGTTTCGGATAGTATTCCCAGCACCCCCTTACAGCGGCCCCTTGCGCTTTGCGCCCCGCCAGGAAACGTAATGCTGGAAACTGTCGATCTCAAGAAGAAGCTGTCGAAGCCCTCCTACACCAAGACCATGGACGCACTGCAGGAGAGGCTGCGCGGCTTGCAGTATGCGTCGAAAGAGGCGGAGGTCCCGGTCACCATCTGCCTGGAGGGTTGGGACACGGCGGGGAAAGGACAGATTGTCAAAAAGCTCACCGAAAAGCTGGACCCGCGGCTGTTTCGGGTGCAACCCGGTACGCCGCCCACATCGCTGGAAAGGCGTTACCATTTTCTGTGGCGGTATCAGACGGCTCTGCCCAATGACGGCGAGATGGTGGTGTTCGATCATTCGTGGTACGGGCGGGTGCTGGTGGAGCGTTGCGACAAGCTCTGCGACAAGAAAACCTGGAAGCAGGCGTACGAAGAGATCAACCAGTTCGAGCGTTGGCTGGCCGATGATGGACAGATACTGCTGAAGTTCTGGATGCACATCTCCAAGGCGGAACAGAAGAAGAGGTTCCGGGCCTGCCTGTGCGACCCCGCGCTGAAGTGGAAGATCACCAAGGAATACAAGCGGCATCACCGGCAGTACAACAAGTGGACGGCGGCGGTGGAAGAGATGCTGGCAAAGACCGACTCTCCGCACGCGCCGTGGACGCTGGTGGAGGCCACCGACATGCGCTGGGCGCGCGTCAAGGTGTTCCGAACCCTGGTGGAGAAGATCGAAGAAGCGCTGGCGAAACGCAAAGCGGCGCCGGGCGCCGTGTCGCGCTCGGCGGTGGCGCAACCGATCATGCAGGCGCTGCGCGTCGAGATCAAGGACAAGGATGATGCCGCCATGGAGGGCGCCGGGGCGAAGCGAAACCGGCCGGCGGCGCGGCGGAAAGCGGAGGCGGCCCATGCTTGAGAAGCTGAACGCCAACCGGAAAATGTCGGAGCCGCAGTACCGCGTGCAGATTGGAAAAGCGCAGGTGCGGATGCGCGAACTGGAGTTCGATCTTTTCAAGCAGCAGGCGCCGCTGCTGTGCCTGTTCGAGGGCTGGGACGCCGCCGGCAAGGGCGGAGCGATCAAGCGGGTGACGGAAACGCTGGATCCCCGCGGGTTCACGGTATCGGCCTTCGCGGCGCCGCGCGGCGAGGAGAAGACGCACCATTATCTCTGGCGCTTCTGGAACCATCTGCCGCGCGCCGGGCACATCAGCATATGGGACCGCAGCCATTACGGGCGGGTGCTGGTGGAGCGGGTGGAAGGCTTCTGCAACGAGGACGAATGGCGGCGCGCCTTCCGCGAGATCAACGAATTCGAGGCGCACCAGGCGTCGTACGGCATGGTGATCTGCAAGTTCTGGCTGCACATTTCCAAGGAAGAGCAATTGCGCCGCTTTAAGAGCCGCGAGGTGGACCCGTTCCGGTCGTACAAGTTGACGGAAGAGGATTGGCGCAACCGCGCCAAGTGGGACCGCTACCTGGAAGCGGTGGAAGACATGCTGCTGCACACCAGCACATCGTACGCGCCGTGGACGGTGGTGGAGGCGGAGAACAAGTACTTCGCGCGGGTGAAAGTGGTGAAGACGATCGCGGATGCGATCGAGAAACGGCTGAGTTAAGGGAAGGGTTTTTCAGTTTTTCAGTTTGTCGGTTTCTCAGTATCCGCGAACTTGAAAACGGGCACTGGATTACTGACCCACTGAAAAACTGAAATACTGACGAACTGAGATACTGACGAAACGGATTCATCGTGGCAGTGGATAACGCAAGATCGCTCGCACTCCTACGAAAGCTGGACCAGTTGCTGCGGAAGACGCACGCCCAGCCTGTGGCGCCCCATCACGCGCAAGAGCGGCGCGCGGTGAGGACTCCGCTGCCGCCGGA
>DASWAR010000244.1:0-2744 GCA_036391015.1 Terriglobales bacterium
GAAGGCGGAGTGAAACCTTCGGGTGAGCCTGGGGCGACGACTGGCTCGTCGGCGACGCAGGCGAGGGAGCAGCAGCGCAGCGTTGCTGCTCCCTTGAAAAATGTCAAGCAGCACGATCGTCCGGTGTACACGGCGGCAGGCGCGCTGCGGCTGGCGTTGGGTCAGAAGTACGCTGAGCGTCACAAGGCGTACGCCGGCGCGCGCAACGAAGCCGCGTCGTACCAGTTCCTGTGGGTGACCGATTTTCCCATGTTCGAGTGGGACGAGGACGGGCAGCGATGGGCGGCGGCGCATCATCCCTTCACCTCGCCGCACGAGCAGGACATGGACAAGCTGGAGAGCGATCCGGCGTCGGTGCGCGCGCTGGCGTACGACGTGGTGCTTAACGGCACCGAGTTGGGCAGCGGGTCGATCCGTATTCACCGGCAGGACATCCAGCAGAAAATTTTCAAGGCGCTGGGCATGACGCCGGAAGAGGCGCAGGCGCGCTTCGGATTCTTCCTGGAGGCACTGACCTACGGCACCCCGCCACACGGCGGGATCGCGCTCGGTCTGGACCGCATCGTGATGATCCTGGCAGGCGCGGATTCTCTGCGCGAAGTGAGTCCCTTCCCTAAAACCGCCAGAGCGGTGGACCTGATGGTGGACGCGCCGACTCCGGTCAGCCGCGAGCAGTTGCGCGAGCTGAGCATCGAGGTGAAAGCAAAGAAAGAAAGCGCGGGGGAGTGAGCGGTGATTAACACTACTATTGTAGTAATTAAGGGCCAATAATACTACTTGTGTAGTACAACCAGTGGAGCCGGTGTGAGCAGTTGCTTTAACCCCCAAGTAAGTAAATAGATTGGTCGACGCGGCGGCTGGGCGTAGCATCCTAGTAACAATGGCGGGGGGTTCATTGGCCGACCGCTTCCTAGTGCGCCACCAGAGTACCCAGGCGATTGCGCGCCACGCTGAAATCGCGGCACGTTCCACCCGCATCCGGCAACACAGCAACCAGCTCCTGACCCGCTCGCGCGCAACCCGCACGATCAGCGATGGCATCCATGAGAAGATCTGCAAAATCAAACTCCCTGCCGTCCACTGAGACACCGACAATGGAATCCGCGTAAGCGCTAAGGCAGGCTGCGCGCTGCCGTGCGATCACGGTTCTCGGTTATCGGTTCGTCATTGCCCGCCTGCTTGGCTCCGACACACGCCAGCGACCTGGTCGGCTTTGAGTGGTTCCAAGCGGTCAACCTGTTGTCGTGCCTGCACCGCATCGACAAGCTCGAACGTTCCGTTCTCACTGAACGGACCGGTCGTGCCGACGACCCGAAGGAAGTAATCCCCGCCTGGCTTTACTTCGAGATCAATGCCGGTCTTGGTGTTATTCGAGGTAAACGTGTGTTTGCCGGCGGCGACGTTCATTTTTACGTACTTCCTGCCCTGCACCGCCGCGATTCGTTGCCCGTCGCAGAACGCGACCGGCTTCCAGCCCCGGTGATGATCCACTAATCGGAAGATCGTGACGGTGCCAACGTCCCCCGCGGCAGCAGAACACACCAGAAAAAAGAGAAGAACAGCCTGTTTTCTCAAGAGCCACGTCCCCCACTCCGTGGAATGCTGGGTCGTACCACTGGCAGTGGCAGTGTCAAGGTAGGCCGCTGCATTTTCGATTGTCGATTATCGATTGCCGATTGGGAAAACCTGGATCGGTTTTCGGTTCTCGGTTGGCGGTTGGCGGTTAGCGGATCAAACCCATTGCCGATTGTCGATTGCCGATTTGGAAAGCAGATCCCTCGCTTCGCTCGGGATGACACTCCTTAGGGAGGCGGCGAGCTTCAGGGAGGCGGTGAACTTCTGCTCATGCTTTTGCGACAGAAGCGAGAACTGACGACCGAGAACCGAAAACCGATAACCGACAACCTGTTTTTCGTATACTGCGATTGACCGCACACTCGCACCATGGGCCGCATTCACATTCTCCCGGAGCACGTCGCCAACAAGATCGCCGCCGGCGAGGTGGTGGAGCGCCCGGCTTCGGTGGTGAAGGAACTGCTGGAAAACGCGCTGGATGCGGGGGCGCGGCGCATTCGGGTGCAGGTGGAAGGCGGCGGCAAGAAGCTGATCCAGATCAGCGACGACGGCTGCGGCATGGTGCGCGACGATGCCCTGCTGGCGTTCGAGCGGCACGCGACGTCGAAGATCCGCAGTGCCGACGATTTGCTGACGGTGGCGACCCTGGGGTTCCGCGGCGAGGCGCTGCCGTCGATTGCGTCAGTGTCGAGACTGAGACTGGAGACGTGTGCGGCGGAGATTGCTGAGGGTAGAGACCCACATCTGCCAAAACCGGGCAGATATGGGGCACCATCGGCAACATCGGCACCAATGGCACCAACGGGCACGGTGGTCGAGATTGCGGGCGGAAAAATCCTACGGGTGGAGGAAGCGGGGCTGCCGGCGGGGACCTCGATCACGGTGCGCGACCTGTTCTTCAATGTGCCGGCGCGGCGGAAATTTCTGCGGTCAGAATCGACCGAGCTGGCGCAAATCGCTTCCCTGGTGACGCACTACGCGCTGGCGCATCCCGACAAGCATTTCGAGCTGCACTCCTCGGTGAACGCGATGCTGATCGCGGCGCCGGTGGGGTCGCACCAGGAGCGCATTTACCAGGTGTTCGGGCGGGAGACGCTCGACCAGTTGCTGCCTTTGGCGGCGACGCTGCCGCTGGCGCGAGTGGGGCTGCCGCAGCCACCGCCGTGGGC
>DASWAR010000245.1:0-3681 GCA_036391015.1 Terriglobales bacterium
CGGCTGAAGTCGATGCTGCCGGCATTGCTAGCCTGGGGCGGCGCAGGTCGCAGCCAGACACTGACGACAGTGCTTGTAGTGGCGCTCAGGCCGCGGTCATCGGTAATGGTACAGTTGATGGTGATGGGCCCGGCTGGCGCGCCCGTCGTATCCAGCGTAGTTTGCGCGCCGCTGGGCGTTAAGCGGCCGCCGGAGGCGGTGAAGTCATAAGTCAGAGGCCGGTTGTCGGGGCTCTCGCCTATGGCGGTGACGGTCGAAAGCTCACCCGATTTGACCGAACTCGGGTTGGCGCTGCAGGAGATGGTGGGTGGATTCTGGGGAGGCTGGAGCGCCTGGGCGGGCTGCTGGATGGCCATGCCGGCTTCCAACTCCACCGCATCGCCGACTTCCACGCTTTCGAGCGCGTAAGTGATCATCGCGGTCGAACTGGTCGGGGTGACGTTGAGCACGATCATCTCCGCCAGCGTGCGCCGGGGCAGTTCGGCATATTTCCCTCTCGTGATCACGGTCTTTGACTTCTGCGTTTCCTCGCTTTGCGGCACTTTGTAAGACAGCGCCCCCACATCCTCCATGTAATCTGGGTCGTAGTTACGGACGGCGCGAAAATAATCGCCAACCTTGACGCCCTTGTCCGCACCAGCGCTGATATATACCTTCTGCCCGGTGCCCAAGATGTAATCGAAGTCCTTGGCCATCACGATACGCGCGTTCACGCTGCCCGCGGCTGTCGGGAAGCGCTCCATCGCGGCGTTTGCGCGATAGGCAACTGGTGCTTTTTCCTGGAACGGCACGACGATGTCGCCCGCCACGATCGGGGCACAACTGTATTCGACCAGAGCAATGGCGGTCTTTTCCCGGATCGCGGTCACGCGCAGCCGTCCCAATTCCGCATAGGGCTCGCCCAGGGCTGAGATTGCGCCTGTCTGCCCGGCATAGGCCCGGCTGTGGTTCGGATCGCGCAGTTCGCGTATCACCGACAACCGATAACCTTCCTGCAATCCGCTGCCCTCCAGGAACACGATGTCGCCCTGGCGGAATTGCGTCTGATGCGGTGACTCGAGGCCGGCCACGACGTAGCTGCCCTTCCCGTGGCTCTCGTTGGTGATGAACCCTGAGCAGTACATGTCAGCATAGCTCGGGGCCTGCACGCGCTCGGCCAGGTTGGTGGTTGCGCGCTTCGAGGCGCCTTGCTGTGAAAACGCCAACGGCGCACCCAGCGCCAACAGCAACGCTACGATCTTCATTACGCCTCCTTCGAGCGCAGAAAACAGTGGGGCCTGCTCAGAGACAATACCGCGAATCGAACGCTAGCAAACAGCTTACTGACGGTCAAGCACAGGCGTGTTTACCGTTTCGGCACTCCAGCGGCGCAATTTCCATTCCGCGGACGCAATCGTGTATTGCATCTGTTATGGTGCGCCTGTAATATGCGCATTCTCGGCTAAACCTCGATGAATGTGGCAATTCCCAGCTTCGTGCCGCGGCCGTTGCCGCTGCGCCTGCCGCGCGTCTGCGTCCCGGTGGCGGGCGCTTCGGCCGCCGCCATGGTCGAAAAGGCCGAGGCCGTGGTGCGCGATAACCCCTTTCTAGAGTTCAGGTTAGACTACCTAAAGAGCCCTGTCCTGGCGCTTCCGCAGATCCGCCGGTTCCTCAGTTATCACCCGGCAGTGGTCGCCATCGCCACCTGCCGCCGGGGTGTAAACGGGGGCAAATTCCGCGGTTCGCTGGCTGCCGAACTGGACGTGCTTACCAAGGCGGCCGCCAATGGCTGCCAGCTTGTCGACCTGGAACTGCAGAGCGCCTCCGCCATGAAACCCGCCGACCTGGAACGCCTTCGCGGCCGGGCATCGTTAATCCTGTCCTTCCATGACTTCCAGACCACCAGGAAAATTGAGCAGACGTTCGCCAAGATGCAGGAGTTTGCCGCCGACTATTACAAGGTGGTCACCACCGCGACCACGCTGTTCGACAACGTGCTGATGATGAAGTTCCTCGAGCAGACGCGCAACACGCATTCGGTGATCGGCGTCTGCATGGGCGAGCAAGGCATCATCAGCCGCGTTCTCGGACAGCGCGCTGGCAGCGTCTGGACCTTCGCCGCCGCCAGCCCCGGCGAGGAAACCGCACCCGGCATGATTACCGCCAAGCTGCTGCGCGATGTTTACCGCATCGAGCAGGTGGATGCCGCGACCAAGGTCTATGGCGTGGCCGGCGACCCGGTGTCGCACTCGTTGTCGCCGCAGATGATGAACGCCGGGTTTCGCCGCGAGAACGTCAATGCCGTGTACCTGGCATTGCACGCGAAAACCCTCACCGACCTGCTGAAGTGCGTGCAGGAGATCCCCATCCACGGCCTCAGCGTGACCATGCCCTACAAAGAGCAAATTGTCGAACACCTCGACAATAGCGATGCGCTGACGCAGAAAACCGGCGCGTGCAACACCGTGGTACGCGCCCAGGACGGTAAACTCTATGGCTTCAATACCGACGTCGCGGGCATCGTCCAGCCGGTGGAGCAGCGCCTTAACCTGAACGGCGCGCTGGTGCTGGTGCTGGGCGCGGGCGGCGCGGCACGGGCTGCGGTCTTCGGGCTGAAGGGGCGCGGGGCTGAGGTTTACATCCTGAATCGCACCGCGGCCCCGGCGCAGAAGCTGGCGCGCCAGGCGAAGGCGAAAGTCCTGAAGCGCGGCGACCTGAAGAAGCTTTCCTTCGACGTCATCATCAATGCCACGCCGGTTGGCATGGGCGATGCCAAGGCTTCGCCGCTGAACGAAAAGGAAATCAAGGCGAAGTTCGTCATGGACTTGGTTTACGGCGAGGTCGAGACACGCTTCCTCCGCCTCGCTCGTGCCCAGGGCGCCAGCGTGATTCCCGGCTGGGAGATGTTCGTGCACCAGGGGGCGCGCCAGTTCGAGATCTGGACGGGAAAGCCGGCGCCGCTCTCCGAAATGCAGAATGAGGTGCAGTCTGCCCTGGCCGCACGCGCCCGCAACGGCAACAATCACCGGAAAAAGTAGCCATTAGCGCGTTCCTGCCAATTTCAATTCGGCAATGCACTAATTCAGTTGCTACCTGGGGCCAGTCCGGGCTAAAGTAATGAGGTTGGGCATACGCTCGTGCCCGATTTTTACAGCACCTAGCCGTAGTTCCCATTTGTAGGCCCATACACATACTGCGAAGGCGCGGTCTTTCGCCTCCGCCCAGCCCGGAGAATCGATATGGCATGGTACGCCTACTGCATCACCGAGCAGGACGCATTCCTAACTAACGGCGCCCGCGCTCGCAGGCCTTTCACCGTAGCCGGCATGACAGGCATCGCCGGCTCTCCTATCCTGGCTTATCCCAGCGGCGACTTTGCCGTCATCGTCAGCGAGTATCAACGCACCGGCGACCTCGACCAGAAGGCGGTTCTGGAGCACGCTCGCGTGATCAGCGAGTGCTTCCGGAACACCACCGTGCTGCCCTTCAAGTTCGGCACCGTCTTTGACACCGACGATGCCCTCCGCCGCGCCGTCCGCGCCAATCGCAAGGCCTTCACCGAAAGCGTGGCGCGCCTGAAGGGCAAGGCCGAAATGCACTTGAAGGTCGTGGTTCATGGCCAGTCGCTGCGCGACGTGCTCCCCGACGCTACGCTTCCCCTGTCTGCCGGCAGCGAATATCTCTGCAAGCTGCGCGAGATTG
>DASWAR010000246.1:0-9832 GCA_036391015.1 Terriglobales bacterium
GTGGTAGCGCGTTTCCTGCTGCGCTACGCTTTAATCGCGCTCGCCGGCTATGCTATATTCAGAGTTTCCCGGGACAGCCTCTACGGGCTTCTGGGCGGCCTGTTTCTGACCGTGGCAGCGATTCTCTGCGAAGCGGTTTACGAAGTAACGGTCTCGTTGCGCCGCGGTCTTTAGTTAGTTTTTTCTTGCTGACAACTGACAACTGGCAACTGACAACTGCTTTTCCATGCCTGAACAGCTTCCGTTTACCGCGCTGCTGAACCGGATCTTCGCCGGGCCCGTGGACGCGCTCTTGCGCGCCCTTCATATTAAGCCGGAGTTCCCGCAAGCGCCGATCCCGAATACCGTTGCCATGGAAGTGCTGGTCGTCGGCTTTCTGATCCTGGTCTTCCTGCTGCTGCGGGCGCGCCTGTCGGTGGAAAATCCCGGTGGAATCCAGCACATCTTCGAAGGCCTGCACGGATTTGTCACGCAGCAGAGCCGCGAGATCATCGGCCACCACAGCGAGGGCTTCACGCCGTTCCTGGTTTCGCTCGGGCTGTTCATCCTGACCTGCAACCTGATCGGCCTGATTCCCGCGTTCGAATCGCCGACCGGCGTCAGTCCGACCGTGCCCCTGGGCTGTGCCATTACCGCGTTTCTCTACTATCACATTCAAGGTGTGAAGCGGCAGGGCGTGCTGCACTACGCCAAGCACTTTGCCGGGCCGATGCCGGCGCTGGCGCCGCTGATGATTCCGATCGAGATCATCAGCCACCTGGCGCGCATGCTCTCGCTCACCATCCGTCTGTTCGCCAACATGTTCGCCGGCGACATGGTCACGCTGGTGTTCTTCTCCCTGGTGCCGATCGGCGTGCCCATAATCTTCATGGGGCTGCATATCGGCGTGTCGTTCCTGCAGTCGTACATTTTCGTTCTGCTGGTGACCGTGTATCTGTCGGGCGCGGTGGCGACGGAGCACTAAAACCAGTTGTCAGTTCTCAGTTGTCAGTTGTCAGCCATCCCGCAACCAGCCTGTGCTGACAACTAACAACTGGCAACTGCCAACTGCCCCCAGCGTGAGGGCCTCTGCACGGGATGAGGTCAACCACCTCCTGGCGGCGATTAATAAAGGAGAAGAGAAATGCGCAAGACAATGAGCTTCGTATTCCTGATGCTGGCGATCATGTGCTTCGCCGTGCCGGTACTGGCGCAGGGCGAACACGCCGCTGCGGGCACTAACTGGGTGGCGATCACCTCCGGCTTCGCCATGGCGATCGCGTCGGCCGTCTGCGGGCTCGGCCAGGCGAAGGCCACCGCGGCTTCCGCCGAGGCGCTGGCCCGCAACCCTGCCGCCCGCCCCGGCATTCAGCTCGCGCTGATTCTGGGCCTGGCGCTGATCGAGTCGCTGGCGCTGTACACGCTGGTGATCATCTTCGCCAAGGTGAAATAACCGCTTTCGATACAAGATTTCGCCCCTGTTCGGAACTCCCGGACGGGGGCGTTGTATTTTCTGCGATTAGCGATTAGCGATTAGCAATTAGCGATTAGCGTGTAGCGGTCCGTATCTGACCTGCGTGTAAGCTGTTGAGAATCGCTAATTGCTAATCGCTGCATGTCTTCCGTTCTCCAATACGACCAGATCACCAAGCAGTACGGCGGATTCATGCGCCCGGCAGTCACCGCGCTGGAGGACTTCTCGCTCGCCGTTCATCGCGGCGAAATTTTCGGTTTTCTGGGGCCGAACGGCGCCGGCAAGACTACAGCCATTCACCTGGCCATGGGCTTCGTGCGCGCGACGCGCGGCACCGGCAACATGCTCGACCGTCCTTTCGGGCACGCGCCCACGCGGCGGCGCGTCGGCTTCCTGGCGGAGAACGTGGCGCTCTATCACCGCCCGGCGGCCCGGCTGCTGCGCTTTTACGGGGCCCTGAACGGAATGCGCGATCCGCAACTGGCGCGCGCCACACGCGACATACTGGAAACGCTGGAGCTCACCGACGTCGCCGATCGCAACATCGGAAAGTTTTCGCGCGGCATGCTGCAACGCATCGGGCTGGCGCAGGCGCTGGTTAACGATCCCGAACTGCTCATCCTCGACGAGCCCACCTCGGCGCTGGACCCGCTGGGCCGCGTCGCCGTCCGGGAGTTGCTGTTGCGCGCGCGCCATGCCGGCAAGACTATCTTTCTCAGCTCGCACCTGCTGTCGGAAATTGAATTGATCTGCGACCGCGTCGGCATCCTGCATCGCGGGCGGCTGGCGCGCATGGGCCGGACCAGCGATCTGCTGGAATCGAGCGAACAGTGCGAGGTGGTGGCGCGCGGTGTGCCCGCATCGTCGTTCCCGCAGGCGTCGAGTATGACCGAAGACGGCCTGGTGCGCTTCACCGTCGCTCGTTCGGCACAGAGGGCGGAGATCGAGCGCGTGTGGTCGTTGGGCGGCGAGATCGTGCGCGTGAATCCAGTGAAACGGTCGCTGGAAGACATTTTTGTGGAGCTAACGTCGGTGCCGTCGGCTCTCGGCTCTCGGCTGTCGGGTAAAGCGGCCAACGACCAACGACCAACGACTAACGACTGATGATCCCGATTCTTCTCATCGCCGGGAATTTTGTCCGCGAGAACCGCTGGCCGCTGATCACGCTGCTGGCGTACGTTGCTGTGTTCGGCGGAGGCGTCGCTTTCTTAGGGAACCCATCGCTAGAGGACACGACCTTCTTACTGCGCTCGGTCGGCGTGTACGGCCTGGCGTTCACCGCGCTGTTGGCGGCCTCGGGCATCAACAACGACCGGCGTACGCGGCGCATGCTGGCGGTGCTGGCCAAGGGCATCCACCGGGGACAATACCTGGCCGGATTGCTGCTGGGCACGATGTTGGGCGCGGTCATCTATGGGTTGGTCGTCGGCCTGGTTGGCAGCCTGACATTGGCGCGCTACTCACGGTCACCGGGAAAACTGTGGGAACTGGTCGGCGTGCTGCTCGCGTCGTTCTTGCTGACCGCCACGGTGTCGCTGTTCTTCTCGACGTTTCTCCATCCGCTGATCGCCACCGCAGCCGCGGCGTTGACGCTGGGAGCTATGGCGCTGGGCGGGCGACTGCTCGGCGGTCCGTGGACCAACATCCTGCCCACTTACGCGCTGGCGGATGCGATGGTCAGCTTCAGCCTGCATGGCTGGCACGCGCCGTGGACGGCCTGTGGGTGGGCGATCGTGCAAGCGGTGGTCTTCGGAGGTCTGACGACGGTGGTCTTCTCGCGGCGGGACATTGCGGTGGCAGTGGAATAGCGCTGCGCGTCAGTGGCCCGATTTCACCATGTGAATCTGCGTGCCACCGTCGCTGAACCAGACCTGGTCCATGAGTTGGTTGATCAAGTAGAGGCCGCGCCCGTGCTCGGAATAGAGCTGCTGGCCGATCAGGGGACTGCGAACTGTCGTGGGATCGAAACCGTGGCCGGGATCAGACACGACAATCAGCATGCCCCGCGATTCGTCGCACGCGACACAGCAGCGCACCTGCTTGGAAGGGTCGCCGCCGCAACCGTGCTTGATGGCATTGGCCAGGGCCTCGCGAATTCCCACTTCGATTTCAAACTCGTGTCCCTTTGCGCATCCCATCTGACGTGCGACATCCAGCACGGCATCCACCACGGGCGAGATGCAGGAGACGTCGGCCTTGATGGTGACGTCGAGACGAATGAGAAGCTTGTCGGATTCAAACTGGCAGGACTGAGCCATGGATATGTTGTAGTTCAATTCCCGATTCTATGAAAGAGCGCGACTGCACGCTTGCGGCTCGGGCTATCTGACCAGATCCCGCGCGCCCTGCAGCGCGTAGTTCAGTACGCGCCCGGGCAACACGCCGAGATAGAGGGTCACCACGACGGCGGCGGCGAGCGATACGCCGAGCGCAAACGGCATCGGGACCATGGGCGTGTCTTCCTTGGGCTCGCGCATGTACATGACAACGATGACGCGCAGGTAGTAATACGCGGCGATGGCGCTGTTGAGGACGCCGATGATGGTAAGGCCGACCAGGTCGGACTTCAGCGCCGCGCTGAACACGTAAAACTTGGCGAAGAATCCGCCGGTGATGGGGATTCCAATCAGCGACAGCAAGAAAACCGTGAGCACGGCTGCCAGCCCGGGCGCGCGGCGGCCGAGCCCCGAGTAGTCGTCCACGTTGACGTAGCGCTCGTTGTGGCTGGCGAAGTGCGCGATCACGATGAATGCGCCCGCGTTCATCACGGCGTAGGAGGCAGCGTAGAAGATCGCCGCCGAGATGCCGATATCTTTGGCGGCGGCGAAGGCGCACAGCAGGTAGCCGGCGTGCGCGATCGAAGAGTAGGCGAGCATGCGCTTGAGATTGGTCTGCACCAGCGCGCCGATGTTGCCCAGCGTCATGGAGAGCGCGGCCGAGCACCACACGATCCAGAACCATCCCGGAGCGGCTGCGGCGAACAGGATGCGCAGCAGGACTGCGAACGCGGCTGCCTTCGGCGCGGTGGACATGAGCGCCACCACCGGAGCGGGCGCGCCTTCGTAGACGTCGGGCGTCCAGACATGGAACGGCGCCGACGCCACCTTGAATCCCAGTCCGATGAACATGAGCGCCACGCCGGCATAGGCGAGCGTGGACGTGCCGGCGCGCAGCGAGGCGGCGATCGGGTAGATGCCGGTGGAGCCGGTGGCGCCGAACATCAGCGCCACGCCGTAGAGGAAAAATGCGGTCGCGAACGAACCCAGCAGGAAGTACTTGAGCGACGATTCGGCGCTGGCGGCGGAGTGGCGGCGGAATCCGGCGAGAATGTAGGTCGAGATCGAGGAAATTTCCAGCGCAATGAAGATCAGCACCAACTCGACCGCCGACGACATCAGCATCATGCCGACCGCGCCGAGCAGGATCAGCCCGTAGTACTCGCCCAGTCGGATGCCCTGCACCGCCAGGTACTCGAACGACGCGAGAATCACGGTCGCGACGACGAATCCGACGATCAGGTGAAAGAAGACGCTGAAGCTGTCCACCTGCACCATGCCAAACCACGCCAGGCCCGGAGAGCCGGATTGGTAGAGCGTGGCGGCGATGGCGAGGAGGGAACCGATGAGCGCCAGAACGCCCAGCCCCTTGCGGTCATTGTGCTCGGGCAGGAGCGGTTCAATCAGCATGACGAGCATGCCGAAGACGGTGAGCACCAACTCGGGCAGGATGCGGATGTAGTCGGTGGCATTCATCGTCCCACCACCTGGCTGGTGAACTGCGCCGCGGTGGCGAGCACATTGCGGACGGCGGGATCCACGGCGTTGATCCAGATCAGCGGCGCCACGCCCATCACCAGCGCCGCCAGCGCCAGCGGCCACAGCGCGATGCGCTCGCGCAGGTCGAGATCGGGCAGCTTGAGATTAACGTCGTGGCTCACCTTGCCGAAGAAGACGCGCTGGTACATCCACAGCATGTAGCACGCGCTCCAGATCACGCCGGTGGCGGCAAGGATCCCCCAAAGCGGATGCGCCAGGAAGGCGCCGCTCAGCACCAGGAACTCGCCGACGAATCCGTTGAGCAACGGCAACCCGATGGATGCCAGCGTAATGATCAGGAAGAAGGTCGCGTAAATGGGCATGGGCGTGGCCAGGCCGCCGAATTCCTTGATCTCGTAGGTGTGGCGGCGCTCGTGGAGAATGCCGGCCAGCATGAACAGCGCGCCGGTGGAGACGCCGTGCGCCAGCATGACGAACACCGCGCCCACCTGCCCTGCCTGCGTGAAGCTGAAAATGCCGAGCACCACAAAGCCGAGGTGGCTGACCGATGAATAGGCCACCATCTTTTTCACGTTCGGCTGCACCATCGCGACCAGAGCACCGTAGATGATGCCGATGATGGCCAGCGCCGCGATCCAGGGCGCGTTGTGGCGGGCTTCTTCGGGGAACAGCCCGACATTGAAGCGCAGCAGGCCGTAGGTGCCCATCTTCAGCAGGACGCCGGCCAGCAGTACCGATCCCGCGGTCGGCGCTTCCACGTGCGCGTCGGGCAGCCAGGTGTGCAGCGGGAACAGTGGCACCTTGACCGCGAAGGCGACAAAGAACCCGAGGAAGAGCCAGCGCGCCGCGTCCGCAGATTCCGTGGCGTGTGCTCGCAGCCATATCTGGGTATCGGCGAACTGGAACGACCCGACGTGCGCGTACAGCCACAGGATCGCCGCCAGCATGAACACCGAGGCGATCATGGTAAACAGGAAAAACTTTACGGCTGCATACACGCGGCGTTCGTGGCCGTAGACGCCGATCAGCAGCGCCATGGGGATCAGGCTGGCTTCCCAGAAGAAGTAGAAGAGAAAGAGATCGAGCGAGACGAAGACGCCGATCAGCGCCGTCTCCAAAACCAGCAGAAGAATGAAAAATTCCTTCACCCGGTCGTGCACCGACTTCCACGAGATCAGCACGCAGAGCGGCGTCAGGAACGTGGTCAGCAAAACGAGCCACATCGAGATGCCGTCAACCGCGAGGTGGTAGTGGATGTTCGGCGTCGAGATCCACTGCACGTCCTGCTCGAACTGGAATCCGCCGTGGCCGCGCGCGAAGTACACCGGCAGGTGGAGAGAGAGCACGAACGTTACCAGGGAAGTGGAGAGCGCGAAGACGCGGATGTCGTGGTCGCGGCGCGGAAACACCACCAGCAGCAGCGCCCCGGCGAGCGGAACGAAGGTGACGATGGTGAGAATGTAGGCGTTCAACGTGCTCATTTCACACCCAGCCAGACCATGTACGCGACCACGACGGCGCCGCCCAGCGCCACCCAACCGGCGTAGGAGCGAATGTTGCCCGACTGCATACGGCGGACGCCGTTGGAGACGTCGCGCGCCGCCTCGGCAGCTTCGTTGATGGTGCCGTCAATGGCGCCGGCATCGATCACGCGCCAAAGGACAGCGCGCGAGCCTTCGATGAGCGGCCGCACGAACAGCCAACCATAAATTTCGTCCACGTAATACTTGTGTTCCAGTGCGGTATAAACGCCCTGGAAGCGCTGGCGCAGTTTTTCCGGCAATTCGCGGCGCTTGTAGTACATCAACCAGGCAAGCGCGATGCCGAGCAGCGCCGCGCTGGTCGCGGTGGCCGTCAGCACGATCTCCGAAGGCGCCTGGCCCTCCACTGGGCTCGTCGCGGCTTCATGTGCGGCGACGTGCTCTTCAAAAACAGGCGCGAGGAAATGCTCGAAGTGATTGCTCCCGCCGAGCGCTTGCGGCCATCCGATCCATCCGCCGGCGAAGGAGAGCACCGCCAAGACGACCAGCGGGATCAGCATCACGCGCGGGCTTTCGTGGATGTGGCCTTTATGCGCGATATGCTCATGGCCGGCAGGCCCCTGGTCCGCATAACGGACGCTGATGGAAGCCTTGCCCTCGGTGATGGCGCGGATCTCCGCCTCGAAGTACATCATGTTCGCCGCGGGAACCTGCGCCCTGATCGCCTTGCCGTCGCCGTGCGGATCGGCGGCGAGGACACGCGCTCCGCGCTCCTGCAATTCCTTCAACACGTCGTCGACATGTGTTTCGGGCACGATCAAATCGACGTCAGCGAGCCCGGGGTCGTGCCGGGCCGCAGGCGCCGCCTGCGGAGCGTCAAGCCCGCCGCGGAATTCGCCGAAGAACGTCAGGAACCACAGCCGGAACATGTAGAACGCGGTCAGGAAGGCGGAGAAGATGCCGATCGCCCAGAATCCCCACCACCCGAATGGGCTTGCCCACGAGCGGTAGAGGATTTCGTCCTTGGAGAAGAAGCCGGAGAGCGGGAAGATGCCGGCGATGGCGAAGGTGGCCACCGTCATCGTCCAGAAAGTTCCGGGGACGTGATCGCGCAGGCCTCCCATCTTGCGCATGTCCTGCTCGCCGCCGAGCGCGTGGATGACGGATCCCGCGGCAAGGAAGAGCAGCGCCTTGAAGAACGCGTGCGTCAACAGGTGGAACATGCCCGCCGAATACGCCGCCACGCCGCAGGCCAGCACCATGTAGCCGAGTTGCGAGATGGTGGAATAGGCGAGCACGCGCTTGATGTCGTGCTGCACGGTGCCGATGGTGGCGGCAAACAGCGCAGTGGCGCAGCCGATGATCGCGACCGCGGTGAGCGCGATGGGCGCGCGGTCGAAGATGGCGTGCGAGCGCGCGATCATGTACACGCCGGCGGTCACCATGGTCGCCGCGTGGATGAGTGCGGAGACCGGCGTGGGGCCTTCCATCGCGTCCGGCAGCCACACATACAGAGGCAACTGCGCGCTCTTGCCGCAGGCGCCGACCAGCAGCAACAGCCCGATGGTGGTCAGCAGGCCGGCGGTCGCTTCCGGGGGAAGCCCGGAAACCCGGTGGAACACGCCGCCAAAATCGAGCGTGCCGAAATTCTTGATCAGCAGGAAAAGCGCAATCAGGAAACCGAAGTCGCCTATCCGGTTAACGATGAACGCCTTCTTGCCCGCGGCGGCGGCCGAATCGCGCAGGAAGAAGAAGCCGATCAGCAGGTACGACGCCAGGCCCACGCCTTCCCATCCCACGAACATCAGCAGGTAGTTGTTCGCCAGCACCAGCGTGAGCATGAAAAACATGAACAGGTTCATGTAGGCGAAAAAGCGGTAGTAGCCGCCTTCGTGCGCCATGTACCCGACCGAGTAAACGTGGATGATGAAGCCGACCCCGGTGACGATAAGGGCCATCAGCAGGGAAAGCTGGTCGAGGTAGAGGCCGTAGTTGATAAGGAAGTCGCCGGCGCCCAGCCAGGGGCCGTAATTTTCGATGTGCGGAATGGCGCTCGGCGCAAGCTGCGCGAATTGCAGACCGACTTTCCATGCCCACAGCATGGCCGCGCCGGGGAACGCCAACCCGATCGCCGACACCACGTTTTTCGAAAAGCGCCGCCCGAACAGGCCGTTGATGATCGCGCCGGCCATCGGCAGCAGCGGTATGAGCCAGAGATTCATTTGAGTCCCGAGTTGCGAGTCCCGAGTCGCGAGCAAGTCATGTGCTCGCAAGACCGAAAACCGATAACCGAAAACCCTTCTTACAACTTGAGCAAATTCACCCGGTCCACATTCAGCGTTTCCCGCGTCCGGAAAACGGAAATGATGATGGCCAGTCCAACCGCGGCTTCCGCGGCCGCGACCACCATGACGAAAAACACGAATACCTGTCCGCTGAGCTGGTGCCAGTGGGCGGCGAAGGCAACAAACGCCAGGTTCACTCCGTTCAGCATCAGCTCGATGCACATGAAAATGGTGATGATGTTGCGCTTGATCAGAAAGCCGGCGACGCCGCAGGCGAACAGCACCGCGCTGAGCAACAGGTAGTAAGAGAGCGGGACCATCAGTGCTCCCTTCTCGCCAGCACCACAGCGCCCATGATGGCGATCAGGATGAGCACCGAGGTGATTTCAAAGGGCAGCAGGAAATCGCGGAAAAGCAAGCGGCCGATCTCCTGCGGGGTGCCGGGCAGCGCTCCGGCGGGAACCGAGCCCGATGCCGGGTTCTGGCGGATCAGCACCCAGGCGATCAGTCCCATCAGCACCAGCATCCCGGGCACGCCGAAGATGAGCGCGATGCGGCTGCCGGGGCTGCGCTCCTCCTCGCCGGCATTGAGCAGCATGATGACAAAAACGAACAGCACCATGATTGCGCCGGCGTAAATGATCACCTGCACCACGGCAACGAACTCGGCGCCCAGCAGCATGTACTCCACCGCCAGCGAGCCCATCACCACGATCAGCGACAGCTCGCTGCTGATGGGGTGGCGCTGCACCAGCAGGTTGATGGCGCCCGCCACGCAGATGGCGCCGAAAAACGCGAATAGAGCGAGATGAAGCATATTTTGAGTACCGAGTCTGA
>DASWAR010000247.1:0-6015 GCA_036391015.1 Terriglobales bacterium
GGATTACGTGTACGTGGACGAGGAAGGGTACTTCTGGTTCGTCTCGCGCGAGGACGACGTCATCAAGAGCTCGGCCTATCGCATCGGCCCGGAGGAGATTGAGGTGACCCTCAATGCTCATCCGGCGGTGGCGGAGGCGGCCGTGATCGGCGTCCCCGACGAAGTCCGCGGCCAAATCGCCAAGGCCTTTGTCGTGCTGAACCCGGGCCAGACGGTCAGCTCCGAAGCGTTGATCGAATTCTGCCGCGGCAAAATTGCGACCTACAAGATGCCGCGGGAGATCGAGGTGGTGGCAGAACTGCCTCGCACGCCGACGGGCAAACTGTTGCGGCGGGTGTTGCGCGCGAAAGATGCGGCCAAGGCGGCAGCCAAGACCGCTGTGTAGAGTGCTTAACCTGCGGGAGGTTGAGCACACGACACCCGATGTGCGCGGGAACGGCTAACAGCGCTCCCGTGCACCGGTGGACACCAGGGCGGTTCGGCCCTGGTGTTCACCTTTTTTCATGCCATGCCGCCTGGCCGCGGTTGTGGTGTAATCTCTGACCCATGAACCCCACCATCACGCATTCCTGGTTGTGCGATCGAATCGTTGAGGATGCGCAAGCTGGAATCATCTTCGCCGACGAAGCCGGCATTATCCGCCTGTGGAATAGCGGCGCGGAAGCCATGTTCGGCTACACCGCCGCGGAGGCGATCGGCCAAACCATGGAGATGATCATCCCCGAGAAACATCGAGCCCACCACAACGAGGGCTACGCGCGGGTGATGCAAACCGGAATCACGAAATATGGACGGGATGCACTCGCCGTTCCCGCGCTGCGCAAGGACGGCAGCCGAATTTCCATCGAGTTCACCATTGTTCTGGTGCGGTCGGCGGAAGGCGGCATGATCGGCGCGGCGGCGATCGTTCAGGATGTCACGGCGCGCTGGGAGCGCGACAAGGCGCTGCGCGCCCGCCTGGCTGCACTCGAAAACAAAGCCACCGAACCGCAGCGGCCGTAGGCGGCGCGGAGCCGCTGGAGCAGGAGATCATGAACTTCGAACGAGTAGACGTGGGAAGCGCGGGTCAAGCAATACCGGGATATCTTCTCGCTAAGGATAAGGTCCGGGGCGGCGCGCTGTTGCTGCATCCCTACGGCGGAAGCAAGGAGCACATGCTCGGTCTGGCGGCCACCCTGGCGGAAGATGGTTGGGCGGCGCTGGCGATCGACAACTGCGGCCACGGCGAAAACACCGCCGCCATCGGGACGGCGATGGTGCAGGAGGTGGAAGCGGGGCTGAGTTACCTGCGCCGCTACGGGCGCACGGCCGCGCTGGGGCTGAGTCTTGGCGGGCGGCTGGCGCTGACCTCCAGCGCCGACTGCATGGTTGCGATTTCACCGTCGGTGATCACCGAGATGTCTCCGCAAGGGAAGTGGATGTTTGAAAACTTTCCCAGTCCCGGCGTGCGCGAGCCGTATCCCGGATACGTGGTGAAGTTGCTGGAAGAACTGGGGCCGGTCGAGAGCCATACGCGTCCGTGCCTGATCCTCTATGCCGAGCGCGACATCCCGGCCATCATGAACGGGGCCGCCGGCCTGAAGGCAGCGCTGCCCAATGCCGAGATCCGCCACATCACGCGCGACGTCCGCCCCGACATCCAGCACGAGAACGGATTCATCCGCTATCTGCCCCGCTGGTTCAACCACGGCGAGCTGAAGTTCAATTTCGAGGTGTACCAGTCCGCGGCGGCATGGCTGGCGCAGGCGACGCCGGCATGATGGCATCATGAACGAACCCCGAGGCCGCGCGATTATGGAAAGCCGCTTCGGCCCGCTGGGCAGCGGCAAGCAGGTGCTCTGCATCCGCGGCGAAACGCTCGCCGCCGACGAGTTGCTGCACCGCATGGGCCTGGACTTCGACGATGCCAAGCCGATTGACCTGATCTGCGTCTCGGAGAACCGGTACGTGGTCCGCTATTACGACGGCCAGGACCAGCGAGTGGTGGCGCACGAATTCGACGGCGACCTGAAGTTTGTGGAGGAGACGCGCGCCCATGTCGCGGAGTGGATTGGCGAAGAAGCTTATTTCGCGTTCTTCGGCGGACATTAAGCAAGTGCGGGAAACCGATATGACCAGGCAGCGCCCGGAAAAACGGCACCTCAGCTTGCCGGCAGCCACCACCGGCGACGCCCAGGTGATCCTTTATTTGTACGAATTGCGCCGCGAGCATGCGATGCGCGAAGCGCGGCACTTCATCTCCGCCGACTTCTGGCCGGAAAGCGCGGAGGACGTTCTCCGCCTGGCGCGCAGTTATCCCAGCCGTGAAAATACCTGGTTGCGCCAGGTGACCAGCTACTGGGAAATGGCGGCGTCGCTGGTGTTGCGCGGCGCCTTGCATGAGGAATTGTTTTTCGACTGCAGCGGCGAGATGTATTGTGTGTTTGCCAAGTTCAAGCCGTATCTGGCCGACATTCGCAAGAAACTGCCCTACTTTCTGCTGAACGTGGAGGCAGCGGCGGTCCGCAACCCGGAAGGACGGGCGCGATTGCAGCGGCTGGAAGCGCGGCTGGCGCGCCGGCAACAGAAGCTGGCGCAGCGCCGGGCGGCGGTGGCGGAGACCTCCGCCGGCTACAGCTAGGCGACGGCACTGACAACCATGCGTACAGCCCGCATCGTCGCTGCACTCTGCCTGGTGATCCTGCTGGTGGCGGTCCTGCGCTACACGGGGCACAGGAAAGGCCGGGTTCGGATCGCGTTTGCTCCCATCCTGGCGAGCCTGCCGGTTTTCGTCGCGCAAAATCAGCAGATGTTCCAGCAGCAACGCCTGCAGGCGGAGGTGGTGTCGTTCAGCAGCAGCAACGATATGGTGAGCGGGCTGGTGGCCGGACAGGTGGACGTGCTGCCGGCGGTGTCGCTGGTGCCCTTGTTGCACCTGGAAATCCAGTATCCGGGGAAATTTCGCGTGTTCTCGCACAGCCGCATGCGGCGCGAAAACTCCACCTACCGCCTGGTGGTCCGATCTTCGTCTCCAGTGCAAAAACTCCAGGACCTGAAGGGAAAGAAAGTGGGAGTGTTTCCGGGCACGTCGGCGACGCGGCTGGTGGGCGCCTTCCTGCAGCGCAACGGCGTGGACCCGGGCAGTATCCTGTTCGTCCAGTTGCCCACGTCGGCGCAGGTTGCCAGCCTGGAATCGGGTGCGGTGGACGCGCTGTTCTCCTATGACCCGCTCATCCTGATCGCCGAACCGGGACGCTACCGGGCGATTTCGAATTCCGTTTATGGCGAACTGATCGAAGACTGCCCGGTGGGCGTGTCGGTGATTTCGCGCGCTTACGAGCGCTCGCAGCCGGAGGCCGCCGCGCGCGCCGCCGGAGTCATCCAGGAAGCGGTCGTCTACGTCGCCGCGCACCCGCAGCAGTCGACCGCGTTGCTGCCGCAATTCACCCGCATGACGCCGCAGATGGCGGGGCGCGTGAACGTGGCCGACATTACGCTTTCCAACACGGTGGACGCCGCCGTGCTGCAGCGTTTTGTTGACTTAATGTACGAAATCGGAGAGATTCCCGAGAAGATCGATGCTCACCGTCTTATCGACGCAACGCGCTAGGGAACCCGCGCCGGGCGAGCACGCGCTGCGCATGCGCGGCGTGGACTTCTCTTACTGTTCCGCGCCGGATGGCTCCCGGTCGCTGTACTCGGGCTTCGATCTGGCGATCGAGCAAGGCTCGGTGGTGGCGCTGATGGGCGCCAGCGGCAGCGGCAAAAGCACGCTGGGAAAAATGATGGCTCGCATCATCGGGCCGACCGCCGGGCGCATCGAGTGGTCGCCGCAGTTCTCGCGGCGCGCCGACGTGGTCTACATGGACCAGCACCCGATGAACAGCATCTTCCCGTGGCAAACGGTGCGCGGCAATCTGGAATATCCGCTGGAAAAACTGCAATGGAACGAAGAGGAAAGCCGGGCGCGCGTCAGCTACCTGGCGTCTTTGTTCCGGCTGGACACGGTGCTGGACTCGCTGCCGGCGCAAATCTCCGGCGGCGAGCTGCAACGCCTGGCGCTGGCGCGGTGCCTTTCCTGGCGTCCGGGGCTGGTTATCCTCGACGAGCCGTTTTCCGCGCTGGATCGCGACGTCAAGGCAAACATCGGCCACGCGTTGCACGAGCTTGCCACCAAGGACGGCATGACGGTGGTGCTGATCACGCACAACGTCTCCGACGCGCTCGCCATCGGCATGCGCTACGTGATCATCGGCGACCGCCCGGTGCGCATCATTTCCGACCTTGAATTCAAGAGCCCGCATCCGCGCCAGCGCGGCGCGGTTGATTACGACACTATGGAGAAGGCGCTCATCGCGTGCATCCGCGATGGGCTGGTGTAGAAGATGCAAAGACTGGCCCGGCCGCTACGAAAGCCGACGAGGGTGCTGGCGCCCATGGCGCTGCTGCTCGGGATCTGGGCCGCCGTCGCCGGTCTCGGGCTGGTGGATTCGATCGTGTTGCCGGCGCCGTGGAGCGTGGCGCGCGCCGTCGCCGGAATATTCCGCGACCGCATGGTGGTCGACGTGGCGCTGACGCTCGGCCGGGTGTTCGCCGCACTGGCGATTGCCGGCGCGGTGGGCATTCCCCTCGGCTTGTTTCTGGGGTATCGCAAGCGCTGGTATCAGATGGTGGAAGGCCCGCTGCACGCCTTGCGCTCCATCCCGGCGTCAGCCCTGTTCCCGCTGTTCCTGATCATTGCCGGCGTCGGCGAAACCTCGATCGTGGCGCTCGCCGCCTACCCCAGCCTGCTGGTGATCCTGGTGAACACGGTGACCGGCGCAGCTCTGGCCAACAAGCGCCGGCTCTACCAGGCGAAGCTGTTCGAACTGAGCGCGTACGAGACCATCACCGAGATCCTGTTCTACGAGGCGCTGCCCAACATTTTCGACGGCATCCGCACCGCCGCGTCGTATTCCATGGTTCTGGTGATTGCGGTGGAGATGTTTGTCGGCTTGGGCGAGCACGGCCTGGGCCGCGCCATTTACGAGTACCAGGCCACTTACCGCATTCCGGAGGCGTATGCCGCGGTGATGCTGGCGGGCACCATCGGCATCCTGCTGAATCTCGGGGTGAACACGGCGCAGAACCGCATGCTGCGCTGGCTGCCCAACGCGCACGAATGAGACCCATCCGAAGCGACCTCATTCGGCAGCTAAGGGACACAGTTCGGGAAGACAATCAACTGCGGAACATCTCCACCGCGTGTTCGTTGAAACCGCCAAAATATGTAACAGTCCGAGCCCGGTCAAGGAATGCATATCGGCTCTCCAAAGCCGAAATTTCTTCAGCTGACTTTTTCAGGTCGACTAGTAAAAGCGGCGTTTTCTGATGTTCCAAGGCTTTCTCGCCCCAATAATGATTCTGGTAATTCGTGGCCAATCGGTAGATTACCTGTCGTGCGTATTCGTCCTGCAGGGGCATGGAAAAACCGATCACGGCCATGCCAAAATTCAATACCCCCACTTGCCCCAGACCCCACCAGAAATCTTCCAACTGATGGGCGTAAACGATTTTCGCAGATGAAGGGTTGAGCAAGACTGGAGTGGCAAGGAACAAAAGAGGTTTACTGTACAGGCGTTCAGGATTGACTACACGGTAAATATCCTTCAGCGGGTCGTTTTCAAAGCGAGGTCCGTCCACCAGAGGTGCAGTGCGGATGTCTGATTTTGGACCAAATACCAGGTCGTCGTGTGACGTTTGAAATCCTTGCGCAATTCTGTCTTCTTCAAGCTGGCGATATTCCGTACGGCTGAACCAGTCGACTGATCCGTGCAGCTTGATCACGATTGCTTCCTGCCGAGTGTCATCAACGATTGCGGCCCTTCGGTCGACGGATTTGTACCTGCTTGGGAACAGACGATAAGGTTTACCAACTTTCTCCAACGCCGTTTCGAGAAGAACATCGTAATTGAACGTAAGCACGTAATCTTCGGCCTGCAACGCCTCTGCGAATCGGAGGTAAACGTCAGGAAGTCGGCGGGGCATTCTTTCCGT
>DASWAR010000248.1:0-10638 GCA_036391015.1 Terriglobales bacterium
TGGTTAGCAGCAGTCCGTACCATCTGTTTGCTAGTACGGAAGACGAGGGAAGAAGGTTCCATGTTTGAAATTTTTTTGTGGGAAGAAGCGGGAGAGTAAGAAGTCAGAAGTAAGAATTAAGAAGCCAGAATGAAGACGCAAAACACAGGAAACTCAGCATTACCCCTTTTAGCTTTTTCATTCTGACTTCTGAACCCTTCATTCCTACATTCTCAACGGAGCTGCAAGCTACAAGAAAACTATCGCCACCCACCAGGTTCCCGCGGGGTACCGCTCGCTATCGGCGAAACACGCGCCCACGGCAACGCGCGTGACATTAGCATCGTGGGCCATCCTCACCGCATTGGCCGCCAGCTTCGCCGGGTCTGACTCGGTGTAAACCACGGCCGCTTGGACCTCCCTCAAGTTCAGCGGCGCACGCGTGTCCAGGCGTCCCTGCTGCGCCATGGTGCACGCTATGTGGCGCAGTTGCGGCACGCGCACAACCTGCGCCGCCGGCCTGTTCGCGCGCTGTCGCTCGCGCTGCCAGACGGCGATGATCGCGTCTTCAGCTTCGTCAACCGAAAATTCCTGGAGGCGATGCGCGAAGTCCTGCGTCACCCAGAAGACATCGCCGCTGCGTAGCACGCCGATACCGACCGTGTTGTATTTCGGGCTGAAAATGTTGGCGCGATGCGGCGGCGACTGCATCAGGCCCTCATGCGCCGCCTGGACGGAATAGTCGTAGGCAACGTTCTCGGCGTCCTGGTTGAAGCGGATGTTGGTCGCGGCCAGGCGCTTGGGCAGCGGCGGCTCGTCGGGAAACTGGTGCGATAACTGCTTCGCCCTGGCCATCAGCACGGAATGCGCGCGCGCGGCTTGCGTCAGGCGGTCGTCCAATTTCAAGCTGGGCAGCCCGGCTCGCGCCCGTTCCAGGTTCAGCATCTGCATCAGTTGTTGCTCCGCCTGGTCGTCAAAGTGCTGGGCGACGGCGCTCAAAGCGCCAGCGAGGAGAAAAACAAAAAGAATGTTGCGGATGGCCTTGCTCACGATCATCTGAGATGCAGAAACTCCTTCTGTCCTCTGTGGCACTGGCTCTACAATCAAGCCTTCCCAGGCACAACGGAATCGGATGACCACACTTCTTCTGCTGATCCTTGTTTTCAACGTGGCCGCGCTCGTGCTGCTGGCGGTTATTCTACGCCGCGGCGCACAGGCAGCCGACCCGGGCGCCGCCGTGGCCAAACTCGGCAGCGATATCCTGTCGCTGGAACGCGGGCTTGGGCAGAGCTTCGCGAAGTCGGCAGCCGACATGGCGCAGCGCCTGGAGCAGACCAAGGGCGACCTGCGGCAGGAGGTTACGGACCGGCTAACCACGGGATTCAAGGAAATTCATGCGTCGCTCGACGAGCACCTCGCCGGCGGCCGCCGCGAACAGGCCATCGGCCTGGCCGGAGCGCGCACCGAACTGACGGCATCGCTGGCCAGCACCACTGCACAACTGAAAACGGAATTCGAGGGGCTCAACCAGCGCACCGAGCAAAAGCTGGAGGCGATTCGCGGCCAGGTGGACCAGAAGTTGCTTGAGATCAGCGGCCAGGTTCAGCAAAAGCTGACGGAAAACATGAAAGAGGGCTTCGCACAGTTCGAAAAAGTGCAACAGCACCTGCAAGCCGCCGAAGAACAGTTGCGCCAGGTGGGAACGATCGGAAACTCCATCAACGACCTGAATAATCTTCTCAAGCTGCCGCACCTGCGCGGAAAATTCGGCGAGGCCAGCCTGGAACGGCTGCTTGACGACTTTCTGCCCGCGAGCATGTACGCGTTGCAGGCACCGCTCGGCGACGGCCGCGTGGACGCCGTGATTTACTTCCCGGAAAACAAGGTTCTTCCGATTGACGCGAAGTTCCCGCGCGAACAGGTGCTGCCGCTGTTCGAATCCGGCGATAACGCTGCCCTGGAGGACGCACGGGTGCAACTGGTACGCGTGCTGAAGGCGGAGGCGAAACGGATCTCCGGCTACATCGCCCCCGAACAGGGCACGATGGAAGTGGCCCTGATGTATCTCCCCAGCGAGACGCTCTACCTGGAGGCAATTCGCAGCAGCGATGCGATGGAAGCGCTGAACAAGGCCAAGGTTTTCCCCGTTTCGCCGAACACGCTTCTGATGATGCTCAATGCCATCGCACTCGCATACAAGTGGTACCAGGTTGCGGCGCAGTTCGAGGAAACGCGCAAAGAAATCGGCAAGGCGCAGAGCGCGCTGGGTCACTTCCAGAAGCAGTTTGATCACATCGGCAAGAGCCTGGAAAAAGCGCAGGAGGCGTACGAAACCGCAAACCGCCATTTGAAGACGTACACAAAACGCGTGTCGACGCTCAGCGGCGAAGAGGTACCGGAGCAACTGGAGTTACCCGAGCCGCCGCCGCTGTCCAAGGGACCCAGCGGTCAGTAATCAGCACTATTTCGCGAGTCGCCGAAGAGCGACGCGATTTCTGCGCATGACCCGTCGCGCGACTTTGATCTTGTTCTTCACCGAGACAAGTCTTGCGCTCTTCTTTTTCTGCGACATGATTTTAGTGCGGCGGCCGAATGACAGGTTCGGCCGCCCAATTGTTGATGCGCTCCGACTCTATCCCACCGCCTGGTTGGTCCCCGCGCTGCGCCGGCTCTTGATCTCCGCCAGCAGCTTTTCGATGGCGTCTTCTTTTTCCAGGGCGGCGAACTTGTCGTCCACGGTGTCGCCCGCCAACTCGGCCTTTGCCTCGCTGACGGCTTCGTCATGGGCGACGCGCCGCTTCATGCGGTCGAACCCGGCCGCCTTGGAGCTGTCCACCATGTTCGACCGCGCGTCGCTCGCCTTGCCCAGCGCGCGCGCCCGGCGATGCTGCGCGATCAGCATGTCGCACTTGTTCTGCGCCTCCGCCAGCTTTTGATCCAGCTTGCTGAGCGCCGACTTCAGGTTTTCGACCTGTGCCTTCTGGTCGGACACCTGCTGCGCGAAGCTCTCCGCCAGCTCCTTGTAGCTGATGGAGCGCTCCAGCGCGACGCGCGCCAGGTCGTCCTGCTTCTTGTCCACGGCCAGCTCCGCTTTCCGCACCCACTCGGACGCGGCGAGGTTGTTCTCTTTTTGTTTTTTCTCCAGCAGATGCTGGTCGGCGATGGAGATTGCCACCTGCGTCTTCACCTGCAGGAGCTGGTTCTGCATGTCGAGGATGATCTGCTTGATCATCTTTTCGGGGTCTTCCGCCTTGTCAATCAGGTCGTTGAGATTGGCGCGGACCAGGGTTGCAACTCGTTCCAGTAGTGCCATGACAAACTCCTTTGAGCTATCCGCTCACAGCCATCAGCTTTCAGCTACTGCGGTTCGACTGGACGTTTGGGGCGGCGCCGCGCGCTCACCGAGAGCACGATACCCATGACGACGCCGAGCGGAATCCACACCGCGATCTGGCCAGTCAGCATGCCGACTGCCGCCCCCGTCAGAATTCCAGCGATCAGTAAATAAGCTCTTTCCATTTCGAACTCCTTCGCCGCACATGCGGCACTCGACGCTTGGTACTCGGTACGCGGCACTACTTCCCCGCCCCGGCGCTTTTACCCTTATCGTCGCCGGACGATGCATCCGGCTTCGCACCCTTGTCGCCGATCAGCCGTACCTTGCCGAGCAGTTCCGACATCTTCATCCCGCTCAGAGTCTCGAACAGCGCCGGCACCTGCGCCGCCATCTGCGCGATGTCGCCGGTGATCTTGTTCATGCCGGCGGAATCGCCATTGCCCGTGCTGACGATGGTGATCTTGTCCACGTTCGCCAGCGGGGCCGACAGCGCTCGCACGATGTCAGGCAAGCCGGTAAGCAGCTTGTCGATGACCGCCGCCTGGTTGTACTCCTGGAAGGCCGCGGCCTTGACGTTCATTGCCCGCGCCTCGGCGTCGCCCTTCTTGAAGATGATGTCGGCCTCGGCTTCGCCCTGCTGGCGGATGGAAGACGCCTTGCCTTCGGCCTCGACCGTCAGCCGCGCTTTCTCGGCCGCAGCCAGGGTCTCGATGCGCTGGCGCTCAATCTCCGCCTGCTTGAGCACGGTTGCAATCAGTTCCTTCTCGCGGCGCGTGATCTCGGCTTCCTGTACCTTGACCTGCTGCTCCTTCTCCACCTGCTGAATCTTCACCGACTCGGCCACAACCTGTTGCTGCATGACCTGGGTCTGGATCTCGTACGCCTTGTCGGCCTGCGCCTGCTGCTTCTTGCTGGTTTCCAGGTATTGCGCCTGTTTGACATTGAGGTCGCGCGTGGCCTCGGCTTGCTTGGCCTGCGAAAGCGTCTGCGCCAGCACCCGCTCCTGGTCGGCCTGCGCTTCGGCGACGGAGGCTTCGCGCTTTGCGACAGCGCGCCTGATCGCCGTGTCGCGCTCCGCTTCCGCGGCGGCAATGTCGGCATCGCGCTTGATGCGCGCAATGTCCGGCCGGCCCATGTTGGAGATGTAATCGTTTTTGTCCTTCACTTCCTTGATGGTGAAGGAAATCACTTCCAGGCCCATCTTGTTCATGTCGTCGGCGCAGGTGGAACGCATGCGCTCCGCCACCATCTCCGGCTGCTTCACGATCTCTTCCACCGTGAGCTGGCCGATGATGCCGCGCAGGTGACCTTCCATCACCAGCCGTATCAAGCCTTCCCTGATCTGCGGCGTCTTGTTGAGGAACTGCTCGGCGGCGGTGCGGATGGACTCCGGGTCCGACCTCACCTTGATCTGCGCCACCGCTTCCACCGTGACCGCGACGCCTTGCTTGGTGTACAGGTCCTGTTGCGGCGCCACGTCGAATGACATCAGCTCCAGCGACAGCACCCGGCATTGCTCGATCAGCGGAAAGACGATCCTGCCGCCGGCTTTGACAATCGTTCCCTGCTGGCCACGAAATCCGGTGATGACCAGCGCCTCGTTGGGCCCGGCGATGCGATACAGCCGCGTCAACACTCCAATGATGAAGAGCACGGCCATGATCGCCAGTCCCACCATCACCCATACACCCGCTGCGATTTGCATATCAGTCTCCTAAGCAGTGGCTAGTGGCCGGTGGCCAGTACTAACCAAAGAAATCGTTGCACTCACAACTCAAGACTCCCCACTCAGAACTCGCTGTCGACCGTCAGCCGTCGACCGTCGACCCGGCAACGCCCGCTTCGCTCGCCATCTCCTCCCACGTGCGTACGTAAGCAATTCCCTTTTCGTAGCGCGTGATCACCACTTCCGTGCCGCGCGCGATCGCCTTTCCGTTCTCGCTGCGTGCACCGCAGGTGCGGCGTACTCCCTCTTGCGAAAAAATGATTTCCCCCGTGCCACCCTCGCGAATGCCGCTGGAAACGTGCCCCAGCAGCCCGTCCATGCGGTAGTCGCTTTCGTAGAGCGTGCTGTCGGTGCGCATCAGCACCTTGGCCAGGAACATGAAGACGATGGCCGCGCCGGTCGCGCCTGCCATGCCGGAGAACGCCAGCACTGCAAGCGCGCCGATCTTGCCCCAGACGGTCAGCAGATAACCTGCGCCGCCGAACCACGCTAGAAATGCCATCGCGCTGGAAAAATTGAAGCCGCCGTGGGCGTGCCCGAAATGCGTGTCCAGGTGCAGGTGATGCAGCCCGGGCAGGTGGATGTGCCAGGCCCCGATCACGAACGACAGCAGGCTGAGAATGAATCCCACCAGGAAACAGAACATGTACACGTCTGCCCAGTTCATAACTCTTGCCTCCCGGCGTGTGTGGCACGGGTCTCGGACCCGTGTTCCGCCTTTTCCGGCCGCAATACCTGCAACAGCCGCTCTGCAAGGTTCGGAGTATCCAGAATCGCTCCCAGCAGCAGCAGGCATTTGCGGGAATCCTCGTGACGGGCCACCGCCAGCAGCGCCTCGCACACTTCGGGATCGCGGCGAAACTGCTCGGCGGCGTTGATCAGCCACAGGTCCATCTTGTCCTCTGACGCGCGCAGCTGCGACTGCAGCTCGGTGTGGTAGCCCTCCGGATCGTCCACCAGGTAGCCGGGATGCACGTTGAAGAACTTTGCCAGCAACATGCGGCTGGAGTTGGTCAGGTGCGGGCGCGCGCCGCTTTCAATCTGCGAGAGGTACGACTGGCTGATGTGCTTGCTCAGCCGCTCGCGGATGGCGTCCACGACTTCCTGCTGGGTCATGGCGCGGCCGAATCCGCGCAGCGTGCCCTCGACTTCCCGCAGGTACCGGATTTTCTCGCCGAGTTTCATATTTCAAATCGCAATATTTATATTGCAATATGTAATATTAGTCAAGAACTCTATTCACCCTGTTTTCATCGCATTAGCCGCTTCCCCAGAAGCTTGTCATTCCGAGGCAGCGAGGAATCTCGGTTTTCGCGCGCGATGAAGAAAAACCTGGATTCCTCGCTGCGCTCGGAATGACAAGCCCTCATGAACGTGCGAGGGCGCAAGTACCACACAAAAGCCTTTACCAATCTTTACGGAACTTACCTGGAATGAGTGGGTTCAACTCATTGGGGCGTGCGACACGCGGAGTCGCCGGTGCGCAGCCTTTGGGAAAAAACGAATCTGAACTGGGTGTGGACCTGGATGGCGATTTACGGCGGATCACTCAGCGTGCTCGCCGCCTACGTTGCGTCAACCATCGCCGCCGCGACTGCGGAAGTTGTCAAAGAAACAAAATGAGGAATCGCCTTTCCTAAAGCTCGATCAGCACGTCTTCACCTTCCACCTTGATCGCATACACCGACACGCGCGCTTCGGGATTCACGTCGGCAGCGCCGGTCTTGGGGTCGTACATCCAGCCGTGCCACGGGCACACCACTTTGCCGTCGAGGACAACCCCCTGCCCCAGCGGCCCGCCCCGGTGCACGCAGACGTTGTCCATCGCTGAGTACGTGCCATCAATGTTGGCGACGCAGAAAACCTTCTCGCCCAGCGTGAATTCCCTAGCCTCGCCGTCACCCGGCAGGTCGGATTTGCTTGCGATCTTCTTCCAGCCACTCATAGCCTTTAGCAATTAGCAGTTAGCGATTAGCTAGTCAACTGCATTGCATTCGGGCGCAAAAAATGAAAGCCCGGCCGAATTCGACCGGGCTTTTCCTGACACTGAAGACTGGCGACTGAAGACTATTTCGGCTGCAGCGTCTGCGCGATCATCACCTGGCGCTTGAAATTTTCCGCCATGTTTTCGTCGAGGCGGACTTCGGTGGGCTTCTTGGCCAGCGACATCTGGTCAATCTTGTCCTGCAGCTTGAGCAGCGCGTAGAACAGGTTTTCCGGCCGCGGCGGGCAGCCGATCACGTACACGTCCACCGGCACGATCTTGTCCACGCCCTGCAGCACCGCGTAGGTATTGAACGGCCCGCCGACCGAGGAGCACGCGCCCATGGAGATCACCCACTTGGGATCGGGCATCTGGTCGTAAATGCGCTTGACCACCGGCGCCATCTTCAGCGTCACCGTGCCGGCGACGATCATCAGGTCGCTCTGCCGCGGGCTGGGACGGAACACCTCGCTGCCGAAGCGCGCGATGTCGAAGCGCGACGTGGAAGAGGCGATCATCTCGATGGCGCAGCACGCCAGGCCGAAGGTCATCGGCCAGATGGCCGACTTCCGCGCCCAGTTGAAGACGTAATCCACCGTGCTGATGAGGAAGTTCTTTTCGAATTTGTTTTGCAACCAGGAGGACATGGTTCCTCGAAATTCGCTGTCAGGTCTCAGCTTTCAGCTTTCTTGATTCTCGCTGCCCGTCGAACATCGGGTATGTGACCCCAGTCACATTCCCAAGCGGCGCCCCTGCCGGCCACCCATCAAAGCTTCTCGTAGAAATCGCACGCCGAACATGAAATGTAGATCCCGCCGGGCACGTTGTGGTCGCGGTCCTTCACCCGTTTCACGATGCGGGTCGGCTTGCCGCATTTGGGGCAATCCGTGCTCTTGGTGGTGTCCATGACCTTCTTGCGGTCGGCGGTCTTTGCGATTTTTGCCATTTACTGTCTCCGAATGCGCCTTAATACTGGATAATTGCGCTCTGTGAGTCGGTATTGATTTTACACTACGAAACAGCTCTCTCGGTCTTTCGGTCGATCGGTCGTCTGTAATCCGGAGGACCGATTGACCGACGGACCGACTGACCTTGCGCGAGACTTCCCATGCCTGTGAAATACACCCGCTGGAACGACGTCGAACTCGAGCACCTCAACCCGCAACTGGACCGGCAGATGATCACTGGCGAGAACCTGATGATCGCCCGCGTGCTGCTGAAAAAAGGCGTGATCGTGCCCGAGCACAGCCACGAGAACGAGCAGCTCACCTACATCCTGGAGGGCGCGCTCAAGTTCTGGATTGACGGCCGCGAGATCGTCGTCCACGCCGGCGAGGTGCTCTGCATCCCGCCCCACATGCCGCACAAGGCGCAGGCCATGGAGGACACCGTAGACCTTGACGTCTTCTACCCGCCGCGCCAGGACTGGCTCTCGAAGAATGACGCTTACCTGCGCCGCACGGAGAACACGCGACAACCCGCGTGATGCGGCGCGTTGCGCCGCAAGCTCTTAGCTGTTAGCTTTTAGCTCTTAGCTGGACCGTCGGCGATTGGCCATCGCCGATCAGGCGCGCCCGATTAACGTTTTGTTGGCTCGGCAAGTGGCGCCGCACCAGCTAAAAGCTAAGAGCTAAAAGCTAACAGCTATGTCCCTCAAATTCCGCGGCGTTGACTTCCTGGAATTCGACACCCTGCTTTCCCCTGACGAACTCCTCGTCCGCGACAACACCCGCAAATTCATTGAAGAGAACCTGATCCCCATCATCGAGCTGTGCAACCGCGAGGGCCGGTTCCCGCGCGAACTGGTGCAACCGATGGCGGATCTCGGGTTCTTCGGCGCCAACCTGAAGGGCTACGGCTGCGCCGAGATGTCGAACGTCGAATACGGCCTGGTCATGCAGGAGATGGAGCGCGGCGACAGCGGCGTCCGCTCCTTCGCCAGCGTGCAGTCGGCGCTGGTCATGTACCCGATCCACACCTTCGGCAGTGACGAGCAGAAAAATAAGTGGTTGCCCGCGCTGCAAAAGGGCGAAGCCATCGGCTGTTTCGGCCTCACCGAGCCCGATGCCGGGTCCAATCCCGCCGCCATGCGCACCCGCGCCCACCGCGACGGCGACAACTATGTGCTCAATGGCGAAAAGATGTGGATCACCTCCGGCTCGATCGCGCAGGTGGCCGTGATCTGGGCGAAGAATGAGGAGGAAAACGGCAAGGTCCGCGGCTTCCTGGTGGAAACCGACCGCCCCGGTTTCCGCGCCGCCGACGTGCACGGCAAGTGGTCGCTGCGCGCCAGCGTGACCTCCAGCCTGTCACTGCAAGACGTCCGCATCCCCGCCTGCAACCTTCTGCCCCAGAGCGACGGCCTGAAGTCGCCGCTGATGTGCCTGAACCAGGCGCGCTACGGAATCGCGTGGGGCGCGATCGGCGCGGCCATGGCGTGCTACGACACCGCTCTGCAGTATGCCGGCTTCCGCAAGCAGTTCCGCGACCAGCCCATCGCCTCGCACCAGCTCGTCCAGGAAAAGCTGGTGTGGATGATCAACGAGATCACCAAGGCGCAGTTGCTGGCGCTGCAGGTCGGGCGATTGAAGGACCAGGGCAAGGCGCGCCCGCAACACATCTCGATGGCGAAGCGGAACAACGTCTGGATGGCGCTGGAATGCGCCCGCATGGCCCGCGACATCCTGGGAGCCAATGGCATCGCCGACGAGTACCCGGTCTTCCGCCACATGGCCAACCTGGAGTCGGTTAAGACCTATGAAGGTACGCACGACGTTCACACCCTGATTATTGGCAACAGCATCACGGGAATCGATGCTTTCTAGGCACGGGCGCGAGTAAAGGCGGCACGCACGACGTCCATACCCTGATCATCGGCAATCTAATCACCGGCATTCACTCCTGCTGGTTCGGCATGCGTGTGCCGTTGGGATAGTGGCATAGGAGTACACCTTTGGTCACTTGCGCCAACTTGCGCCACCAGATACTTTGGCATCATAAGATGTGGGCCCGCGCGGAGGCCCAGAGGTGCAGTATGACCGGTCCGCACGTCCTCTCTGTCGGTATTGACCGCCGCCTGCTGCTAGCGCGTCACGCGCTGCTCGAAGAAGCTGGATTCGCGGTGACCTCCGTCGACACAACCTATGAAGGCCTGAAAACGCTTGCAACAGGCGGTTTCGCTGCGGTGGTGGTCGGCCCTGGTTTTCCTTTTACCGAGAAGCAGCTCTTTGCGGCCGAAGTGGGCGAGCGCTGGCGCGTTCCGGTCATTGTCCTGTACGACGTCAATGCCGACTTCAAACTCACCGCCGACGCCCACGTCGAAATCGCCCAAGGTGCGGCTGAGTTGATCACAGCCCTCAATAGTGTGATTTTCCGCCGGCAAAAGCGATCGGCTTAGTCTCCGCCATGCAAGAAGCACGCGCCGGCAGAGGTGTGCCACAGCGGTGAGAGTACAGGTGAAGTAGTGCAAAACTGGCGGAAAATGCAGCATTTTCCGGCGCGCAGAGCCTTTGGTAACTTGCCCCACCGCGTCCCGGACCGTAACGTCGTGTTGATATAAGTGGGCCGATCTGCGGCTCATGGGTGAGGTGCCATCTTGATTCGGCCGCGTAT
>DASWAR010000249.1:0-6601 GCA_036391015.1 Terriglobales bacterium
CACAGCGCGTACTGGTCCTGTTCCTCGCGGGTTACCCTGTACTGCCCGGCAAGGATCTCGGCGGTTTCGCCCATCACCATTTTTGCCATGGGGCAGAAAAAGCCGTCGCGGTACATGCCGTCCACCAGTTCGGTGTTGCCCATGCGCAGGCCCCAACGGGCTCCGTCGAGGTAATAGGGCAGGCGCGACATGGACTCGACGCCGCCGGCGAGCACGCACTCCAGGTTGCCGTGAGAGATTTCCTGCCAACCGAGCACGATGGTCTTCATGCCGGAAGCGCATGCCTGGTTGACGGTGTAAGCGGGGACAGTTGCCGGCACGCCGCTGCGGATGGAGATCTGGCGCGCAGGATTGGGGCCGCCTCCGGCCTGGCGCGCGTTGCCGAAAATCGTTTCTTCCACCTGATCGGGGCTGACGCCGGCGCGGTCGAGCGCGGCCTTGGCAGCGACCACGCCCATGTCGGCAGCGGTGAGAGAGGCCAGCGAGCCGCCGAACTTGCCGATCGGCGTGCGCACGGCGGAAAGAATGAAGACGTCGTTCACGAGTCCAGTCTAGCAGCGGGGATTGGGTAACCGGTAGCTGGTAGTTGGTAGCTGGAACCGGCGGCCACGAGCTGCCGGCGACCAGTTGCGAGCTACCGCCCTGCTAGACTCTACCGATGGCCGTCATCTACGGCATCAATGCGGTTACCGAAGCGCTGAAGGCACGCGGACGCGCCTTCGAGTACGTGGCGGTGGCGCGCGAGAGGCACGACCAGCGCGTGCAGCGCATCATTGCCGAATGTCGCTCGCAAGGAATCGCGGTTCGTTCAACGCCGCGGCAAGACCTGGACCGGTTGGCCGGCGCGCCGTCGCACCAGGGCGTGGTGGCGGTCACGTCGGAAAAAGACTACTCGGATGTTGACGACCTGCTGGCGCAGCGCCGTGGCAAGTATGCGTTCATCGTCGTGCTCGACGGCGTGGAGGACCCGCACAATCTGGGCGCGATCATCCGCACTGCCGACGCCGCGGGCGCGGACGGCATCGTGATTCCCGAACGCCGCGCCGTGGGTGTGACCGGCACAGTGGCGAAGGCGTCGGCGGGAGCCACGGAACATTTGCCCATCGCCAAAGTCACCAACGTGAGCCGCACGGTGGATGAACTGAAGCGCAAGAACGTGTGGACCGTCGGCCTCGACGAGCGCGGCGACCGGGTGTACGACGAGATTGACTACAACATGGATTGCGCGCTGGTGCTGGGCGCCGAAGGCAAGGGCCTGCACGAGCACGTGCGCCAACACTGCGATTTCGTGGTCAAGATACCGATGCTCGGGCAGGTGCCGTCGCTGAATGTGTCGGTGGCAGCGGGAGTCGTGATGTGCGAAGTCGCGCGCCAGCGAAGAAAAAGATGTTTAGCCACAGAGGCCACAGAGGAAAAAGAAAAAACGAAATGAGACATTCTCGGGTTTTCTTTTTTCTTCTGCTCCTCTGTGCCCTCTGTGGCTCATCTTTCGCGGTTGATCGCACGGCATTCACGTTTATCCACTACGACCTGGAAATCCGCATCGATCCCGAAGGCCACGCCATCGCTGCCCGCGGCAAGGTGCGACTGCGCAACGACTCGCAGGCTGCGCAGCGAAACCTGACACTGCAGATTTCCTCGTCACTCACCTGGCGGCTGATCGAGTTGGACGGGAAAGCGTTGCCGTATGTCGCGGCGCCGTACACCACCGACATCGATCACACGGGCGCGGTCACCGAAGCCGTGGTGACGCTGCCATCCGCGGTGCAGCCCAAGGGAACCCTGGAACTCGACCTCGGCTATGCGGGCGAGATTGCGCCGGACACAACCCGGCTGACGCGCATCGGAGTGCCCGCCGAAACCGCGACACACAGCGACTGGGACCAGGTGGCGGAGCCGGTGACGGCAGTGCGCGGCATCGGCTACGTCGCATGGTATCCGGTCTCGCTGCCGGCGGCGAGCGTGTCCGATAACTCGCTATTTGCGGCGCTCGATGATTGGAAAAGATCGCAGCACGATACAAATATGCGCGTGAATTTCTGCTGGGTGGGCGAAAGCGTTCTGACTACAATCGCCAACGGCAGCGCTGAAGGCGTCACCCGGCACGCCATGGGAGCGGGCGAGGAGGCGGCGACGAACATGGGATGCTCGGCGTACACCTTCGCGCCGGTCGCGACGACAGTGCCGGCCTTTGCGGTCGCCGAGTACACGGCGCTCACGCGGTCCGATACCAACGTGTATCACCTGCCGCCGCAAGCACCGGCGGCGCAGGAATATGCGCTGGCGGCGGAAAAAGTTTTGCCGTTCGCCACCGCGTGGTTCGGCGCGCCCAAGACAAAGGTCCAGGTAGTGCAACTTCCCAACATCGGCGACTTGCCGTTTGAAAGCGGCCCGATGCTGTTTACCCCGCTGGAGTTGACCGACCGCAACGCCATCCAGCTCCGCATGATGCACCAGTTGGTGCACGCATCGTTCAGTTCGCCGCGACCGTGGATCGAAGAAGGCCTGGCGCATTTCGCGCAGGCGCTGGAGCGGGAGCGACAGGGCGGCCGCGCCGCCGCGCTGGCGTATATGCATAACTTCCTGCCGGCGCTGCAAGCCGCGGAAGCAGGGCAAACCTCCGGGTCAGAGACGCGGGCCACACGTACTGTGCCCGGCCTGATCAACTCCACTGACGAGGTCATGTACCGCGTCAAGGCAATGTACGTCTGGTGGATGCTGCGCGACATGGTGGGCGAGGCCGCGCTGCAGCAGGCGTTCAAGAAGTATCGCCCGCTCGAGGACAAGGATACCGCGTACATGCCGCGTCTGATTGAGCAGGCGGCGAAGCGCGACCTGGAATGGTTCTTCGACGATTGGCTTTATCGCGATCGCGGCCTTCCGGATTTTCGCGTGGACTCGGTTTTTCCGCGTACCACGCTGAACGGGACGTACGTGGTCACAGTGACCATTGCCAACGATGGCGACCCCGCGGCCGAAGTGCCGGTGTTCGTACACGCCGAGGGGGGCGAGCGCACCAAGCGCATGCTGGTGAAAGGGAAGAGCAAGGCGGTGGACCGGGTCGAGGTGCCGACCGCGCCGAACGAGGCCGTGATCAATGACGGCAGCGTGCCGGAATCAAACATGAACAATAATGCGATGGCGGTGGCGCCGAAGTAGCGATTAGCGATTAGCAATTAGCGATTGGCCAAGCGCGGTTCCGGGTTGACCCCAAGCGTGGTTCGAGATTCACCCGCTAATTGCTAACTGCTAATTGCTAATCGCTTCCGTTAGAATCACGCTTTCCTCGGAGGTCTCCTTGGCCTACATCCAGTTCCTCGGCGCTGCGGGCGTTGTTACCGGCTCCAAACACCTGATCAACACTTCCAATAACGGCAGCGGCGGTGACGGCATTCAAGTGCTGATCGATTGCGGGCTCTTCCAGGGCCAGAAGGAATGGCGCGAGCGCAATTGGCAGGACCTTCCGATTCCGGTGCGCGATCTGGATGCCGTGATTCTTACGCACGCGCACCTCGACCACTCCGGCTGGATTCCCAGGCTGGTGAAGGAGGGCTTCCAGGGACCGATCTACGCCACGCCGGCGACGATTGACTTGTGCTCCATCCTGCTGCCCGATTCCGGACACCTCCAGGAAGAAGACGCGGCGTTTCACAACAAGCGCAAATCGTCGAAGCACACGCCCGCGCTGCCGTTGTACACCTCGCAGGAGGCGGAGGACTGCATGAAGGTCTTCCGGCCGGTGGACTTCGGGCAAGCGCAACAGTTGCTTCCCGACTTCGGGTTCCGCTTCGTCCACGCGGCGCACATTGTCGGATCGTCCATGGTGGAGATCACGCTGGGCGGGCGACGGTTATTGTTCACCGGCGACATCGGCCGCGTGCACGATTCGCAAATCGCTCCCGGCCGCGTGGTGCACTCCGGTCCCACGGAGGGCGAGAGCGCCGATCTGCTGGTGATGGAATCGACGTACGGCAACCGGCTGCATCCCACGACCGATCCTCGCCCGGAACTGGCGCGGCTGGTGCGTGAGACGGTGCAGCGCGGCGGCTGCGTGATCGTGCCAGCGTTCGCCGTCGAGCGCACGCAAAAGCTGCTGTTCATGGTGAAGGAGCTGATGGAGTCAGGCCAGATCCCGCGCGTGCCGGTACACACCGACAGCCCCATGGCCATCCATGCGGTGAACATTTTCCTGAAGTACACGGAGGAGTTCAGCGATGAAACTAAGCAGCTCATCGCGCGTTACGGCTCGCCGCTGACGTGGGACGGTTTTTATTTCGACACCACGCCGGCGGAATCGAAGAAGATCAACGACAGCCACTACCCGATGATCATCGTGTCCTCCAGCGGCATGTGCACCGGCGGCCGCATCCTGCACCACCTGACGCAGCGTCTGCCGGACCCGCGGAACCTGGTGGTATTCATCGGATTCCAATCGCCGGGAACGCGCGGATCCAGCATCAAGAACGGTGCCCGGGAAGTGAAGATGTACGGCGAAGTCGTCCCGGTGCGCGCGCAAGTAGCGGCGCTGGAGCAGTTCAGCGATCATGCTGACACGCCGGAGCTGCTGGAATGGCTGCACACATTTCAAAATGCGCCGTCGCAAACCTACCTGGTGCACGGTGAACCGGCGGCTGCGGCTGCGTTGCAAACCAGCATAACGCAGGAATTGCGTTGGCAAGTCCAGGTGGCGCAGTACATGCAGAAGGTGCCGGTAAGCTGAAAATAGCTGTCGGCTGCGGCCACCACCTCAGCATGCGAAATCGCAGATTCTATTGTGGTTTTTCAGTGGTGAAGCGCACCAGCGCGTCGAGCTTGGCGCGAGCGGCGCCGGAATCGAGCGCAAACGCGGCCCGCGGAATGCCGTCCTGCATGGTTGCCACGCGTCCGGCGGCGACCAGCGCCGCGGCGGTATTCAGCAGCACGACATCGCGCCGCGCGGATTCCTTCCCATCGAGGATGTGGTGGATGATGGAGGCGTTTTCCTGCACGTCGCCGCCGGAGATGGCTTCCAGCGGCGCGCGCTTCAGCCCAAACTCCTCCGGCGTGACTTCATAAGCGCGCACGCTACCGTCCCGCATCTCCGCTACTCGCGTCGGGCCGGTGATGGTGATCTCGTCGAGCCCGTCGTTGCCGTGCACCACCATTGCGCGGCGCAATCCCAACATCGCCAGAGCCTCCGCGAGTTTTTCCACCAGGTCGGCGGAATACACGCCAACCACCTGGGCCGAAGCATTGGCCGGATTGGTGAGCGGGCCGAGCAGGTTGAAAACCGTGGGCAGGCGTAGCTCGCGCCGCGCCGCTTGCACGTATTTCATCGCCGAATGCATCGCGGGCGCGAACAGGAATGCGATTCCGACCTGCTCCAGGCAGGCGGCGATCCGCGCCGGCGGCAGCGTAATGTCCACGCCAAGAGCTTCGACGACATCGGCGGAGCCGCATTTCGAGCTGGCGCTGCGGTTGCCGTGTTTCGCCACGCGTACGCCCGCTCCGGCCACGCAGAGCGCGGTGGCGGTGGAGATGTTAAAGGTTCCGCTGGCATCGCCGCCGGTGCCGCAGGTGTCCACCAGCGCGTCACGCTCGGTGCCGCTGACGTCGAGCGCGGAATCCCTAGTGAGTGGAAGCGGCGTGGCGGCGGCGCGGATGGCCTCGGCAAAACCGACGATCTCATCCACCGTCTCGCCTTTCATGTGCAGCCCCACCAGCAGCGCGGCAATCTGGACGTCGGTTGCGCCCCCGGCCAGCACTTCGCTCATCACCGCGCGCGCGTCCTGGCGCGATAGCGATTCGCGATGGTTGGCGATGCGGTGAATGGCGTCGAGGATCATTGCCGGGCCTGGATTCGGGCTCTCACTTGGCTCCCATCGCCGCGGCGCGTTCTGCCTTGGCCGCCAGCTTGCTGTTGAACTTGCCGGCATCAATCACGAAGCGCTCATGCGTGCCTTCTGTAATCTTGTCAATGCCGTCGTCGGCGCTGACGGAGAAAGTAAGCTTGCGGCCCTCCACACTTTCCAATTTCACGCGAACCGTTACGTTCATGCCGGGAGGGGTCGCGGCAGTGTGGCTGAATTTCACGTCGGTGCCGACCGACTGTTCATTGGGCCAATCGAGGTGCGGGTTGATGGCCTGTATGCACGCCCATTCCAGCAGCCCAACCATGAAACCGGTTGCCAGCACTCGAGGCATCACCTGGAATTCCGGCGCTTCCGGGTAGAGATGCGGCACGGTCTTGTTCTCCGGCACGCGGAAGCGAAACTCATGGGTCAGTCCCGGCCGCAGCGTATCTTTCATTCTCCGCCCCCTTGGCATACGACAGTCAGCGATTATCGCATCCCGGCGGCGGGATTCAACTACTGCGCGCTCTGCGGTGGCTCCGCGTATAATTCGCCGTCTTGGTGGAGGCCTTTGTGCACCGATGCATGGTAGCTGTCCTGGTGCTGTTCGCGACCATGGCAGTCGCCCAGGAATTGCCGAGAGACCGTTGGGCCGCCTGGCAGCCGTTCCTGGGCATCTGGGAGGGCGCCGGCGGCGGAGGACCGGGACAGGGCAGCGGCAGTTTCACCTTCACCCCGGAACTGCACGGCGCGGTGCTGGTGCGGCACAA
>DASWAR010000250.1:0-3227 GCA_036391015.1 Terriglobales bacterium
TTGGGCGGGGCTGATCTCGAAAATCGCGGCCCTCGAACCGGGTTTGCAGCAGCTTACCGACGAGCAACTTCGGAAAGCGAGCCTTTCGCTGCGATATCGGGCGAAAAGCGGCGAGCCTTTGAGCCGGCTATTGGTCGAGGCGTTCGCCTTGGTTCGCGAGGCGGCCCGGCGAACGCTGAACATGCGGCATTTCGACGTGCAGTTGATCGGCGGCATGGTGCTGCATGCCGGCACGATTTCGGAAATGAAGACGGGCGAGGGAAAAACCCTGGTCGCCACCCTGCCGGTGTACCTGAATGCGCTGCCCGGGCGCGGCGTGCATGTGGTCACCGTCAATGATTACCTGGCCAAGCGCGACTCGGAGTGGATGGGGAAGATCTACAACTTCCTCGGGCTGTCGGTTGGCGTCATCGTGCACGACCTGGATGACGACGAGCGCCGCGCTGCTTATGCGGCTGATGTCACCTACGGGACCAACAACGAGTTCGGTTTCGATTACCTGCGCGACAACATGAAGTTCGATGTGCGCGAGTGCGTGCAGCGCGGGCACAACTTCGGCATCGTGGACGAAGTGGATTCCATCCTGATTGACGAAGCGCGCACCCCGCTTATCATCAGCGGCGCCAGCGAGGAATCCACCGACAAATATTACAAAGTCAACAAGATCATTCCCAAGCTGGAGAAGGGCGAAGAGATCGACCAGGCGCAGGGCGAGGCCAAGATCCTCACCGGCGACTACGTGGTGGATGAGAAGCACAAGACCATCACCATCTCCGACGCGGGCTGGGAAAAAGTCGAGAAGCTGCTCGGGATCACCAACATCGCCGACCCGGAAAACTGGGACCTCAAGCACCACGTCGAGACCGCGGTCAAGGCGCACGCGCTCTACAAGCGCGACGTCGAATACGTCGTCAAGGACGGCGAGGTGCTCATCGTTGACGAATTCACCGGGCGCCTGATGCCCGGCCGCCGCTGGAGCGATGGCCTGCACCAGGCGGTCGAAGCCAAGGAAAACGTCAAAGTCGAGCGCGAGAATCAGACGCTGGCGACCATCACCTTCCAGAACTACTTCCGCATGTACAAAAAACTGGCCGGCATGACCGGTACGGCGGAAACGGAAGCGCCCGAGTTCGACAAAATCTACAAGCTGGAAGTGCTGGTCATCCCCACCAACAAAGAGCTGCGCCGGCTGGAGAATGCCGACGTCGTTTACCGCACCGAGCCGGAGAAATACAAGGCGGTGGCCGACCACATCGAGGAATTGCACCAGAAAGGCCAACCGGTGCTGGTGGGCACCACGTCGATTGAAAAATCCGAGCGGCTGGCGGAGATTCTCAAGAAGCGCGCCGTGAAACATGTAGTGCTGAACGCCAAGTACCACGAACGCGAAGCCGAGATCGTGGCGCAGGCGGGCCGTTTCGGCATGGTGACCATCGCCACCAACATGGCCGGCCGCGGCACCGACATTCTGCTCGGCGGCAACCCCGAGTTCATGTCCAAGCAGGAACTGGTCAAGAAGGGAATCGCGCGTCCGTTGCACGAAGTCGGCGGCGAGGTGGAAGCCGCACCCACCAGCGAGGAGACGACCAAGTTCTACTACCAGGGCACGGAGTTCGAAGCGCCACTCGATCAGTGGAATGAAGCGTTCGCGCGCTACAAATTGGAAACCGACAAGGAGCACGACCAGGTCGTCGACGTCGGCGGTTTATTCATTCTCGGGACTGAGCGGCACGAGGCGCGGCGCATCGACCACCAGTTGCGCGGCCGCGCCGGACGCCAAGGCGACCCCGGCGAATCGCGCTTCTTCCTCTCGCTGCAAGACGACCTGATGCGCATCTTCGCCAAGGAATGGGTGTCCACGCTGCTGCAGCGGCTGGGCATGGAAGAAGGCGTCCCCATCGAGTCGCGCATGATTACACGGCGCATCGAAGCGGCGCAGAAGGCGGTGGAAGCCCAGAACTTCGAAGCCCGCAAACACCTGCTGGAATACGATGACGTGATGAACAAGCAGCGCGAGGCGGTGTACAGCCTCCGCCGGCAGTTGCTGGAGGGATTGGACCAGAAGGACCTGATCCTCGAAGACTATGTTGCCGGCATTCTCAGCGAACTGCTCGACAAGTACGTCGGGAAAGACGTCCACCCCGACGATTGGGACATCAAGGGCCTGAAGAACGAAGTCTTCACCCGCTTTGGCGTGGATATTCTCGCCGAAGGTGTGAAGCCGGAATCGCTGAATCGCCAGGAACTGGGCGACGCCGTCTTCGAAAAACTCAAGCAGCGTTACGAAGCCAAGGAAAAGCTCATCGGAGTGGAGCAGATGCGCTACCACGAGCGCATGATCATGTTGAGCGTTCTTGACCAGCAGTGGAAAGACCACCTGCTCAACATGGACCACCTGAAGGAAGGAATCGGGCTGCGCGGCTACGGCCAGCACGATCCTCTGGTGGAGTACAAGCGCGAATCCTTCGATATGTTCGAATTGATGATGGCGCGCTTCGAGGAAGAGACGGTCCGGTATCTGTACCTGATGCAGGTGATTGAGCCTACTGCGCCGGCTGTGACTATCGAAGCAGGCGGCGATGGCGGCGACGGCGCAGGACGGCGCCGCCGCGCAGCAGCCACCTCGGTGGACGAACTCGAAGAAGCTTTCCAGCGGCGCAAGCGCAAGGAACTGGAGCAGGCGCGCATGGCAGGCTCGGGAGAGTACCAGCCGGTGCAGCAGCGGGTGCGCTCCGGCGCCAAGGTCGGCCGCAACGATCCCTGCCCCTGCGGCTCAGGGAAGAAATACAAGAAGTGCTGCGGGGTGAACGCGTAGGGAGTTTCAGTTTCAGTTTCAGAAAATCCTCACGCTTCGCCCCTTCTACTGAGCTCTGGGCAGGCTACATGGGGCGAGACAAGGGTGGGGCAACCGCCTAGGCTCCCCGACCACAGCACTTCTTATGCTTCTTTCCACTTCCGCATGGGCAGGGGTCGTTGCGCCCAACTTTCATTCCGAACGGCCGAGTCGGACTTTGCTTGGTTGTCACGCTTTTTTGAGGAAAGTCACGCAACAGGAAGCATGCTTCAATGTTCGCGGAAGCGGTTGGGAGGTTCCCCGACGCCTTGATCACAAGTGGAGACCATGGTGCCGTCATCGCAAGCTCTTCTGTGTTGGCCAGAACCAGTAATGGCGATTTGTAATTGGAGGATCTGAATGCAATCGAGTTCCGGCGAACGGAGCAAGTGAA
>DASWAR010000251.1:0-9258 GCA_036391015.1 Terriglobales bacterium
TGCATGAGGCGGAGCGGAAAGTTGGGCGAGAAATCATGGCGCAGGACGAACGGCGCCTTGTAGTCGGACACGCCGGAGCGGATCATGGACGCGTTCACCAACTCCATGAAGCGCTCGCGCGGCACGCCCAATTTGCTGGTCAGCGTGAGGGCCTCGGCGAAGCCCTCGAACATCATCGAGATCATCAGGTTTCCGCCCAGCTTTGCCGATTGCCCGTGTCCCGTCGGGCCCATGTGCAGCACCTTCTTCCCCATCGCATTGAACAACGGCTCCAGGCGCACGAGCGTCGCCTCTTCCCCGCCGGTGATGAAGATCAGTTGTCCGCTCTCGGCTGCCACTTTCGATCCCGTCATGGGCGCGTCCACGTAATCCGCGCCGCGGGCGCGCACCCGCTCGGCAAATTTGCGGGTCGCTGAAGGCGCAATGGTGCTGGAATCGGCGATGATCATTCCCGGCGCGAGTACGCTCTCCACGCCGTCGGCTGAGAATAAGACCCGCTCCACCGCGGCCGTGTCCGAGACGCACGTCCACACCACTTCGGCGCCGCGCGCCGCCTCCGCCGGGCTGACCGCCACCCGCGCACCATCCACCTGCTTCCCGGCCGAGCGGTTCCACACCGAGACCTCGTGCCCCGCCTTGACCAGGTTCGCCGCCATCGGGCGCCCCATGATCCCCAATCCCAGAAACGCTACTCGCATGTCGGCCTCGCAAAGAACAGCAGGTGATTATACAAAGTTGTGAGTTGTGAGTTGTGAGTTCTGAGTTGTGAGTTTAGCGCGCCTTGCAAACATGCCAAAACTGCACGCTCAGAACTCAAAACTCACAACTCAAAACTCTCTTCCGCATCATTCCCGCCCCGCGCTGCGTCTAATAGGTGAATGATCAATGTCCCTCTCCGCCGACGCGCCCGCCAGTTCAGCAAGCTGGTGCGCCATTCCGTGCTGACGCGCCGCACCGGAGAGCCCGGCAAGCCCGTCCTGACCCACAAGGGCCAGCTCGGCCTCACCTTCATCGGCCATTCCAGTTTCTTCCTCCAAATTGCCGGGCTCAATCTCATCATTGACCCGAACTTCGCGCGCTGGCTGTTCGTGCTCAAGCGGCTGCGCCAGCCCGGCCTGAGGATCAGGGACCTGCCGCCACTGGATCTGGTGCTGGTGACGCACGCTCATTTCGACCACCTGCATCGCCCGTCGTTGCGCGCACTGGTCCGCCATACCCAGCGGCTGCGTAAACCCGCTCCCGTGATTGTCGTCCCGCGCCATGTCGGGGACCTGGTCTCCGACCTCGGCTTCCGCGAAATCATCGAACTCGACTGGTGGGGCGAGTACCACCACGACGGCATCAGCGTGGCGCATACGCCTTCGCGGCACTGGGGCGCGCGCATTGTGAGCGACATGCATCGCGGATTCGGGGGCTACGTCATCCGCTCGCGGCAGGAATCCCTCTACCACGCCGGCGATACAGCCTATTTTCCCGGCTTCCGCGAAATCGGCGAGCGCCTCCGCCCCGAGCTCGCCATGTTGCCCATCGGCGCCTACGAACCGCCGTCGTTCCGCAACGTGCACACCTCGCCCGCCGACGCCGTGCGCGCCTTTCTCGACCTGCGCGCCCGCTACATGGTTCCCATGCACTACGGCAGTTTCCGGCTCTCCCACGAGCCCATGGACGAGCCGCTGAAGTTCCTGGCCGCCGAATCCCGCAAGCACGGCATCGAAGACCGGGTGCTGGTGTTACAGGAGGGTGTGACGCAGGTGTTTGAGTGAGCTATTAGCAGTTAGCAATTAGCAATTAGCCGGAGCCGCTTAAATTCACGGTTTTTGCGCGTGCTGCAAAATTTCCGTGGTAATAGTTACTAAAGCGTAACCACTGCTTTTGCTTATTACCGCCATCAAAATTATGCGTTTCCCTTCTTCGCTCTACCGCGCCCACAATCCCATCTAGCAAGCCGCCTGCAGGTGGTGACGTATTCGCGGCGGCGGAGTAAATCCATGCGGTGCCCGTACTGCAACACCGAGTACACAAGCGATCATCCGTGCTTCTGCCATCCTCCGGTACAGGCCAAGCCGGTCGAGGAACAGCCGGCGAGTTTTCCCGAGACCTTCCCCAGCATCGCCTGGAATTCGCACCGGGGTGTGCGGCTGGACTAAGAACAGGAGTTAGTAGTTGGTAGTTAGTAGTTAGCCGGAGTGTCTGTATTCGCCGCAGGCGACGTTCGCATTCATGCCACACCGGCGGTTGCTGATCGCCAACTCCTAATTCCTAACTACCAACTCCTGCTACCACGCCATCAGCACCCTGAGATCCCTGAGATTATTCCCCGTCGGCCCGGTGACAATCGCATCGCCAAGCCGGTCGAAGAAGGGGAATGCATCGAAGCCGGCGAGCGACTTCGCCGCGTTCAGTCCCAGCGCCTGGGCGCGCTGCAGCGTGGTGCCGTCGGCGACCGCTCCCGCAGCGGCGCTGTTGCCGTCAATGCCGTCGGTCCCGGCGCTGAGCACGGTGATGTTCTCTCCCGCAATTTTTTCCGCACAATAGAGCGCGAAATGCGAGTTGCGCCCGCCGGCGCCGTGCTTCGCCTTCACCTTCACCGTCACTTCTCCGCCGGAGACGATGCACGCCCGCGACGCGCCCTGCCGCAGCTTGCGCAATTTGTTCAACAGATAATCAGCCGCTTTGGCGTAATCCCAATCGTCGCAGGAGTTGTCCACTTCCACAGTGAAGCCGTGCGCCGCAGCCTTCGCTGCCGCCGATTGCAGGACTGAGGTATTGGAAAGCACCGGCCACCAGCGCGCCCTGGCGAAGGCCGCGTCGTCCGACTTCGGCGTCTCCTCCAGAATGCGTTTGGTGAACAGCTCACGCACCGCCGGCGGAAATTTTTTCACCATTCCATGGCGCTCGGCGATGCGGTAACAATCCTCGACGGTGGTGGAATCCGGCATCGTCAGCCCCGACGACAGCGAGTCCAGCGCTTTGTCGGGCACGTCGGAGACCATGATGGACACCTGTTGTGCCGGCGCCGCCGCCCTCGCCAGCCGGCCTCCCTTAATTCCCGACAGGTGCTTGCGGATGGCGTTGATCTCCGCGATGGGCGCGCCGGAATGGACCAGCACCTGGTAGGTCTTGACGATATCGTCGAGCGAGATGGCATCGTCAATCGGGTATTCCACGCACGCCGACCCGCCACCGCTGATCAGGAAAATCACCAGTGCTTGCGGCGGCTGATGTTCGACGTAGCGCAGGATCGCCCGGCCCGCGGCCAGCGATTCGGGGTTGGGCATCGGGTGGCCGCCGCGGAAATAGCGGAACCCGCGCAGTTGCGTGACCGGATCGGTGGAACCGGCGACGATCCCGTCCAGGCTCGCGCCCACCTGCTCCACCAGCGCCTCGGCCATGCTGTGCGCGCCCTTGCCGATGGAAATCACCGAGACGCGAGGGTACGCCGACATCGCATACAGGTCATCGCAGACGCGCAGCACTCCGCGTTCGTGGTTCACATGGCGGGCGAAGGCCTGCCGGATGGTGCTCTGTGCCAGCGCTTCCTGGAAAACCTCGCGCGCACTCAGCCGCCATTCACCCGCGCTGCGCTCTTGCTCGGACGCCATCTTCATAGTTTCCAGTTTCCAGTTTCCAGTTTCAAGTGCCCCTTCCCTCAGGGGCTAAAGCCCAGAATTTTCCTGGCTCCGGACGGCACGGCTGAAGCCGTGCCCTTCCCAAGAACCGATTTTTGAAACCAGAAACTAGAAACTAGAAACTGGAAACTGTCTCCCGCACCCACTCCTCGATCGCCCGCTTCATCTCCGCCAGGTGTCCGGAAAAGAAATGGTCCGCGCCCTCGATGATCACCAGCTTCCTCGGTTCCGCCACGCGCGCTACCAACTGCTCCAATTCGTGACGCGGCCCGAACTGGTCGTGCCCGCCGCTGACCAACAGCTTGGGCTTGGTGCACTCGGAAAGAAATTTGAACCCGTAACTGCGATCGTCCACGCGCACCGGCATGCCCAGAGCGATCAGCGCATCCACTTGCGGATCGGGACACGCGGCGCGCAGTCCCGTCGCCGCCCCAAAGGAGAATCCGGCAAACACGACAGGCAGGTGGAATCGCTCCTCGAGCCAGCGTAGCGCCGTCTTGGTGTCCTCGACCTCGCCGCGGCCCTCATCGTGGGTGCCCTCGCTCAACCCGGCGCCGCGAAAATTGAAGCGCAGCACCGGAAATCCGAATCCGCTCAGCGCCTTCATGGTGTGAAACACGACCTTGTTGTGCATGGTTCCGCCGAACAGCGGATGCGGATGGCACACCAGCGCGGCGTGGGTTGCCGCGGGCGCTCCCTGATTGAGGAGCGCTTCCAACCGCCCCACCGGACCTTCGAGAAACAAGGATTGAATGGAGCTGGATTGCGTCACCGCAGCATTGTAGCCGCAGCGCGCGTGACTACCGGACCAGGGCGGGACAAGGGTGGGCCAACCGCACTGAAACCGAAACTGAAACTGTTATCCTCATTGCGCATGGACGTGTGCGCCTTAACGCGGCAATTGGTGGACATCGAGTCGGTCACCGGCAACGAGGGCGCGGTGGGCGAGTTTCTCCACCGCTGCCTGCGCGATCTCGGCTACGAGACGCGCCTCGACACGGTTGAACCGAACCGTTTCAACGTGTACGCCGTCCCGCCGAACCAGGCGCGTCCCGCAGTCTTCTTTTCGACGCACATGGACACGGTGCCGCCGTTCTTTGCCTCGCGCGAGGACGGAACCCGCATCTACGGCCGCGGCGCGTGCGACGCCAAGGGGATCATCGCGGCGCAGATCGGAGCCGCCGAAAAACTCCGCCACGACGGCCTGGCTGCCGGGCTGCTTTTCGTGGTCGGCGAAGAGCGCAACAGCGCGGGCGCGAAATACGCCAACCAGCATCCCGCCGGCGGCCGCTTCCTCATCGACGGCGAGCCCACTGACAATCGTCTCGCCAAAGCGACCAAAGGCGCGGTCCGCTTGGAATTATTTGCCGAAGGACGCATGGCGCACTCCGCCTATCCGGAGCTGGGCGAGTCGGCGATCGAAAAGCTGCTCGACGCTCTCGACCGTGTCCGCCGCATTCCTCTGCCGCGCGATGAGGAGTTCGGCCCCTCGACACTCAATATCGGACTGATTGATGGCGGCCGCGCTCCCAACGTCATTCCCGACTACGCCCATGCCGAGCTCATGTACCGCACCATCGGCCCATCCGACGAACTGAAGCGCCAGATTGTCGCCGCCGCCGAGCCGCTGGTGCGCGTGGAGTGGGGACTGGAGCTGCCCTTTGTCCGCCTGCGTACGCTCGATGGCATCCCCACCATGATCGCCGCCTTCGCCACCGACATCCCCGCGCTCACCAACTGGGGCGAACCACTGCTGCTCGGCCCCGGCTCCATCCACGTCGCCCACACTGCCGACGAGCATGTCGAGAAGAAAGAACTGCTGACGGCGGTGGACTTGTACGCGGACGTCGCGCGGCAGTTGATGAGTTCCTAGTACCGAGTACCGAGTACTGAGCGTCAGATCGAATCTCCGGACTCGGTACTCAGTACTCGGTACTCGGTACTGCTTTTCGCATCCTGCCCGGCAACGGAGTAGTCTAACCACTGCCATGTCACATGATGCTGTGAACTCCCTCGCCCAGGCTTCATCCGCGTATTTGCGTTCCGCCATGCACCAGCCCATCCGCTGGCATCAGTGGGGCGAGGAAGCGTTTGCGGCCGCCGAGGGCGAGAACAAGCCCATGCTGCTCGACATCGGCGCGGTGTGGTGTCACTGGTGCCACGTCATGGACCGCGAGTCGTATGACGATCCGGAAGTGGCGCGCATCGTGAATGAGAACTTCATCGCCGTAAAAGTGGACCGCGACGAGCGTCCCGACATTGACAGCCGCTACCAGTCCGCCGTGCAGGCCATGACAGGTCAGGGTGGCTGGCCGCTCACCGCGTTCCTGACGCCGCAAGGCAAACCGTTTTACGGTGGAACTTATTTTCCGCCCGACGACCAGGGGGGACGCCCCGGCTTCAAGCGAGTGCTCATGGCCATTGCCGACGCTTTCCGCGCCAAGCGCGACGAAGTGCTGCAGCAGGCCGACTTGGTGCTCAACGGCATCAGCCACGCCGAGTCGTTCGCCGGGCGTAGCGGCAGCGTGCCGCCCACCCTGGTGCGCGCGGTGATTGCCTCGGCCCTCAAAATCTTCGATCACGACAACGGCGGCTTCGGCAGCGCGCCCAAGTTTCCGCACCCGTCGAGCATGGACCTCATCATCCACCTCTACGCGCGTACCGGCGACGAGAGCTTGCGCGAGGTGATCAGCAGCACGCTGGAGCACATGGCGCGCGGCGGCGTCTACGACCAGCTTGCCGGCGGCTTCCATCGTTACTCGGTAGACGAGCGCTGGGTGGTGCCGCACTTCGAGAAAATGTCCTACGACAATTCGGAGCTGCTGAAGAACTACGTCCACGGCTACCAGGCGACCGACAATACATTCTTCGCCGCCGTGGCCCGCGACATCATCCGCTGGATGGATGCGTGGCTGAGCGACCGCGTCGAGGGCGGCTTCTACGCTTCCCAGGATGCCGACATTAATCTCGACGATGACGGCGACTACTTCACCTGGACCCTGGACGAGGCCCGCGCCGCGCTCGGCGACGACGAACTCAAGGTCGCGCAGCTTTACTACGACATCCACGAGGTCGGCGAGATGCACCATAACGCCGCCAAGAACGTGCTCTTCGTGCGCGCCTCGGTGGAAGAGATCGCCGTCCGTCTCGGCATGCAGCGCGACCGCGTCTCCGGGGTGCTCGACTCGGCAAAAGAAAAACTTTACGCCGCGCGCCTCACGCGCCCCACACCGTTCGTTGACAAGACGGTTTACGTCGGCTGGAACGCGCTCTGCATTTCCGCCTACCTCGATGCCGCGCGCGTGCTCTCGCTGGAAGACGCGCGCCACTTTGCCCTGCGCTCGCTGGACCGCATCCTCTCCCAGGGATTCACCGCGGAAGGCGGCCTGAAGCACGTGATCGCCTACTCCGACCCGCAAGCCGCCCCGCACGATGTTCCGGGCATGCTCGAGGATTACGCCTTTGCCGCGCTCGCCTGCCTGGACGCCTACGAGGCAACCGCCGACCTCAGCTATTTCAATTTCGGGCGCAAGATCGTGGACGCCATGATGGCGCGCTTTTACGACCAGACTTCCGGCGGCTTTTTCGATTCCGAAAGCCACGCCGCCCTCGGTGCGCTCAGTGCCCGCCGCAAGCCGTTCCAGGATTCGCCAACGCCCGCCGGAAATTCCGCCGCCGCCATCGCGCTCTTCCGCATGCACGCCTACACCAACGAAAAAGGCTACCGCGAAAAAGCTGAAGATACGCTTGAAGTATTCGCTGGAATAGCAGAACAATACGGGATGTTCGCCGCTACCTATGCGTTGGCTGCCGTGTGGCTTCTGGAGGGCCACACGCAGGTGGTGGTGGTGGGCAACGACGAGCGCGCCCGCGAGCTTTATGCCGCCGCGGTTGCGCCGTTCGCGGTGAACAAGGCAGTGCTCAAGGTGAGCGACAGCGCCGTCGCGCCGCAGAATCTTCCTCCGGCGCTCGCCCAAGTTGTGCCCAACATACCCGCGGTCAAGGACGGCAAATCGACGGCGATTCTCTGCTCCAACTTCACCTGCCAGCCTCCCATCAGCGACCCTGACGACTTGGCCAAATTGCTGCATGATGCGCTCATGACCAAGGCGGCGTGAGGAAGAGTGGTCAGTGGCTAGTGGTCAGTGGCCAGTGATATCAGGTATAAAGCTGTCAGTTCACCGGGTACCCCAATTCCAACGACTGGCCACTGACCACTGAACACTGGCCACTGGAGTCTTTATGGCGCGCATCACCCAACTGCTCATCCAGGCCGAGCACAAGCCCGGCACGCTCGCCACCATTTGTTCAGAGATGGCGAAAAAGGCGGTCAACATCACCGCCATTATGGCGGCTTACGATCAGCCCGGCGGCCGGATCCGCCTGGTTGCCGTGCCGCACGCCGCCGCGCGCAAGGTTTTGGATTCCATGAATCTTCCGTACGGCGAAGAAGAGGCCCTCGCCATTCGCGTCACCGACCGGCCCGGCGCCCTCGGCCGCACCACCCGCAAGCTCGCCGACGGCGGCATCAATGTCCTCTATGCTTATGGCTCGATCGTCAAAGGCAGCGAGCGCGCCCTCATCATTTTGGGCGTGGAGGATGTTGCCAAAGCAGCAAAAGTGCTTTAACCGGCCACCGGGCGCCAGCCACTTTCAGTACGCCTCATTCAGCAACTCGACGACGTGTGCGACGCGCGTCTTCAGCCCGCGCGCTTTGATCCCGGCGCGCAATTGCAGCATGCACCCGGTATTGGCGGTGGCGATGATTTCGGCTCGCGTGTCCGTCACCTCGTCCATCTTCTGCTCGAGGATTTTCGTGGAGAGTTCGTTCTGGGTCACGTTGTAGGTTCCGGCGCTGCCGCAGCAATAATCGGGATGCGCCATCTCCACCAACTCCGCGCCCAGCGCCTTCAGCAGCTCGCGCGGCGCCGACCGCACCTTCTGGGCATGGGCCAGGTGACAGGGATCCTGGTAGGTGACGCGAGCCTGCAGCGGACGTTTGGGCGGGCGCAATCCCGCCGCGGCAAGAAACTCGGTGATGTCCTTCACCTTCGATCCGAAATCGCGTGCCCGATCCGCATACTTCGGATTGTCTGCCAGCAGCTCGCCATATTCCTTCATCATGGCGCCGCAACCGGCGGAGTTGGTGACGATGGCATCCGGCGACGGCTCCAGCATGGCGCGGATATTTCGCCGCCCCATCTTCTGCGCCTCCTCGCGATATCCGGCGTGGGCCTGCAGCGCCCCGCAGCAGCGCTGACCTTGCGGGATGAAAACGTCGTAGCCGTTCTTGTTCAGCACCCGCACCGTGGCTTCGTTCAACCGGGAAAAGGCAACGCTGGCGATGCATCCCATGTGAAACAGCACCCGGCCGCGGATTTCCCCCTCGCCGTGGCGCATCCTGCCGGTCTGAGTAAAGAAAAATTCGCTGTCCACCTTCGGCGCCAGTGCTTCCACTTTCTCCAATCCCAGCACCTTGAGCACGCCGCTGGCGCGCGCCAGCGTCTGCAATCCTGACCGCTGGTAGATCCGCAGCAGCCGCGCCCAGCGCTCCAGCCCCTTGCGGTCGTGCAGCACACTGGTGAAAAACCACTTCCTCAGCCGTTGTTCCAGCCACGGCCGTTTGTAC
>DASWAR010000252.1:0-13547 GCA_036391015.1 Terriglobales bacterium
TCCCGCGTGGCGCGGGTGGCGGGGCGCAGGGATTCTTCGCGGACTATGTCGCGGTCGAGGAGGTGGTTGAGGACGGCGATCTCCTGCGCTTGGTCCTCGGCGGATTTCGGGGAACGCAATGACGAGCCGAGCGTAGCCGACTGGTGCAGCGCTTCCATGCCACGGTCGGAGAGGCGATAGCCGCGCGCGCGGCGGAATTCGGCGCCCAGCGGCAGCATGGTGCGGAAAACCTCGCCCAATGGCGCAACGTAATAATCGGCGATCCACTGGCCGAGCTTCATCAGTTCTGGATCGAGCACCGGCGACGCGTCGAGAACCGTGAGGACGTTCTTCGCTGTGACCTTGGGCGGAGTATCGTGCAGCGCCACCACAATGCCCGGCAATCGTTGCTCGCGGAACGGCACGATGACGCGCCCGCCAATCACCGGCATGGCGCCGTTGAGGCGATAGGTGAAGTTCGCCTCCAGCGGCACGGGCAGCGCGACGTCGCAGTATTCAGCCATGAGTTGGATTGAGTTTAGCGAATGAGGAGCGATTAGCAATTAGCGATTAGAGGTTGTCGGTTATCGGTCTTCGGTAATCTCGGCCAGCTAAGAGCTAATCGCTAATTGCTGCCCTTCGCAGGAACCTTCAGCCCCAGGTATTTCATGACTTGCTGCAAATCCTTCCACGCTTCCGATTTCTGGCGCGGGTCGCGCAACAAATATGCGGGATGGTAGGTGACAAACAGCTTGGCGCCGCGGAAATCGTAGGAGCGCGTGCGCATCTCGCCCATCGATGAATTCATCTGCAGCAGGTTCTTGGCGGCGACGGCGCCGAGCGCGACTATCACCTTGGGGCTGATGGCCTCGACCTGGCGCATGAGGAAAGGCATGCAGGTTTCGCATTCGTCGCGTTCCGGGGTGCGATTGCCCGGCGGGCGGCACTTGACGACGTTGGCGATATAAACGTCGGAGCGCTTCAGGCCCATCGCCTCGATCATCTTGTTGAGTAACTGGCCGGCACGGCCGACGAAGGGCTCGCCCTGCTGGTCTTCGTCGGCGCCGGGGCCTTCGCCGATGAACATCAGCTCGGCGCGCGGGTTGCCGACGCCGAAGACGATCTGCTTGCGGCCTTGCTTGTGCAGCTTGCAACGGGTGCAGTCTTCGCCGAGTTCTTCGCGGATGATGCGCAGCGCGGCGGCGGGATCGGTGGCTACTTTCTCGAGTTCGGGAGCGGCAATTGTTTCACGCACACGCGAGGGCGCGTGTGCCACATCGGGTGCGTCTGCCACAGTTTCCGCGGGCGAGGGCGCCCGCGCCACATCGGATTCGCGACGATAGAAATCGTATATGCCCAAGTCGCGGTAGTAGTTCACGCGGGCGGCGAGGGCGCGCCTCTGGTCCGGAGTAAGGTTTGCGGGCATTGAGTTCAGATTATCGCAGAGAACCCCTTTTTCACCACCGAGGCACGGAGACACCGAGGTATGAAGAATCAAGAAGTCAGAATGAAGAATGAACGGCCGTGTCGGGAATTCATTCTTACTTCTGACTTCTTAAATTCTTAATTCTTCTGCTCCGCGCCTCAGTGCCTCCGTGGTGAGCTTATGGTTTCGCGGCGGGCGAAGTCCGCTGAGTCCGCAAGCGAACGATGGCGTCGAGAATGCGCTGGGCGACTTCGGCCTTGGTCGCTTCGGGCACGTCCACCACTTCGGAGGCGGTGATGATGGTGACGGCGTTGCGGTCGGAATCCATTCCGATCCCGGGTTGCGAGACGTCGTTGGCAACGATGGCGTCCAGGCCTTTCGACACCAGCTTCTTGCGCGCGTTTTCCAGCACGTTTTCGGTTTCGGCCGCGAAGCCGACCACGATCTGGTCGTGCTTGCGCGCGCCCAGTTCAGCGGCGATATCCGGCGTAGGCTCCAGATCGAGCTGGGCGTAACCCTGGCCTTGCACACCCTCGCGCAGGAAATCGTGCCGCTTCAATTTCTGTACCGAAGTTTTTTTCGGGCGGTAGTCGGCGACGGCGGCAGCCTTGATGATGATGTTGGCGCCGGCGGCATGTTCCATTACGGCCTGGTGCATCTCGGAGGCGCTCTCCACCGGGAACACTTCCGCGCCATCGGGCGGCTTGAGCGCAGTTGGCCCGCTGACCAGCAGCACGCGCGCGCCGCGGCGAAGCGCCGCTTGCGCCAGCGCGTATCCCATCTTGCCGCTGGAACGATTGCTGATGTAGCGCACGGGATCAATCGCCTCGCGTGTCGGCCCGGCGGTGATGAGCACAGTCTGGCCGGCAAAATCCTGCGCTGCTCCCAGCGCTTCCAGGGTCGCGGCGACGATGGCTTCGTTCTCCGCCAAGCGGCCGGGGCCAACCATGCCGCACGCCAGGTATCCGCTGCCGGGTGCGACCACGCGCACGCCGCGGCTGCGCAGCGTCGCCAGGTTCTCCTGTGTGGCCGGGTTACTCCACATGTTGACATTCATTGCCGGCGCGACGATCACGGGCGCGCGGGTGGCGAGGAAGAGCGTGGAGAGGAAATCGTCGGCAATACCGTGGGCAAACTTGGCAAGGATGTCGGCGGTGGCGGGCGCAACCAGCAGGGCGTCAATGCGCTCGGCGACAGCGATGTGCTCGATGGCGGACTCGACGTTGGGCTCGCCGCCTTCGCGGGCAAACATCTCGGTAATGACTTTTTCGCCGGACAGGGCGGCAAAGGTGAGGGGACGTACAAATTCCTGGGCGGCGCGGGTCATGACGACCTGCACCTTGACGCCGCGGTCTTGCAGGAGGCGAAGGATTTCCGCCGCCTTGTAAGCCGCGATTCCGCCGCTGACACCCAGCGCGATTCGCATGCAGCTTTCAGCTTTCAGGCACCCCACGCCGCGCAAAATCGGCGCGCCGCGGGGGCCCCGCTTGGCCGTCAGCTGTCAGCCAAGCTGACTCGCTGCGGCAACTGAACCAACTATTCGATGCGCGAGCGACCCCAGCAGATCCTTGGTTGCGATCGCACGCACCGGGGCCGAGCACACGCCGTCATTTCTCTGCTGTAATGGCTTTCTCGAAGAACTCTTCGGCGACCGCAACCGGCGACTTCGGCACCTCGGGGATGAACCATTTCACCTTGCCCGCCTTGATCTCGTCCTGGGCAATGCGGCACGGCTTGCGCGAATTGGTGCTGACGATGGGCCGCGCACCGGACTGGATCTGGCGCGCCCGGCGAGCCGCCACCAGGATGTATCGATAGTTGCTGTCGAAGCCTTCCATCAACTTCATTGTACCTTCACCTCGTGTCCATTCCCGGCCGTTCAAAGGAGGCCAGAATCTGCTCGGCGCGCGGACGAACGTTGGGCAGCAATGATCCTTCGGCTGCGGCCAGCACGCCGGCTTGATCCGCGGAAGGCTTCGTCCCCGAGCGCTTCAGGCGCTCAGCCGCCACGATTGCCTTCAGCTGGGCGATGGATTGTTCCAGGCGGTCGTTCACAAGAATATAGTCATAGTTCCGGTAATTCTCAATCTCTTTCCGCGCGCCCTCCAGGCGGCGCCGGATAACCTCTTCAGAATCCATGTGCTCGGTGTGGCTGCGATTGCGGAGTCGAAACTCCAGAACCTCGCGCGATGGCGGCAGGATAAAAATGCTGACCGCCTCCGGCATTTTCGCGACCTGCGCCGCGCCCTGCACGTCAATGTCGAGCACCAAATCGCGACCGGTGTTGCGGGCGTCGTCGAGGAAGCGCCTGGCGGTTCCGTAGTAATGGCCGAAAACGCAGGCGTACTCGAGGAATTCGCCGCGGTGGACCATCTCCTCGAATTCCTCCTTGGAAACGAAAAAATATTCGCGGCCGGTTTGCTCGCTTCCGCGCGGCGGACGCGTAGTGTAGGAGATGGAAAATTTAAGGCCGGGAACCAGCGTGAGGAGTTCGTTGGTGAGCGTGCTCTTGCCGGACCCGGAGGGCGCGGAAATGATGAACAGGATGCCGCTCATTCGACGTTCTGCACCTGTTCGCGAGATTTTTCGATTTCAGCCTTCATGCCCAGTCCGACTTCGGTGATGCGCAAGGCTTCGCCGGCCACGCCGGAGGTCTTGGACATCAGCGTGTTCGCCTCGCGGCCCATTTCCTGGAGCAGGAAGTCGAGCTTCTTGCCGATTTCGCCGCTCTGGTCGAGCAGTCCCAGGAAGTGCTGGACGTGCGTTTCCATGCGGACCAACTCCTCGCGGATGTCACTGCGCTCGGCCAGCAGCGCGGCTTCCTGAAGGATGCGTTCGTGGTCGGCGTGGGCGCCGATCAATTCCTGCATGCGCAATTGCATTTTCTCCAGGTAGGCATGCGAGACCGCGGCGCGATGTTTCCCGATTTCCTGGGTGGCCTGGAGCAGGCGCTGCATGTGCCCGCGCAACTGGCGGTCGATTCCCTTGCCCTCCTCGGCGCGCATGGCGTCCAGGCGCTTGACCGCATCGTCCAGCTTGGCGAGCACGGCTTTTTCGGTCTCCTCATCGAAGTCGTCGCCGGCGCCGTCGAGCGCGCCCGGAATTTTGAAAATGGCGTTGAGGTCGGGCTCTGCCGTCAGGCCAAATTCTTTGGCGACGTTGCGGAATGCGCCGATGTAGCCGCTTACCAGTTCGCGATTGACGGTGATGCCCTGGGCGTCGGCGCGCTCGATGGAGAGCGTCAGCTCGACATGCCCACGCGCCAGCTTGCTCTTGAGCGCGCGGCGAAGCTGCATTTCGAGCGCGTCGGTTTCGGCGGGCATGCGCAGGTGCAGATCGAGAAAACGGTGGTTTACCGATTTCAGCGACAAAGTAAAGCCGAGGCGGTCGTGCACCTGGCCTTTCACCTGGGCGTAGCCGGTCATGGAGCGGATCGCCATAATTTGTAATTGGTAATCTGTAATTGGCAATTGGCCAGGACGCCGATTGCGCTCTCAATAAATTTCAAATTACAAATTACCAATTACAAATTACTTCTCTCCCGCGGACTCGGCGGCCACCTTCGGCGGCTCGAGGTCCACGAACTGCAAATCATACAACCTGCGATAGGTTCCAAGGCGCGTCATAAGGTCTTCGTGTGAACCGATGTCGCTGATGGCTCCGTTTTCGAGAACCACGATGCGATCGGCGCGGCGCACGGTGGAGAGCCGGTGCGCGATCACAACCGTGGTACGGCCGGCCATCAGGTTCTGCAGCGCGGAGGCGACCAGGGCTTCGCTTTCCGAGTCGAGAGCGGAAGTGGCCTCGTCGAGAATGAGGATGGGCGCGTTCTTCAGCAGGGCGCGGGCAATGGCGATGCGCTGGCGCTCTCCGCCGGAGAGGCGCACGCCACGCTCGCCGATGATGGTGTCGTAGCCCGCAGGCAGTTCACTGATGAATCCGTCGGCGAGGGCGGCCTCAGCCGCAATTCTTACCACGGGAAGCGAGACATTGGGTTGCCCGTAGGCAATGTTGTTGCGCACCGTGTCGTTGAACAGGATGGTGTCCTGGGTGACGATGCCGATCTGGGCGCGGAGCGAGGCCAGGCTGACGTCTCGCACGTCGCGGCCGTCGATAGTGAGGTGGCCGCCGGTGACGTCGAAGAAGCGCGGGATCAGGTGCACCATGGTGGTCTTGCCGGCGCCGCTGGAACCGACGATGGCGACGACTTCGCCGGCCTTCACTTCCAGATTAACGTCCTGCAGCACCGGACGGGCCGCGCCGTTGCCGTCGTCGTAGCCGAAGCTGACGTGCTCGAAGCGGATGCCCTCGTGGAATTTCGGCAACTGCACCGGCTTGGGCTTCTCTTTGACGTCGTCTTCCGCGTCGATGAAGCTGAAGATCGCCGACGACGCGCCCATCGCCTGCTGGAAATTGTTATAGAACTGCGCGAACTTGCGCACCGGATCGTAGAGCTTGAACACGGCGACAATGAAAGCCAGGAAGGTGCCGGCGGTGAACACACCGGTCTTGATGCGGTCGCGGCCCATCAGCAGCAGCAGCGCAATGGCGACGGCGCCGATGGTGTCCATCAACGGAGAGCTGAGCGCGGCGGCGCGCACCGAGCGCAGGTTGGCGCGGAACAGGCGCCGGGCAGCGCCGCGAAAGCGGACGGCTTCCCAAAGTTCCATGCCGAACGCCTTCACGATGCGGTTGCCGGTGATGGTCTCGTGCAGGATGTTGTGGATCTCGGCGAGCTTGTCCTGACCTCGCCGGGTGGTATGGCGCACGCGTCGGCCGATGCGATGCACCGAGACGACGATGAAGGGGATAAACAGCAGCAGTACCCACGCCAGTTTTCCACCGAGCAGCACGACGACAATGGCGGTAAAGATCAAGGCGAAAAACTGTTGCAGAAATTCGGCCAGCACCGCCGACATGGCGGATTGCACGCGCTCGATGTCGTTGATGAGCGTGGAGAGCAGCGTGCCGGTGGAGAAGCGGTGGAAGAACGCCACGGAGCGCCGCAGGATGGCGTTGTAGAGGTCGTCACGAAGGTCGGTGATCAGCCCGAAGCCGGCGTAATTCACCAGGTAGGTGCCGGCGTAATCGAACAGCCCCTTGGCAATCGTCGACGCGACCAGGGCAAAGGCGACAATCGTCCACGCGTTGTGAAAGTGCTCGGGGACAAGTCGCTGGAGGTAGATGGGCTGGTGCGTCCAAGGGACGGTGAATAGCAAAATGTCCCTCGACTGCGAGGCGGGGTGGAGCACGCGGTCGAAGATGGGTCCGACCAGCAGCACGCGGAAGGCGTCCAGCAAGCCGACCAGCGCCAGAAGCACCACGGCGGCGAGCAGTTGCAGGGCGTAGGGGCGTATGTAGCGCACCAAGCGCCAGGCATGACGCATCAGCGCACCGCCAGCCTGGGACCGGGATTCCGGCCGCTAACCGGGGATATCTTAGGGAAAGGCAATACAGCCATTCTAAAGGAAATTGCGGAATTGCCGAACTGCGGAATTGCCGACTCGAGTCATCGCGGCGAGTCGCGGTGGATGGCCTTCACCTGGTAGCCACCCTTACGCAAGCGCTTGGCGACGTCTTCGGCAATCATGACCGAGCGATGCTGGCCGCCGGTGCAGCCAAAGCCGATGGTCAGATAGCTCTTCCCTTCCTTGACGTAGTGGGGCAGCAAATAGACCAGCAAGTCGGAAATGCGGTTGATGAACTCCTTCGTCTGCGGAAATGAGCGAATGTATTTGGCGACCTTGGGGTGGCGTCCGGTGTAGGGCCGGAACTCAGGCACGAAATGCGGATTGGGCAGGAAGCGGACGTCGAACAGCAGGTCGGCGTCGTCGGGTACGCCGTGCCGGTAGCCGAAGCTGACGCAGGAGACGAGGATGTTCTTTTCGGTGTGCTCGCGCTGGAAGCGGCGCGTGATGTGGTCGCGCAGTTCGTGGACGTTGAATTTCGAGGTGTCGACGTGGAGGTCGGCGACGGCGGAAATGGGGCGCAGGCGGCGGCGTTCGGCGGTGATGGACGACTTGACCGGCGCGGATGTGCCCAGCGGATGGGGGCGGCGCGTCTCGCTGAAGCGGCGGAGCAGCGCCTCGTCATTGGCCTCGAGGAAGAGCACCGTGGTGCGCAAGGTGCGCTTGATCTGCTTCAGCATGACGGGCAGGCGATCCAGCTTGGCGCCCTCGCGGACATCCACCACCAGCGCGGTGCGCTCGATGTCGGAGGATCGCGCCAGTTCGGCGAAGCGCGGCAGCAACTCCATGGGCAGGTTGTCCACGGCGTAATAGCCAAGGTCCTCGAACACCTTGAGGACCGAAGCCTTGCCCGAGCCGCTCATGCCGGTGATGATGACCAGTTCCGGTCGGCGGATGTCGCGCGCCGGGACGCCCTTGCGCCGCGGTTTCGCGGGGCGGGCGCGACGTTTGCTGGCACTTACGGACGGCATAGCTGCATCGTAACGTCAGTGGGGACGTTTGTCAGTATGTCAGTGCGTCAGTTCGTCAGTACATCAGCGGGTCAGGTAGTCAGTTCGTAGCCAATGCGGTACTGACAAACTGAAAAGGGGCACATCGCTGTGCCCCTGTGGAACTGGAAACTAGAAACCAGAAACTAGAAACTGCCTTTACGGCGCCTCAATCAACTCCATTTTGCCGTCCCTGGTCCGGTGCAGGATCTTGACTTTGCCCTTCAGATCGCGGAAGACGAAGACATCGCGATCGCGGAACTGGGCTTCTTTGACGGCCTCCTCCAGCGTCATGGGACGCAGCGCTACGGCTTCGTTGGAAGGCACGATGTGCGCCTCCAGGGTACTCGACGCCACCGGATACGCGTGCACGACCACCGGAACCGCGGTGGAAGCGTTGGCGCCCACCGCCATGCGGAATTCCTCGACCTGCACTTCGGCGGCGCTGGCGGGCTGCTTCTTGCGCGCCTTCTGCTTGATGGAGCGCCACCGTGTGCGGTGTTTGATGGCCTGGCGCTCGATGCGGTCCAGCGCCTCGCCAACGGCGGCGATCATGTCGCCCGCCACGGCCGCGCCGACGATGGGATTGCTGCGCACGGTGACGGTGATCTCGGCCTTGCAGCGGTGCTTCTCGACGGCGAGGATCACCTTTGACTCAAAATTGTCGCCCAGGATTTTGACCAGTTTGGCGAGACCGTGTTCGATCTGCTTGCGGACCTTGGGACTGATTTCGTACTGCCTGCCGGTGTATTCCACGTTCATCGAACGCCCCCTTTATCGCCAGGATGCCCGCCGTCCGTGTTCCGAACGTCCGCGGTTACTCCCACATCAGTTTTTCACTCTGCGCTGGTGGGTGCTCGGGATGTGCATGTCTTCCCGATATTTCGCGACCGTGCGGCGAGTGACCTGGATACCCTGCGACTGGAGGATGCGGGTGATCTGCTCGTCGGTTAACGGCCTGGTGGGATCTTCTTCCTCGATCAGCTTCTTGACGCGGCGCTTCAGAATGAGCAACGAGGTGTTGCTGCCCTCAGGCCCGTTGACGCTTTCGCTGAAGAAATAACGGAGTTCGAACACGCCCTGGGGCGTGTGGGCGTACTTGTTGGCCACGGCGCGGCTGACGGTGGAAGGATGCACCCCGATCTCCTCCGCGACTTCCTTGATCATCATGGGCTTCAACTGGTCGATGCCGTGGTCCAGGAAATCCTTTTGCCGTCCCAGAATCGCATAGCAAACCTTCAAGATGGTCTGCTTGCGCTGCTCGATGTTCTTGATCAACTGGATGGCGGACTTATACCGCTCTTTCACATAATTGCGAACATCTTTTTCGGCGGCCTCGCGGCTCAGCAGCTTCTTGTATGTCGTATTGAGACGGAGCTGGGGGACGTCGTCGTCGTTGAGCACGGCGAGGTATTCGTCGCCATGCTTGATGAAGGCCACGTCGGGCTCGATCAGCCGCGGTTCGACCTTGTTGTAGCGCAGGCCGGGGCGGGGATCCAGCGTCTTCACCAGATCAAGGGCGGCCTGTACCGCCTCCAGCGGGCGGCCGATCGCCTTGGCGATTTCCTTCAACTGCTTGTTCTGCACCGCCCGGAGATGCTCGCCGACAATGACGACGGCATCCGCTAGCGCTTCGCCGGTTCCGGTGCCGTTGGCATCCGTGGCCTTGTGCGCCTGCTGCAGAAATATCAATTGTGCCAGCAGACATTGGCGCACGTCGCGCGCGCCGACGCCGACCGGATCCATCTGCTGCACCAGGGTCAGGGCAGCATGCAGATCGTCGCGCGTGAACAGCGGCTTGGCGCACGTCGATTCCACCAGTTGCAGACCGGTATGCTCTTCGACTGGTACCGGCGCTTCGGCCACTGCCGGCGATGCGGCCTGTTCCTCCGCAGCAGCGACTGCATCCGGCTCCGCCACGGCGACCGTAGCTTCCGCCGAAACCCGCGCCGCTTCGTCAGCCATAGCGGCGACGATCAGGTCATCCGCGGTCTCGAGCGCTACCGCGTCGTCGATCAGGTCGTCCAGCAAGGCATCCGATTCCGGCAGCGGTTCGGGCTCAGGCTCGGATTCGGCAACCGCCGGTTGCGGATGCACCGCGTTCACATGCGGCAGGGCCGCGAGCATCAACTCCTCGTCGCTGGCGGTCAGGTATCCCTCTTCGTTGAGGTTTCCGATGATCAGTTCTGCGGCCTCGCGCACGCCGAGTGTGACGCTCATCGAGCCCAACTGCCACATCAGGTGGTCGGTGAGGGTGCTGGCCTTGGAAAGGAAATTCTCGAACGAAGGCTTTTCCACGGACTCGGATTCCGGGCTGCGATAGCCGGGATCGAGGTAATCCTGGAAGAAGGAACCGAAGTCAATTTCGTCGAAGGGGTCCTTTTTGTCGACCGCGGCGGCGGGATCGGCCTCGGCGGCGGCTAAGCGCTCGCGCTCCTCTTCTTTGCCGGCAACCTCATCGAGCAGCGGAACGCTGCCGTCCAGTTCCTCCAGGACGGGGTTTTCCACCATCTCCGCATTGATCATGTCCTTGAGCTCAAGCTTGTTCAACGCGAGGACGCTGACCATCTGGACCAGGCCAGGTGTCAGGATCTGCTTCTGCATGATCCTCAAGTTGAGCTTTGGTGACAGCATTACCATGGATGCCTTACAAACATTTCGTGATTTGGTGATCTAGCGATTTGGTGATTGAATTGCCCTTATCAAAGTTTCGCTCCGAATTTGCCCGAGAGCAAGTTACCGGCGTAAGAAAGCACCCTAGACCAGCGAGAAGCTTTCCCCTAAATAAACGCGCCTGACTTCCGGGTCGTTGCCGAGCTGCTCGGGAGTACCCGTCCGGAATATGCGTCCCTCGTTAATGATGTACGCCCGGTCGGTGACCGAAAGCGTCTCGCGCACATTGTGATCCGTAATCAGCACGCCGATGTCGCTGGCCTTGAGATCGGCAATGATCTTCTGCAGGTCCAGCACCGCAATCGGGTCAATCCCCGAGAAAGGCTCATCCAGCAGGATGAACTTGGGCTGGATGCACAGGGCACGGGCAATCTCCACCCGGCGCCGCTCACCGCCCGACAGGGCATAGCCGCGGTTCTTGCGGATGTACCCCAAGCCCAACTGCCCGATCAGCTTCTCCATCCTCTCGCGGCGTTCATGCCACGAGGTGGGCTGCGCTTCCAGCACCGCCAGGATGTTCTCCTCGACCGTTAACTTGCGGAAAACCGAGGGCTCCTGCGGCAGGTAGCTGACGCCGAAGTTCCGTGCTCGCAAGTACATAGGGGTGGCGGTGATGTCTTTGCCATCGAGCGTCACCTTTCCCGAATCGGGAGGAGTAAGCCCGACAATCATGTAAAAGGTAGTCGTCTTGCCGGCGCCGTTTGGCCCCAGCAAGCCCACTACTTCCCCTTGATTTACGTGGAGGCTGACGGCACTTACGACCCGACGTCCGCGATAAGACTTGCCTATTTCGTCTGTCGCCAGGGTCTGCATCTACTTGGCTACCCGCGTGTGGGTTACGGTTGGCGAAGAATTGCCACTATCAACCACGACCCTATCATCGCGATTGTAGAAAGTCAACGAACCGCCGGTAATTTTGCCCCGTTCGGCATCAAAAATGCTAGGAGGTCCGCCGACCAGCACAAACTTGCCGTCTGAAGCCGTGTAAACCACCTTTTGGCCGGTAGCGCGCCGGTTCGGCTGCTGGATATTGACCTGCCCTTCGGCCACGATTCGCTCAATCTGGCTCGGCGCGGGCTGCCCGGAAGCGGCGGTTTGGCCCCTAGCTTGCAAATACACGTCGGCTTTTTCCGCGGTCACGGTTGTATCCGCACTGCGCAGGACCACGCCACCTTCAAATCGTGCCTTGCGTTCGTGGTCGAGGTAGGTCAACTGCGCCGAGCCGACGCTCACTGGGGTTACTTTCCCGTTTTGGTCCGGCTGGACAAAGGATGTGGTGACTGTGCCCGTTGTCGCGCCCGGCGTGGAGGTCCTAGCCACCAGGCGACCGTCCGGGCGGTTGAACTCGATCACCGGCGCCTGCACGATACTGGATCCCTGCCACAACCTTGCCCCGCCGGAGTACACCGCCATTCCACTGCCGCGCAGCGCGCGCATGCTGGGCGCGGTCACGTGGATGGGATCGGAGGAAGCCAGCAGCGCCCCACCGGGACGCGCCTTGAGATCGCTGTACGTGCTCTTCACGTCGCCGTTAGCGGCGGCATCGCCGGAGCGGCGATCGAGGCGTACCGATTCCGCCGTGGTGGTCAGGCCGCCATCCACCACGCGCGGCGAACCAGTCAGCGTAAGGACCTCGTCGGCCGGCGTATAGCGGGCATGCTCAGCCCAGGCGGCGCGATCATTGCCGCCCGGCCCGGCGGGTTCGGTGTAATGAAAGTGGCCGTCCTGGAGGATGGACGCGATGGCGCCCGACGGGTTGAACGTCACCTCAAGCGCATCACTCGTACTGGTCTTGTCCGGCTGCCCCGGCGACGACAACACGACTTTCGCATCCGGCGCTCCGGTCAAATGATCAATGCGGTTCTGGCGATTGAAGCGCGCCTGAAAGCGTCCAGCCGTGGCGACGGTCTGCCCGGCGTCCTGTCCCGACGCGCCCGCCAGCGGCAACACCGTAACCTGGGCCGGCCCGCCGGTAACGGCCTGCTGCAGGGTGCGACCGTCCTTCACCAGAAAGTCAACGGTCGCCGCTGCGATTTCCACTGGATGCGCCGCTTTGCCGTGAGCCGGTTGTTGCAGCAGCTTGACGTCGTCGCTGGCAACGACTTTGTCGGCGCGGTTCTGCGCCGCGAACGCGACGGTCACCTTGCCCGCCGTTCCCTGCATGGCCTGCTCGCCGGTGCTGTTCAACTGCACACCGCCGGAGAATTCCGCCGCCTTCAGCGCGTTCTTAGCGGTGATCCAGGCTTCCGCGCGCTGCGAGCGCACTGCGGTGGCGGATTTGCCCGTGGTATCGGCGCGCACATCGCCGGTGGCGAGCATGTGCTCGATGGTGTTGTCGTCCCGCAGGTACACCGTCAGTTGGTTGGAGGCGAAGGAGCCTTTATCGCGCGCCACGTGCACGCCGTCGAGCACCGCGCGATTGGGACCCTTGGTGATGACCCCATGACGGGCGGTGATCGTGGTGGCGCTTTCGTCGGTGGAGTGCACCACGATGTTGGACTCGAGGGTGAGGGTTGCGCCCTTGGAATCGTAGCCGGCGCCGGCCGCCTCTCCGTTGGCTTGCGGCACGCGAAACTCGATGCGCTGCCGGGTGCTGGCCAGCCCGGTCTTGGCGTTGAAGATCAGGCCGCTGGTCTTCACGTGGATGGGATTCTTGAGCTCCGGCGGCGGCGCCTGGTCGGGGTTCAGCGGGCCTTCAGTATTGCCCTCGAGATCAATGTGCACCTCGCCTTTGGCGGTCACCTCGCCGGATTGCGGGTCGTATTCGAAGTCGGCGCCGTAGATCTGGTCGTAGCGGTTCGACTGGCGGCCATAGACAACGATGCTGACGTCCCGCAGTTCGGCCTTGCCGCCTTCCTTGTACTGCACCGCGCGCGCGGCGTGAATGGTGAACAGCGTGTGGCCGGCTTCGGACTTGGACAGGGTGAACCCCTGCGTGCTCTGCTGGATGTTCACGCCGAGATTCTTCGGAATTTCCTTGATGGCGCGCCGCACCCGCATGCGCCCATAGAA
>DASWAR010000253.1:0-6080 GCA_036391015.1 Terriglobales bacterium
CATGTGGTGTATGGCTTGCCCGGGTTGAAGGTCCACGGCAAAGCCGCGTTGATCGTGCGTCACGAGGGTGACCAGATCCGGCGCTACGTGCATCTGGGAACGGGCAATTACAACCCCACCACGGCGCACCTTTATACCGACGTGGGGCTCTTGACGTCCGATGAGGACATTGGAGCGGACGTCTCCGACCTGTTTAACTACCTTACCGGCTATTCGGCCAAGACCGATTACCGCAAGCTGCTGGTGGCTCCCATCAACATGCGCAGTCGACTTGAGGAACTGATCCGGAGGGAGATGCAACATCAGGCGGCCACCGGCAATGGCCGAATCATTTTGAAACTGAATTCGCTGACCGACGCCAAGATGATTCGCCTGCTGTACGAGGCATCGCAGGCGGGAGTGAAGATCGATCTGCTGGTGCGAGGAATGTGCTGCCTCCGGCCCGGTTTTCCGGGCGTGGCTGACAACATTCGAGTCATCAGCATCGTCGGCCGATTCCTGGAGCACAGCCGGATCTTCTACTTTCAAAATGCCGGTGATGAGGTTATCTATCTCGGCAGCGCGGACTTGATGACTCGCAATCTCAATCACAGGGTCGAGATCCTGTTCCCGATCGAGGATCACAGGCTGGTCCGCCATCTTTGCGACCGAGTGCTCGAGGTCTATCTCCAGGATAATGTGAAGGCGCGCGAAATGCTGGTGGACGGAAGCTACACGCGCAGAACTCCTGCCCGCGGCGAATCCCCGGTCAATGCGCAGGAAGAACTGCTGAAACGCCGCTCGGGCTCGAATGGACTGCGATGAGCCGTTCTGGAACTGTGTTTTTTCACCGCGATTGTGCTGGCCGCCAGGGGTTCGGACAAGGGCGCATTGAGGAGTACGATAGCATTGGTAGAAGTGCGTATTTCCGCAAAGGAGGTAACGGTTTATGACCGAGTCCGTATTCGAAAAAGCAGACGTGCAGGTCGCGGAATCAATCCACAAACTTACACGCGCAACGTCTGCGATGGCAGACGCGATCGACGAAGGTGTAGGAGTGATCAAGCGTGCCGTAAGGCGGAGCGGCGACGTGGCTGAGGAACTGATGGACGATGCGACCCAGCGCGTGAAGCGTCACCCTGCAGAAACCATGGCGGCCACCTTCGCTTTCGGCGTTATCGTCGGAGGGCTCATCGGCTGGATGGTCGCGCGAAAGTAGACGGCGTGCCCGGAAGACGGGGGCTCGTTTCGAAGATCATGGCCATCTGCAGCGTCCGCAGTTTTTCTTGTCAAGAGTCGCACCTTGGCCGCGCTTGATTCGGACTTGCGCTCGCCGGCACGCCCAGCAGTCGCAGGAACGTCATCATCGGGCACCAGTTCGTCAGGCCCGACTGCAACAGGTTCACTCCGACGAAGGCCGTGAACAGGAAGAAGTACGCGCTGACCCAGTAGCCAAGGGCAACAGAGGCCGTGACGAAAGTTCCGGCAATCAGACGCAACCAACGATCAATGGTCATGGCGAGACCTCCTCATGAATGTTCAGGGATGGTATTTCCGGCAGCGGCGGGAAGGGTGGCAGCGCCGTCGCTGCTCCCCCGCTGGCTGATGTAGTAGAGGACCGGCACCGCCATGCGCGAAAGCACGGTGGAAGCTGCTTCGCCGGCCATCAGCGAAAGCGCCAGTCCCTGGAAAATCGGGTCGAACAGAATCACGCTGGCGCCAACTATGACGGCGGCCGCGGTCAGCAACATGGGGCGGAAACGGACGGCGCCGGCATCCACGACCGCAGTTTCCAGCGACATGCCCTGGGCGCGTCGCAGCTCAATGAAGTCAACCAGGATGATGGAATTGCGCACGATGATGCCGGCGCCGGCGATGAACCCGATCATGGAAGTCGCGGTGAAGAATGCGCCCAGTAGCGCGTGCGCCGGCAGGATACCGACGAGCGTCAGGGGAATCGGCGCCTTGATGACGAGCGGGGTCTTGAACGACCCAAACCAGCCCACCACCAGTACGTAAATCAACACCAGGACCGCGGCGAAGGCGAGGCCGAGGTCGCGAAACACTTCGACCGTGATGTGCCATTCGCCATCCCACTTCATGCTGTAACGGTCGGAGGTCTCGGGCAGGGAAGTGCCCATGGCCTGCTCGATCGAATAGCCGGCTGGGAAATTGAGCTTTCCAATCGCCTCCTTCATCTTCAGGATGGCGTAGACGGGGCTCTCTTCCTCGCCGGCGACGTCACCGGTCACGTAAACCACTGGGCGAAGATTCTTGCGGTAGATATAAGGCGTCAGCGTGGTTTTCTCGACATCGGTGATCTCACCCACCGAGACCATGGCGCCTCCGGCGGCGGGAACTTTCAGAGCGCGAAGGTCCTCGATGCCGGAGCGGGCGGGGCGTGAAAGGCGAACCTCGATGGGGACATCCTCGCGCGCTTTGGGGCGATGCAGCAGTCCGGCGGTGCTGCCGCCGAGGGCGATTTGCACGGTGCGGGTGACGTCGGCGGCGGAGACGCCGTTGAGCGCGGCCTTGTCGAGGTTGACCTTGAGCGTGTACTGCGTCTGCGGGTCCTGGATGTACCAGTCAACGTCAACGACACCCTTTGTGCGCTGGAAAACGGTTTTCACCTGGCGCGCGAGTTCGATTTGCTGCGGGTAGTTGGGACCATAAACTTCTGCGACCAGCGTTTGCAGCACCGGCGGGCCGGGCGGCACCTCGGCCACCTTGATGCGCGCCCCAAATTGCTGCGCGATGCTCTGCAACTTGGGGCGGATGCGGCGCGCGATTTCGTGCGACTGCGCCTTGCGATCGTCGCGAGGCACGAGGTTGACCTGGATATCGGCCTGGTTGGGGCCGCGGCGCAGGAAGTAATGGCGCACCAGGCCGTTGAAGTTGTACGGGCCGGAGGTGCCGGAATAAATCTGGTAGTTGGCGACCTCGGGCTCCTGAACGATCTTGGCCGCGAGCGCCTGGGCGGCAGCGGTAGTTTGCTCCAGCGGCGCGCCGTCAGGCATGTCAATGATCACCTGGAACTCGCTCTTGTTGTCGAAGGGCAGCATCTTCACGCGCACGAGCTTCAGAGGCACAAGCAGCACGGCAATCAGGAGAAGAACGACGACCCCGACAAAGAACATCACGCGCTTGCGGCTGTCCGCAATCAGCGGATTCATGATGCGGCGATAGAACCGCGTGGTCCAGCCTTCCGACTCATGGGCGGAGGCGTTGCCGGAGTGTTGGCCGAGCAAGCGCAGCGCGGCCCAGGGAGAGACGACGAGCGCCACCAGCAGCGAAAAGATCATGGCCGCGGAAGCGCCGACCGGGATCGGCCGCATGTATGGCCCCATCAGGCCGCGCACGAAGGCCATGGGGAGAATGGCGGCGATCACGGCGAAAGTGGCGAGAATGGTGGGATTGCCGACCTCGTCCACGGCTTCGACGGCGACATCCATCTTCGGACGGCCGGAGTTTTCCGGCAGGCGCAAGTGCCGGACGATGTTTTCGACGACGACGATGGCATCGTCCACCAGGATGCCAATGGAGAAAATCAGCGCAAACAGGGTGACGCGGTTCAGCGTGTAGCCGAAGAAATAGAAAATGGCGAGAGTAAGAGAAAGAGTCACCGGGATGGCGACCAGCACCACGCCGGATTCACGCCAGCCGAGCGCGAAGGCAACCAGCAGCGTGACCGAAATGGTTGCCAGCAGCAGGTGCTTCAGCAGTTCGTTCGATTTCTGCTTCGCCGTCTCGCCATAGTTGCGGGTGACGGTCACATTCAAGTCGTTGGGCAGGAGATAGCCGCGCAGCGAATGGATCTTGCCCTGCACGCGTTCTGCGATGACGCTGGCGTTGGTGTTCTTGCGCTTCGCAACCGTGATGGTGACGGCGGGATACTGGGCGGGGTCGCCGGTGCTGTGGCCGTTGCCGAACAGGACGTAGTTGTCGGCTTCCGCGGGGCCGTCCTCGATCTGCTGCACGTCGCGGAGATACACCGGTTTCCCGTTATGCACGCCGACAACAACCTGGAGCAACTCTTCCGGGCTGGAGAGGAAACGGCCGGCATCCACCAGGATTTGCTGATTGTCACTTGCGAACTCGCCGGCGCGCACTTGCTGGTTGGCGGATTCGAGGCGGGCCACGACCTGGGCGGGAGAGAGGGAATAGGCGGCCAGGCGCTCGGTGTTGAGCACGACGCGAATCTTGCGCGGCAGCCCGCCGATGATCCTGGTTTCAGAAACATCGTCGAGTTGCTTGAGGGAGTTCTCCAGTTCGCCGGCGACGCGGCGCAGCATGGCCGGATCGTAGTTCTTGCCCCACAGCGTAAGCGCCATGATGGGCACATCGTCAATCGAGCGGACCTTGATCAGCGGCTGCGAAACGCCGGGCGGAATGTGATCGAAATTCGAAAAAAGTTTGTTGTAGGTGCGGACGATCGCGTCCTCTTCTTTTTGCCCGACGTAGAAGCGGACAATCACCATGCTCATGCCCGGTTGCGAGATGGAGTAGAGGTATTCGACGCCGGGAACTTCGCACAGCAGCTTCTCCATGGGGATGGTGACGCGCTGCTCGACTTCCCCCGCCGACGCGCCCGGCATCTGCACGAAGACGTCGAGCATGGGAACGACGATCTGCGGCTCTTCCTCGCGGGGCGTCTGCCAGATGGCGAACGCGCCCAGCAGGAGCGCGGTGATGATCACCAGCGGCGTCAGTTTCGAGGCAATGAAGCCGTGCGCGATTTTGCCGGCGGTGCGAAGCGTGGTGTTCATCGCCGGCCTCAATTCACGACCTTCTTGCCGGCCAGTTCGCGGCCGCCGTGCGCCGCCACAAGACGCTCGCCCGCAGTCACCCCGGAGAGAAGCTCGATCATTTCGCCATCGGGCTTACCGAGAGTGACGAAGCGCAACGCGATTAGGCCGTCGGCACCGACGACGTACACGCCTTGCAGTTGGCCTCGGTCGAGGACAGCCGTGCGCGGCACCACGACGGCGTCGCGCTGTCCACGCGCAAATCGGGCGCGCCCGAAAAATCCGGAGTGAAGGCGGGGCTCGGACGGGAGTTCCAGTTTTACGATGAAGCTGCGGCTGGCGGGATCAGCGGCTGGGACAATCTGAACGATTTTTCCCTGGAGTTCCGTGCCCAGGGCATCCACTTTCACAGGAGCGGTTGCGCCCATTTTGATCAGGCGAATGTCGCCTTCATCAACCGAAGCTTCCAGCCGGAAGCGGTGCGTGTCCTCGATGGTCAGCAGCGGCACGCCGGGCGAAGCCAGCGTTCCGACATCAACCTGCTTGGCCGTGACCACGCCATCGAAAGGAGCGCGAATGCGGGTGTAGCCCAGGCCCGCTCTCGCCAGCTGTTCGAGCGCACGGGCCTGCTTAATGCCGGCCTGCGTCTGGTCGCGACGCGCGCCGGCCGATTTCGCCCGTGCCTGCACTTCGTCCATCTCATGCGGACTGACCGACTTCTTCTCATAGAGGTTCTGGTACCGGCCCAGGGTGCTGTTGGCGAGCGCATAATCGGCGTCGGCGGCGGCGATGTCCTGCTGCGCGGCGTTGACGCCGGCGGACGCGCGTTCCAGTGCGGCGCGCTGCTGGGCGTCGTCGAGCACGATGAGCACATCGCCCTTGCGAACAAGTTGTCCCTCCTGCGCGCGGATGGCGACGATGGTGCCGACAACCTGCGCCGATAGCTGGCTGGTCTGCTGCGCCCGCACCGTGCCGACTGCTTCTACGTAGTCGGGCACGGACTGGCGCTGAACTTGCGACAATTGGAGGTCGCGGACGACTTCGGGCGCCTGTGCCGCGGGCGTCTTGTGATCGCCGCAGCCGACGGTGAACAGCGCGGCCAGACATGGAATAACGAAAGCAAGCTTTCTCATCTTTGCTTCACCACGGGCGAGTTGGCGTCAAGGGTGCCGGCCGCCAGTTCGAGAGTGGCGTAACTGGTCTGCAGCCGGTACAACGCCTGCGAGTAATCGGTTTGTGCGCGCACTGCCGCTTCCTGCATGCGCAGCAGGTCGGTGATGGTGCTCAGCCCGGCTTGGTAGCGGTTTTGGCCGATGCGCAGGCTTTCCTGAGCCTGTCCGACCGCAGCGCGCGCCA
>DASWAR010000254.1:0-5292 GCA_036391015.1 Terriglobales bacterium
CACCGCGTTTCCCACCGGCGGCGGAATCAAGAGCAACATGGACATCCTCAGCGACACCATGGGGGTGGATTTCGGTCCCTACCTGGCGCGCGTGCTGCACGACGTCCGCCAGAACTGGTACCAGTTGATTCCGGAAATCGCCCGCGCCCCGCTGATGAAAAAAGGAAGAGTGGGCATCGAGTTTGCCATCATGAAGGACGGCTCGGTGGCGGGCATGCGGCTGGTGAGTCCCTCGGGCGATGTGTCGCTGGACCGCGCCGCCTGGGGCGGCATCACCGGGTCGAATCCGTTTCCACCGCTGCCCAACCAATTCCGCGGCCAGTACCTGGCGCTACGCTTCCGCTTTTTCTACAACCCGGACAAGCACGATCTGGAATAGCCGTAGCGCAGGCCGCAGAACCATTCCCGCAAGATAGGCGACTGGCGGTTAGTGGTGATAAGGCGATTTCACGACAGTTACTTCAGTTTCAAACCGGGACCGTTTGTTCCGAGCGTCCGTAGCTGGCGCTCGCACTGGGCTTGCGGGACTTGTCCTCAGAAACTGCAGATAAGACTTAAATCACCACGACGTCCGGCACTTCCATGTGGCCGCGTTTGAATTCCGAGACGAAAGCGTCCACCACTTTGGGATCGAAATCGGTGCCCGAGCCCTTGACGATGATTTCCTTGGCGTCGTAAGGCGACATGGCCTTGCGATAAGGACGATCACTGGTGAGGGAATCGTATACGTCAGCCACGGAGAGCACGCGCGCTTCCAGCGGGATGCTCTCGCCCTTGAGGGGAAAATAGCCGTTGCCGTCGTACTTGTCATGGTGAGACAGGATGATGGGCAAGACGCGGCGCAGCGACCCTCCCACGGGCCGCAGCAGGTTAACGCCGATCTCCACGTGCTGCTGCATCTTTTCGTACTCTTCCTTGGTCAGGCGGGCGGCCTTATAGAGGAGGGCGCGGCTGATGTCGAGCTTGCCGACATCGTGCAGCAGGGCGGCCGCGCGGACGTCCTCCACGCGGTCGGTGGACAAGCCCATGGCCTGCGCGATCTTGGCCGCGTATACCGACACGCGGTACGAGTGGTTTTGGGTGTATTTGTCCTTGGAGATGAAATGCTGCAGGATCATCAGCACGCCGTTGTACGTATCGCGCAGTTCGCGGATGTGCGCCTGGCATCGCTCATACAGCGATCCCATGGTGTACGCCGTGATCACCAGGATGCCGGCCCAAATGGTCAAATCTAACCACTTGTCTTCAATCGGCAGCCGCAGATGGTAATTGGCGAACAGCGGCGGATTGAAGTAAGTCAGCAACCCAACCACGAAGGCGCTGGCAAAGGCGGTCAGCACCGCATGCCGGCGGCCGTAGACGTAGGCGGAAAACACCGTCGGCAGAGTGTAGAAGCCGAGCACCGTGCGCTGGCCTTCGACGGCGAAATTGAGGAACGCGGCCAAGGCGAGCAGCGAGAGAATGAGCCACAGCTCGCGGTTAACCTCGCTCAGGCTCCGGATAAATCGTTGGCTCACACCCGCGCTCGGCGGCATGACTTGCGGACTGTCGTACGTGGCAGTCGACATGGCTGTTTCCTGCATCAGGATTCAGCCATGATGGTACGGGCTTTGGGAAAATGCTAGTAGTTACCGAAGTACAGCACGCAAGTGGTCGGCGTCTGCAAGAGAAGGCTGCAATCCGCAGCCATCCAACCTGGCCAAGTAGGGACGGTCTATTCTGCTGAGGCGCGTAAGGCGATTCTCGAACCCCGCAGCCGCAGAACGCTGGCAGTCACACCCCAACTGACGATAACACGCTGATCACAAGTTTGGCCCAAACCGGGAATTGGAGAAGCGGAAGCTAAGAGCTAAAAGCTAAAAGCTAAGAGCTCTTTTCCACCACCACCGCCGTGCCGTAGGCCAGGACTTCGGTGACGCCCTGCATGATCTCGGTGGCGTCATAGCGCGCGCCGATGATGGCGTTGGCTCCCAGGTCGGCGGCGTGCTGCAGCATGACCTCGAAGGATTCGCCGCGTGTCTTCTCGCACAGTTCGGTGAGCAGCGTGATGTTGCCGCCGATGAGCGTCTGCAGGCCGGCGCCGATGGTGCCCAGCACCGAACGCGAGCGCACGATGATGCCGCGCACCACGCCCAGATTGCGCACGATGCGGTAGCCGTCCAATACGAATGCCGTGGTCACCATGTGGTGCGCGACGCGGGCGGTGGAGCGAGCGGTAGATCCCATGAGACCTCCAGTGAGTTGCGAGTCCCGAGTCCCGAGCGAATCCACTAACTACCAGGCGCCGAGTACGTCATACGGATGAGCGTGCGCTGCGAAAACGGCACATAGAGCAACGCGGCAGTGGCGGCAAACGCCAGCCCGAATCCGATGTGGCCCACCAGCAAGAATGGCGCCAGCGCCCACAGCACATCCAGCGGCAGCAAAAACCAAAACAGGCGGCGGAATTTTTTGCCCAGCTTGCGGTAGTCGAACGACACCGCGGCCAGAAGGTACAACCGCGTCGGAATTCCCATCACGGCGGTCAGAACCAGCAGGACCATCGTCTTCCAGTCGGACATGATGCCGTACACTTCGTGCACTTTCGCCAGGCTGACGATGTAGAAGGACAGGTACATCACCTGGATGAGCGCGAGCAGGGCACGGCCCACCCGGCGGTCGATCTTGGGTAATTCCGGGGCGCCATCGGCGGCGCGCGACTCCGAGCGCGCCACTGCGACGGCACATTCGGCAGCCGAGGGCGGAGCGCCCGGCGGACGTTGAGTTGAGTCAGGAACTTCCCCACCCTGCGCCCCTTCGATTGCGCTCAGGGCAGGCTCTGCCGGGAGCGACAAGGGTGGGGCAACCGGCGCGATGAAGCGGTAGCCGCGCTTGGCGAGGGTCTCGATGAAGCGCGGGTTGGCCGCCGAGTCGCCGAGGGCGTCGCGCAGCTTATTGATGGCGGTATTGAGGCTATGGTCGAAATCAACGAAGGTGTCGGCGGGCCAGAGGCGCTGGCGCAGTTGGTCGCGCGTCAGGACCTCGCCGGGACGCTCCAGCAGCATGGCGAGCACCTGGAAGGGCTGCTCCTGGAGCTTGAGTTTGGCGCCGTTCTTGCGCAGCTCGCCGGAACGCACGTCCACTTCGTAAATGCCGAAGCGATAAAGGCGCGCGTTGGCGGCGGGAGGCATGCGGGAAGTTTAATCCAATTGAAGAATTGTCGAATTTACGGATTGACGAGCAGCCGTGTTTTTTTTGTGATTCTGTCGCCCGCTAAAGCGGGCTCTGTTTTCCCCCGAAGCTTTCCCCGGGCTTACGCCCGGGGCTAGGCTCTGCCGCGCGCTGTGCGCGCTCCCGAATTCACTGCTCGTCGAGGCGGTAATTCATCAATTTCTTCAGGGCGCAAATCGCTACAATGTGCCTGTGGCAGACGAGCCGAAATCCCGCGTGGTGAGCGCAGAGACCATCGGGCTGATTGTGATTGCGGTGATGCTGGCGATCATGATCCTGGCGCGCTGGGCCGGCAGTATCGCGTGGAGCGCGCGCTGAATGGCGCCGCTGCTGGTCGCCGTCGTCGGCCCGACGGGCAGCGGCAAGACCGCGCTGGCGCTGGCGCTGGCGCTGGCCGAGCACTTCACCGGCGAAATCGTCAACTGCGATTCGGTCGCCATCTATCGCGACTTCAACATCGGCAGCGCCAAACCATCGGCGGAAGAACGCGCCCGCGCACCGCATCACCTGTTCGACGCCATCGATCCGAACCACTACATGACCGCCGGGGAGTATGCCCGCCGCGCGCGCCAGGTGCTGGACGACATCAAGCGGCGCGGACGCACCCCGATCGTGGTGGGCGGAACCGGTCTGTACCTGCGTGCGCTGCTGGAAGGCCTGTTCCCCGGTCCGGAGCGCTCCGAGGAATTGCGCGAGCGGTTGCGGGCGCGACAACGACAGCGCGGCGCGGAATGGCTGCACCGCATTCTCCAGCGCCTGGATCCCCAAGCCGCCGCCAATATCCACCCCAACGACACGCCCAAGGTGGTGCGGGCCATCGAAGTCTGCCTGACATCGCGCGAGCCGATGAGCGAGCTGTGGAAGAAGGGCCGCGACCCGCTGCCGGGCTTCCGCATTCTCCGCCTCGGACTGAATCCCGAGCGCAACGCGCTCTACACCCGCATCAACGAGCGTGCGCGCCGCATGTTCGACAACGGCCTGGTGGAGGAAACCAGGCGCCTGCTGGAAAAATATCCCGGCGCGTGGGCGCTCTCGTCGCTTGGCTACAAGCAAGCGGCGCAGTACCTGCGTGGAGAAATTGACCTGAAGCTGGCGATCTGGGCGGCGCAGCAGGCACACCGCAACTACGCCAAGCGGCAGATGACATGGTTCCGGCGCGAGCCGGAGGTGGAGTGGATGGCGGGGTTCGGGGACGACGCGCGAATTCAGCAAGAAGCGGTGCGGGTGGTGGGCAGCCATTTAGTGATTTAGCGATTTAGTAATTTGTAATTGGAATTGCGTGCGGATTGCGAGCTGAACCAAATCACTAAATCACAAATCGCTAAATCACAAATGACCCAGCTTGGCGCGCTCGGCATGCGACCGGATGGCTTCCAGGATCTGGAGCGCCGCGGCCAGCGCCCGACGTCCGTCCTCCAGCGACACCAGGGGAGGCGTACGCCGCCGGACCGCGTCGAGGAACGAGTACAGCTCCGCCTTGAGCGGCTCCTGTTGCGCGACCTTGGGTTTCTCGAACTTGAACTGCGGCGGAATTCCCACCGCCTTTTTCGCGCGCGCGGCGATGGCCCGCTGAATCGCTTCCATATTGAAGATGCCGGTGCGAAGTTCCTTGCCTTCGGAGCGCGCCGCCGTGGCCTCAGGCGACTGCGGGTCCACGCTGATCACCAGCACATCCTGCCGCGAGTAATCCACCGACACGTATTGCCGCGGCTGGAAGAAGCGCAGCTTGCGTACGCGCTCGGTGGAGACACGGCTGGCAGTGAAGTTGGCGACGCAGCCGCTCTCGAATTCGATGCGCACGTTGGCGATGTCCACCTTGTCGGAGAGGATGGGCAGCCCGACCGCGCGCACCTCCCTGACCGGCGAATGGACGAACGAAAGCACGATGTCGAGATCGTGGATCATCAGATCGAGCACCACGTCCACATCGAGGGCGCGCGGGCCGAACGGGCTGAGACGATGGACCTCGAAAAACATGGGCTGAGTGACGATGGGCACGGTGGTGACGACCGCCGGATTGAAGCGCTCCAAATGGCCGACCTGGGCGATGCGATTGGCGGCGCGCGCGGCCTGGATCAAAGC
>DASWAR010000255.1:0-4891 GCA_036391015.1 Terriglobales bacterium
CGAAGTCTTCCCTGCCTCCACCGGCATTATCGGCGTGCCGCTGCCCGCCGACAAGCTGATCAGAGCCATTCCACGATTGTTCGCTGCCCGTTCAACCGCCGTCGCCGGGGCGGAACATTTCGCGCGCGCCATCATGACCACCGACACGCGCATGAAGACCGCTTCGGCGCGCTTCGGCGAGGCCACGCTGTTCGGGACATGCAAGGGCGCCGGGATGATTCATCCCCGGCTGGCGACGATGCTGGTGTACCTGTTCACCGACGCCGAGGCCAGTCCGCGCGAACTGGGCGCATTGCTGCGCGACACCGTGCATGTCACCTTCAACCGCATGAACGTGGATAACGACACTTCCACCAACGACACCGTGCTCCTGCTGGCGAGTGGAGAAGCGGGCAAGGTGAAGAAAGAAGACTTTGGCGCAGCGCTGCAGGCGGTGTGCGAGTCACTGGCGAAGCAGATTGTCAGCGACGGCGAGGGCGTGAAGCACGTGGTGAATTTGCGCATCGAGGGCGCGCGCTCCGATGCCGAAGCGTCGCAGGTGGCGAAGGCGATCGGCAATTCCATGCTGGTGAAGACGGCGTGGGCGGGCGCCGATCCGAACTGGGGCCGCGTGCTGGCGGCGGTCGGCTACTCCGGCGTGGCGCTTGATCCCGCGAAGGTAGATATTTTTTTGGGCAAGCACCAGGTCTGCCGTCGCGGCGTGGCGGCGCGGTTTGACGAACAGGAAGTTCACTCCTATCTCAGCCAGCCGGTGTTCGATGTCCGCGTCAATTTAGGCCGCGGCAAAGTCGGCGCGACATTCTGGACGTGCGATCTGACCAGCGAGTACGTGCACATCAACGCCGATTACCACACTTAGCTGATTTGGTAATTTCGTAAGTTGGTAATTTGCGCTTCAGGGCTGCGCGAATGGGTCTTCAAATTACCAAATTACGAATTTACCAAATTACGAAATCTATTCTCCGCCCGCCGTTGTCGCCGGTTTCGGCGCATCGCTCTTGACCAGCAGGGCTAATCTCGGGAACGCGAATGTGCCGGCGGCGTCGTCAATGACGGTCACCTGGCAGGTGTATAGCCCCGGCTTGAGTTGGCTGAGCGGCACGTCAAACTGGAAGACGGCGGCCTTGCGGTCGGGCGCGGTGAGCTGGTGCGCTTCCACCAGCGGAGTTTCGAACGCCTTCACTCTTCCCTGGAAAAACTGGATGCTGGTCAGCAGCCGAATTTGTTTTGTCTTGTCAGCCGCGTGCGTGTCCTTCACTGGCTCATAAACCTCGTAATAAAAGTAGAGGTGCTGGGCCGGCGAGAAGACGTGCAGCACGTTGGGAATAAGCTCCGCGCCATCCTTGGCCAGGACGTTCTCCGATTTGCTTTTGCCCAAGTTCTGGATCTGGGTGCCCATCACCACCGAGCTGAGCTTCAGCGGCGCCTTGTTCTTCCTGAAATCGGGAATGACGACATCGGTCTCGAACGACCCCAGCCGCCCGCTCTGGTTTTCACGCAGCACGAACTTCAAGTGAAATTTTCCGGGCGGCAGGGTGAAGCCGGCCTGGTACTGCACGTTCTTGCGGCGCACCTGCTGCGACTCGTCGAGATTGAGCTTGACGGTGTCGCGCACGTTGCCGACCGGGCGCTGCAGTTCGTCGCGCACCACGCCGATGATGTCGAGCGTCGCCTTGGTTTTGTCGCCCGCCTGGGTGAACGGAATTTCCGACCCCGGCACTACCAGCGATACCGGCACGTAGAACCGCGAGTCGCTGAGGCGGAAGTAGGCGGCGGAGAGAAACACGTCGAGGTCGGTGGACGACAGCTCGGAACTCAATTCATCCACCAACTGCTGCTCGCGGTCGTCCTTGTTGGAATGCGCAAAGTCGCGCGGCGCGTAGTAGCCCTTGCGGAATTCGATCTTGACGTTCGGGACCGAGGTTTTGACCGTGATCTTACGGAAACGCCCGTCGCGCGCCGGATTCGAGCTGCGATAGCCGAGCACGTAGTACGCCGAGGTGTCTTCTTGGACTTTCTTGAAGACGGCGCCGAAGTCGTTGGAATCAAGGAAGGCGCGCCCGCCGGTGTCGGCGGCCAGGGTGACCAGCGTCTCCTGGGTGGAGAAATTGGAATCGAAGGCGTTGCGCACCGACGCTCCCGAGTAGGGCGAGGTTCCTCGCATGCTGGCCTGCTGCGCCTCGCCGCCGGGAGTAATGGCCTGCAAGCCGCGCATGTCCATCGGATAAATGGCGACGTTCCCGCGCACCGCGCGGTTGATGGCGTTGCGCAACTGCGACTGGTTCTCGATCCCGGTCTTGTCCATTCCGCTGCTGAAATAAATGACCGACTTTTTCTGCTCGATGCGGGAGAGCGAGTCGGCCAGCGACTGCAGCGCTTCCAGCCGCCGGTCGGTGTTGAAGATGTTGTACTCGGTGTCGTCAGGCGTGAAAGGCTGCGCGGTATCGGCGGTGCCCTCGGTATCGCCGGCCATCCCGGCGTCGAATCCTCCTCCGCTCGATGGATTCATTCGTGCCAGCGCTTTGACCAACAGGTCGTGGTCCGATGTAAGGTCCTGGTTCACTTGCAGCGACGACGCCAGCGAGATCACGGCGACCATGTCGGAGGGCGTCATCTGCTTGTCCACGAACTTCTGCCCCGCCTGCACCGCGCGCTCGATCTCCTCCGGCTGCATGGAGGTGAGATCGAAGAAGAGCACGATGATCCGATGGTCACGGAATTCCAGCTTGTCGGTGGGCTTCACCGCGGGCGCTGACGGGCTAGTGCGCGGCGCAACCAGCACAGCCTGCGCCGGCTGCGGGACGGCCTGGGTCTCCGGCTGCTCGAAATCGAAGCTGGCGACACGCTGCTGTTTGCCGTCCTCGAACAGCGTGAAATCCTCCTTCTTCAGGCCGCGTACGATGTCGCCGCTCTTGTCGCGGACGACGACGTTGACCAGCACCACGTCGGTCTCGACGCGGAAGCGGTAGAGCGCCCCGCTCTGTTGTTGCGCAGGCAGAGGCGGCACAAGCATGGCCGCGATCAGCGCAACCGCCAGCACACGAGATGTGAAACCGTTTTTCAAATCACTAAATCACAAATCACTAAATCAAAAATGAACTAGAACCGATACCTCGCCAGGAATTGCAGCTTCCTCATCCCGCCGACCCCGACTACGCGCCCGAACGTCGGGGAATTTACGACCGTGTCAATGCTGGTGAACTGCGGGTTGTTGAACACGTTGGTCACCTGCAGTCGCACTTCAAACCCTTTCGTGTCGCCCATGGTGAACGTCTTGGCGATCGCCATGTTCACGGAAAACGTGTGCGGGCCTTCGATGGTGTTGCGCCCGGCATCGCCGAATGTTCCAGCCGGAGGAATGACGAAGGCCGCCGTGTTGAACCATGCCGCCGCGGAGGGATCGGACAGCGATACCGGCTGGCCGGTGGCATTGGCGCGCAGCGTGCCGTTCACGCCGCTGGCCACGTCGGCGAAACTGCCCAGCACGCGCGCGGTGAATGGCAGCCCGGTGGCAAAGGCGATATTGCCGCTCCATTGCCAATCGCCGAAGATGCGCGAGGCCAGCGTGGTGGTCGAAAGCCAGCGCTTATTTGTGCCCCAGGGAAATTCGTACACGTAATCCGCCGCGAGCCGGTGCCGCTGGTCGAAGCTGGACAGCCCGCGCTCCGCCGCCAGGTCCTGATCGTTCTGCGCCACCACGACCGCGCCGCCGCCGATCGAGGACGCGTTATCAATCGACTTGGAGTAGGTGTAGCTGCCGCCGACCGAAAGCCCGTGCGACATGCGCTTCCGCAGCCGTACCGTGCCGCCGTGCATGATGGAGTCCGCATTCGACGACTCCCACAGGAACGGCTGCACGCCGGCAATGCTCAAGCCGCCGCTCGGCGTCCGGTTGGGCGCGCGCAGCAGGTCGAGATGCGTTCCCTTGCTGCCGTTGTAATCCAGGTTCAGCACCAGGGTGCGCGTCAGTTCGCGCTGCACGTCGAGGTTCCAGATTTGCACGTAACCGAGGCGGTAATTGCGGTCCACGCCGTAGTTGTTGGTGGTGGTGGCCGGCGGCACACCGGTGAACGCGTTCTGCAGCAGAAGCGGGCTGCCGGTGGTTCCGATGTTGGTCTGCGTGAAATCGAACGGCGGCTGGAACGACAAGTTCTGCACGATCGCGGAATACTGCGTGGTGTTGTAGTTGATCCCGTAACCGGCGCGCACCACGGTCTTCGCCATCGGCTTCCAGGCGATTCCGATGCGCGGCGCCAGATTGTTGCGATCGGGATTGACCAGGGTTGCCGGAAAAGCGCCGCTGTACGGCCCCACCGAACTGCACGCACCGATTGTGGCCGCACACACCGGCGCCACCGCCACGAATCCGGGCGCGGCGTCCAGATTGGCGAGTTGATGGTTTTGTTCCGTAAATGGCGACACGTATTCATAGCGCAAACCAACGTTGATGGTCAGGTTGCCGCGCACGCGCCAGTCGTCCTGGATGAACAGGTCCCACGAATTCGCCGCGAAGTGATAGTCGTTGACGCCGAATTGTACCGAGGCCTGCTGCGGCCTACCGAGGAGGAAGTCGGCAAAATCGAATCCCGTGCCCGGCACGGCCACGCCGTTTGCGTATTGCGCGGTGTAGAGGCCGGTGAAAACGAAGCTGCCGCGCGCGTTCTTGCTGATCTGCGGATTTTGGTGGATACGGCGGAAGTCGCCGCCCCAACGCACGTTGTGCTTGCCGTGGTTCCAGATCACGGTATCGGACAGCGACCAGGTGCTGTCGTGGCGCGCCAGCGGCGTGATGTCGTTTACGCCGACGAAATTGGTAAACGAAAGCCCCGGCAGGCCCCAGTCGAACGGGTTTTGCGAAACGCCGAGAATCCCCGCGTCGGCCGCGATGTTC
>DASWAR010000256.1:0-3760 GCA_036391015.1 Terriglobales bacterium
CAAACAAATGAAAGACGAATTCTTAGTGGCGGGAACAAAGAAAGTCCTGGCCGAGCTGGGCACCGCAGTACCCGGGAAGTTGCGCTTGTACCAGTCGAAAGCAAGAAAGAAGAACAGCTTGTCCTTCTTGATGGGACCGCCTACGGCAAAGCCGGAAATCTTGCGCACATCGACCGGCTTATACGGAGTGGTGACGAACGCTCCGGTGGAATCCCGGGTGGTGATAACCGTAAAGGGATTCATTGCACCCCAGGAGTTGTCGCGGTCGTAGAAGTACATTTCGCCGTGGAGAGCGTTGGTGCCGCTCTTGGTAACGGTGTTGATGACGCCGCCGGCGGAGCGTCCGTACTCTGAGGAGTAGTTGGAGGTGTTTACCTGGAATTCCTGAACGGCGGCCTTAGCGCTGGAATAACCGGCGCGAGTGCGGCCGCGCTCCTCGGAGAAGAACGCTTGGTTGTTATCGGCGCCGTCAATGGTGTTGTTGTTGAGCAGCGCGCTCATGCCGCGGAAGCTGACGAGGCCGAAGCCCTGGCCGTCGTTCACGACCGTGGGCGTGAGCAAAACGAAGTTCGACCAGCGGCCACCGTTAATCGGCAGATTGCTGATGGCGGTGTTGTTCAGAACCGGGGCAAAGTCGGCGGAGGTGGTATTGATCTGCGGCGCCTCAGCGCTGACGGTAACCGTCTCGGCAGCGCTACCGACATTCAAGCGCGGCAAAAGGTCGGTTACGGTACCGACGTTGACGATGACCTGCTGCGCCTTGTACGGAGCGAAACCCGCGGCGGTTACGGTCACGGTGTAAACCGCGGGACGCAAGCTGCCGGCGCGAAAACTGCCCGAAGAGTCGCTCTGCGTGGTCTGCTCGGCGTTGGTGGCGTTGTTGTGCACCACGATGGTGGCGTTGGGCACGACCGCGCCGCTGGAATCGGAGACGGTTCCGCTGATGGCACCCTCGGTGGTGGACTGCGCGAAGGCGACAGCGCAGATGATCAGCAAGCAAACGACTAATCTTGTTACGCTAAACTTGGACATCACCTAACCCCCAAACTAAAGAGTTTGCGTAGTTGTTAAGCATGGTTGCGTACGAGCTGACGATGAGAGCGATTGGCCAGTCCCCCGGGCGTGCCTTGTAACAAACTCAGGTGCCGAAATTCTCGGCTGCACCAGGCGGCAAAACATAACACGAGAGTTAATGCTTGTGAACAGCCGAGAGATGAATGCGTGAAGAAATCTCTGCAGTTGCACCAAAGTGGAGGCCGTTGGTGCAGGAAGACTCAGCCCGGTCTGGTACGGCGGATGGATAACCTGTTGCTCCTCGCGGCAGGCAGAGTCCGCCGCAGTCCCGGCTGGTCCGGATATAAGCGTTCATGCACGCCGCCAGCCAAATCCAAGCGCGCGTTAGGCTTGCAGAATGAAGGCCTGGTTGAAAAAAGGTCGTTAGGACCTCCTGTTTTTGAAATTGCTGGACGGAAAAAATACAAAACCTTGTAGCGGCTGAGAATCGGGAGGAGCTAGGCAGGGTTAGCGCCGGAAGCGGGCGCGGCTTGGGCGGAGGTGACGTGCGCGAGCACAGCGGCGGACGACTGCTCAAGGGGCACTTCCCCGGAAACTACGATATCGGCAAAACGGCGGGTGGGACGGACGTAAAGGTCGGCCATGGGGCGCACGATTTCGACGTACTGCTTGTGCACGGATTCGGCGGTACGGCCGCGCTCGAGGACGTCGCGGGCCTGGCGGCGCGCCAGGCAGACGTCATCGGGCGCGTCCACGTAGACCTTGGTGGTCAGCAGGGGACGCAGGTCGTCCCAATAGAGCGCGAACAGGCCCTCGATGATCAAGTAGGGACCAGGAGTGACGGTTTCCCGGATCGAGGAACGAGTGTGAACGGTAAAGTCATAGACCGGGCGCTGGACAGACTTGCCGGCGGCCAGGGCGGTGAGGTGTTCGCGCAAAAGGGTGTGATCGATGGAGTCTGGGATGTCGAAGTTGAACTTGCAGCGCGATTCCAGCGGCAGGAAGGCGAGGTCGCGGTAGTAGGCGTCCATGGGCAGGATGGTAGCGGAGAGGGAGCGCGCGAGGCGCTTCGCCAGTTCGGTCTTACCGGCACAGGAAGGGCCGCCGATAGCGATGATGTGGGTCGCGGACATAGTGTCAGTTTCAGTCAGTACTGAGTACTTAGTACCGAGCAAAAGCGGATTCCCTCCCCCTTCGGCTTCGCTCAGGGTCGATCGGAATGACAAATCAATCGCCAGCTAGGAGCCTGCCAAATCCTCCACCTGCGGCATGATGGCTTCCAGCAACTGCATGAACTTGCCTTTGACGCGCTCACCGGTTTCGAGCACTTCCAGGTGGTTGATCGGCCGGTCGAGGATGCCGGCGGCCATGTTGGTGACACAAGAGATGGCGAGCACGCGCATTCCGAGGTGGCGAGCGGCGATGACTTCGGCAACGGTGGACATGCCCACGACGTCGGCGCCGATGGTGCGCATAAAGCGAATTTCGGCCGGGGTTTCGTACATCGGGCCGTAACAGGCGGCGTACACACCTTCGAAGATGTCAATGCCGAGGCGCTTGCCTTGCTCGAGCGTGATCTGGCGATAGGGGCGGAAGTAGGCCTGGGTCATGTCGAGGAAACGCGGGCCGAGGCGCTCGTCGTTGGCGCCGATGAGCGGATTGACGCCTTGCAAGTTGATGTGGTCCTTGAGCACGACCAGGCAGCCCTGCGTGTAGGTCTCGTTTATACCGCCGGCGGCGTTGGTGAGAATCAAGCCTTTGATTCCAAAGCGGGAGAGCGCACGCACCGGGAAGACGACGTCGCGCGCGCTGTGACCTTCGTACAAATGAACGCGGCCTTGCATGCAGGCCACCGGCACCGATGCCAGGTTGCCGATCACCAACTTGCCGGCGTGACCGATGGCCGAAGGCTGGGGAAAGTGCGGGATGTCGGCGTAGGGGATGGAGACGGCGTCGGTGAGTTGATCGGCGAAGGAGCCGAGTCCGGAGCCGAGGACCAGGGCGACCTTGGGATGCAGCTTAGCGCGTGAACGGAGAAAATCAGCGGCTTCTCCGGCGCGGGTGAAGTCGTCGGCGGGCGGGCGGGCAGATTCGGCGGCATGTTTCATAATGGTCGACGGTCGACGGCCGACGGTCGATGGCTAAGAAGTATTCGCAATAGTCCATCGACTATCGACCATCGACACTTTCTCATTTCATCAGAATCCCGACAATCGAGGCGGACATCAGGTTGGCCATGGTGCCGGCCAGCATGGCGCGGAGGCCGAGCCTGGCCAGGTCCGATCGGCGGTTGGGCGCCAGCGCGCTGATGCCGCCAATCTGTATACCAATCGAGCTGAAATTGGCAAATCCGCAGAGCGCAAAGGTGGCAATGGTGAACGAACGCGGATCGAGCGCGGCCTTCATCTGGCCGAGGTTGGCGAAGGCGACCAGTTCGTTGATCACCATGCGCGTGCCCAGGAGATTGCCGACGGCGAGGCAGTCGCGCCAGGGAATGCCGATGACAAAGGCGACGGGCGCGAAGATGACGCCGAAAACTTGCTCCAGGCTGGAGGGAAACCAGCTCGCCCAGTGGTTGTGAATGCCGCCGAAGATGCCGTTGACCAGCGCGATGAGCGCGAGAAACGAGATGAGCATGGCGGCGACGTTGAGCGCCAGGTGCAAGCCGTCAATGGTGCCGCGGGCGATGGCGCCGAGAACGTTTTCGTCCCTGTGGTTGACTTCGAGTTCGACGGTGGCGGCGGCT
>DASWAR010000257.1:0-6901 GCA_036391015.1 Terriglobales bacterium
AGCAAGGAAACGCCGAAGAAGTAGCATTTTGGTCTGTCGGTCTGTCAGTCTCTCGGTCGCTCGGTCCGTGCGTTTCAGTACTGAAAAGCAATAACCGATAACCGACAACTGACCGACCGATAGACCGAGAGACCGACTGACCGCTAAAATGTCACGTAACCGCGTGACGAGGCCATGTCCCTGACCAAAGCCCAAGCCCTCGACTGGTTCCGCTCCGACGACCTTATCGGCCTCGGCATCGAAGCCGACGCACAGCGGCGGCGCCTGCATCCCGACGGCATCGTCAGCTACATCATTGACCGCAACATCAATTACACCAATTTCTGCACCGAGTACTGCACCTTCTGCGCCTTCTACCGCCCGCTGAAGGGCAAGATGTCCGCCGAAGGCTACATCCTCGACTATGACACCATCTACCAGAAGATCGCGGAGACGGTGGAATTGGGCGGCACGGGCGTGCTCATGCAGGGCGGCCTGCATCCCGACCTGAAAATTGACTGGCACGAGAAGATGCTGCGCGGCATCAAGCAGCGCTTTCCGCGTGTCCACCTGCACTGCTATTCCGCGTCGGAAATCATCGCCATCGCCGAATACAGCGGGCTCACGATTCGCGACACCATCGTCCGCCTGCGCGATGCCGGCCTGGATTCCATTCCCGGCGGCGGCGCGGAAATTCTGGACGATGAAGTCCGCTATCGCATTGCGCGCCTTAAGTGCCTGACCGAAGACTGGCTCAACGTCCACCGCACCGCGCACAGGCTCGGCATGCGCACCACCGCCACCATGATGTTCGGCGTCGGCGAAACCATCGAGCACCGCGTCAACCACCTGCAGCGGCTCTACGATCTCCAGGAAGAGACCGGCGGGTTCACCGCCTTCATTCCGTGGAGCTTCCAGCCGCACAACACCGCGCTCGGCGGGCGCGGCTGGGACGAGGCCACCGCGGTGGAATATCTCAAGGTGCTTGCCATCTCGCGCCTCTTCCTCACCAACTTCCTCAACGTGCAATCCAGCTGGGTGACGCAAGGCCTGAAAGTCTGCCAACTCGGCTTGCGCTTCGGCGGCAACGACGTCGGCTCGGTGATGATCGAGGAAAACGTGGTGCGCTCGGCCGGCGTCACCAACTGCACTACCGAGGAAGAACTCCGCCACATGATCCGCGACGCCGGCTTCCGTCCGGTGCAGCGCGACACGCTGTACCGAACATATTTCTTGAACTAGCAATTCGCAAAATTCCTCTATTCACAGGCAACCGCTGTGACTTCGGGTACAATTAATTGTTCGTACCTTGCCCGGGCGGCTTGCCCGTAATCGTCTGCTGTACCGGAGCACTGCACTGATACCAGCCATTGCCATGTTGGCGCTGTTTGCCGGCCCGCGCGGCTTCGGGCAGTATTTCCGCAGCCATTTTCTCGACACCACTTTCCGCGGGCTCTACCAGGCCAACGCCTTCGACATGGCGTTGCTGATTCCGTACTTCATCGTTCTCATCTGGCTGGCGTCCTACGGCCTGCACCGCTACACCCTGGTGTACCTCTACTACAAGAACCGCAAGAACCGCGCCAGCAGTGACAATCCGCCCGGACACTTCGCGGAGTTGCCGCGCGTCACGGTTCAGCTACCGATCTTCAACGAGCAATTCGTGATCGAGCGCCTGCTGGAAGCGATCTGCAAGCTGCAATACCCGCGCGAGAAGCTGGAAATCCAGGTGCTCGACGATTCCACCGACGAAACCGTGGAGGTCGCGCGCAATGCGGTCGAACGCTGGGCCGCGCTCGGCTATCCGGTCAGCTACCACCATCGCACCAATCGCGAGGGCTACAAGGCAGGCGCGCTGCAGGAGGGCATGAAGTCCGCGAGCGGCGAATTCATCGCCATCTTCGACGCCGACTTCGTTCCCCCGGAAGATTTCCTGATGCGCTGCATCCACCAGTTCACCGCGTCCGACGTGGGCATGGTGCAGACGCGCTGGACGCACATCAACCGCAATTACTCGTTCCTCACCGAGGTCGAGGCCATCCTGCTCGACGGCCACTTTGTGCTGGAGCACGGCGGGCGCTCGCGCAGCGGCGTCTTTTTCAATTTCAACGGCACCGCGGGCATGTGGCGGCGCTGCGCCATCGAGGAAGCCGGCGGCTGGCAGCACGACACACTCACCGAAGACACCGACCTCTCCTATCGCGCGCAAATCAAGGGCTGGCGCTTCGTCTATCTGCAAGATGTGGAATGTCCCGCCGAGCTGCCGGTGGAGATGACCGCCTTCAAGACGCAGCAGGCGCGCTGGGCCAAAGGCCTGATCCAGTGCGCGATTAAAGATCTGCCGATGGTGCTGCGCAGCAAAGTTCCGCTGCGGGTGAAGATTGAAGCCTGGTATCACCTGACGGCCAACATCAGCTACCCGCTGATGATCATTCTCTCTACGCTGCTGTTGCCGGCGATGATCATCCGCTTCTACCAGGGCTGGTTCCAGATGCTCTACATTGACCTGCCCTTGTTCATGGCGTCCACGTTCTCGATTTCCAGCTTCTACCTGGTGTCGCAGAGAGAGCTGTTCCCGAAAACCTGGCCGCGCGCGCTGCTGTTCCTGCCCTTCCTAATGGCGCAGGGCATCGGCCTGACGCTGACCAACACCAAAGTCGTGCTGGAAGCGCTGATTGGCCATCAGACGGCGTTTGCGCGCACGCCCAAGTACCGGGTGGAATCGAACAAGGACAAAGTGCGCAGCAGCAAGTACCGCAAGCGCCTCGGCCTGGTGCCATATTTCGAACTGGCCGTTGGCTGCTACTTCGCCGCCACCGTCTGGTACGCCGTCGCCAACGAGAACTACATCACCGTGCCCTTCCTCTGCCTGTTCGTGCTCGGCTACTGGTACACGGGGCTGATGTCGCTGCTGCAGGGCCGCTTCGAGCGCTTCTTCTCCGGCCGCGAATTGCGCGAACCGCAGACCGGGAAGCCGTATCCGGTGGGCGTGTAACGCTCGCCCGTCAACATGTTCTAAGTCATTGTGTGCCTCAGGACCTGCCTAACTGCGCGAATGTTTAGGCGAACGATGTCGAATTCGCTGTTCAAAAGCCTGCGTTGCAGACGCCTTGCTATCCTGCTGGCCTGCGCGGCTCTGCTCCATCCCGGCAATTTGTCCGGAGAACGGATCGCGGTGCGCCAGAGTGAAGGACTGGTGCACGGCTTTCTCCTTTTGCACACTTTAGACGGTGACCACCTCGCCGATGGAGACCTGGTCCAGGTCGCCCGCGGTAATCGAGTAACCACCCAACTCGTGTACCACTTCAAAGACGGTTCGCTGCACCACGAAACCGCCACCTATTCCCAGAGCGGCAGCTTCCGCCTGCTCAGTTACCATCTCGTGCAGAAGGGTCCGGCCTTCAAGACGCAGATGGATTTTTCCATCGACGCTTCTTCCGGCCAGGTCACCATTCGTCATTCCGGCGACGACGGCAAAGAAGAGGTCATCAGCGAACGGCTCAAATTGCCGCCGGACATCGCCAATGGCATCGTTCTCACCATTCTTAAGAACATTCGGCCCGAGACCCCGCGGACGACAGTATCGTTTGTGGCAGCAACGCCCAAGCCGCGTCTGGTGAAACTCCAGATCGCTCCTCAAGGCGAGGAGCCGTTCACCACCGGCGGCGCCAAGCGCAAAGCCACCCATTACGTCATTAAGGTGGACATCGGCGGCGTCTCAGGATTGGTGGCGCCGCTGCTGGGCAAACAGCCCACAGACACTCACGTATGGATTCTCCAGGGCCAGGCTCCGGCTTTCGTCAAGTCCGAGGGGGCGCTGTACCTGGGCGGCCCCATCTGGCGAATCGAGCTAACCAGTCCGGTCTGGCCCAAATCCCCGGCCGAAGAAACCAAGAAGTGAAGGCCGCCGAGCGCTTCTTCTCCGGCCGCGAACTCCGCGAACCGCAGACCGGCAAGCCCTATCCGGTGGGCGTGTAGTGTGGGGGACCTCAGCTCACTTAAAAATCTTCCACCAGCCAGGCGTTGCTGCTCTCGGTGGTGATCGCCACCAGCAGGTGCTTGCCGTCAGGAGAGATTACCGGCGAAGACACCTGCCGCGGCGATGCCCATATCTTCCGTGCTGCCGCTTGGTTGACCAGCAGCACCAGGTTTTCCCGGGCCGACGATGTGGTCACCACCAGTTGCGAAGCGTCGCCGCGGAACGCCACCCCGGTCACCGTTCCTGAGAACCACGAATCCGGCGCCGACCACGATTCACCTGCCCCGATTCTTATAACCCGGACCCCACCGCCGACGGCCACGGCCACTGCGCGGGCGTCGGGCGACAGCGCCCAACTCACGTGCTCGCCCGGCGCCACCTGTACCGGCAACTCCTGCCGCAGCCCGCGCGTGCCGTTGTGCCAGTCGAAGCCGCTCACGCTCATTTTCTGCCGGTCAAACTCCGCCAGCTCGCACGCCGACTCCGGGCGCGCCGCCGAACCCGCGCAGCGGAACTCCGCGTTGCGCGCGGCCTGCAGCACCATGGTCGCCGACCCGCCTTCCGCCGGCACCCGCATCAAGCGCATCTCCGGCACGCCGTCGCTGGTGGACCAGTACAAAACGTCGGCCCCGCCGGGCACGCTCTGCGCGGCAAATTGCTCTCCCGGCCCGGCGGCGACCTGCTCGGCGGCGGCCGCTTCCAGCCGCTGCCGGAACACATCCCAGGTCCCGTTACGGTTGGATTCGAACAGCAGCGTATCGCCGTCCGGCATCCATCCTGAGGGACGGTCGTCGCGATCGTCGAGGGTAATTCGGCGCGGCTCGCTGAGGGAACCGTCGCGCGCGATCGCGGAGGCGTACACGTCGGCTTGCTTGTTGGCGCGGATGATCGCCAGCTTCCGATCGTCGAGCGTCGCCGACATCTGCGCCACGCTCAAGCCCGCGCCGATTTCCACCCGCCGGTCGTTTCCCCGGGCATCGAGCACGTGCAGCGCGCCGCCAGCCGGATCCTGCGGCTTGGCCCGGGTATAGACGATGCGCCCATTCTGTAACCACAAGAACGTCCGCAGGTTCTCCTGGCGGGTCAATTCGGTGCGCTTGCCCCCGGTTGCATCGATCACGTCAATGCTGGTCTTCGGATCGCCGACATGGAACACCACAAAGGCAAGTTTCTTTCCGTCCGGCGACCACTGGATTTTGCCGAAGTTCTCATCCAGCGCGGCGGTGGCGAGCACGCGCACGTTTTCGCCGCTGGTGTCCACCACGGAAATTTGCGCTTCGCCGCTGCTGTTATGAAACGCGACCAGCGAACCGTCGGGCGAGGGCACTGCCCCTTCGGCGTTGCCGCGAATCTGGCGGGGCGTGGCAGTCAGCACGTTGATGATCCAGATGCCGGATTTTTCGCCATGTTCTCCAGGACCGACCCCGCTGGCGACCAGTCTGGCTCCATCCAGGAACCACGCCAGGTTCGCTCAACGGAAACAGAAGCCCGGCGGCAGCTTCAGCGGGTTAGTCTCTCCGGTTTCCAGCAAGCGGATGTAAAACCCGTTGGGATCGGAATACGCCAGGTGCTTCCCGTCGGGAGAAATGGCGGCGGTATAGAGCGGCGCCTCCGCTGGGTTGGCGGTCAATTGGCGCAGTGACGGGGCGCGCGCCAAGCTGGCAGGCGAGCGGCTGTGCCACACCGCCGCCACCACGCCCACCACCGCAAGCAGCGCCAACACGCTGCCCAGCGCCAGCCATTTCGTCCGGCTGCGCGCAAAAGTCGGCGCGGCCACCGGCACTTCGATGGAGGACTCCGAGTCGCGCTTCACCCGCCGCAGGTCGGCCCGCATGTCGGCGGCCGAGCGGTAGCGAAGCTCCGGGTCTTTCTCCAGCGCCTTCAGGATCACCTGCTCCAGCGCCGGCGGGATGGCGGGATTCACCCGGCTGGGCGGGACCGGCGCTTTGTGCAGGATAGCGTCGCTGAGTTCGCCCACCGTGGCGCCGCGGAACGGTGAGCTGCCGGTGGCGGCGCGGTACAACACGATGCCCAGGGAAAACAGGTCGGAGCGGCCGTCCAACTCCCGTCCCAGCACCTGCTCCGGCGACATGTAGCCGGCCGTACCCACGGTGGTGCCGCTGATCGACTTGAACGAAACCGTCGCCACGGAGGCGATCATCACCGCATCCGTCTCGTAGGTCGCCAGCCCGAAATCGAGCACCTTGGCGTGTCCGGAGCGGGTGATAAAGATGTTGGGCGGCTTGATGTCGCGGTGGACCACTCCCTTGCTGTGCGCCGCATCCAGCGCGTCGGCGATCTCCATGCCGATGGTCACCACCTCATCCAAGGGCAGCGCGCCACGCTGCATGTGCTCCTGCAGCGTCTTCCCTTCCAGGCACTCGAACACCAGGTACACTACGCCCTGCTCTTCGCCCAGTTCATGCAGGGTGCAGATGTTGGGGTGATTGATGCGCGCCAGGATCTTGGCTTCGCGCTCCAGCCGCGAGCGGTAGTCGGCTTTGCCGGCCAGCACCGCGGGCAGGACCTTAATGGCGACGTGGCGGTCCAAGCGCGTGTCCAGCGCGCGGTAGACTTCGCCCATTCCGCCGGACCCGATCGGCCCTTCAATCAGAAACGAGCCCAGCCTGACGCCCTCAGCCAGCGACATAGGCGCGCATTATATACACAAAATCCGTGCCCGCCGCGGGCTTCCTGCGAGTGGCTGGCCCAGTTTCGCGCGCTTTGCGGCTGATGTGTTTCTCTGGTCCCGGATGCACACGCGAGGCCCGTGTGCCACACGGCTTGTATAATCCCGTCTCACTAGCCTGTGGCGAGGTAATCCCGTTTGAAACGCCTGATTGTCGTTCTCCTGTTGGTTGCCACCGCCGCCTTTGCTCTCGAGCGGCAGCCGAGCCAGACATACCGCGCCCGGCGCGAGGCCCTGGCCAAGAAAGCCAATGG
>DASWAR010000258.1:0-6625 GCA_036391015.1 Terriglobales bacterium
ATTTCCGGTTTCGAATCCAAGCTCGCGTTGAAATTTGTGCGAGACGGCCGTGGGGAACGGGTCGCACCGCAATAGCTGTACCATCGTGCGCTTGCGCGATGGTCTACTCCCGGTGGTTCCGCATCATTACTGTGACTTGAGTGCGGGAAACTCCTCGTAACCGACATTGCTGGTTTTCAGCAGTTCGATTACATGGCGCGCGGGCACCAGCACCGCCAACCGCGGCCGTGCGGAGGACAGTTTCACGAAGTTGCGCACTGAGCCGGGAGCTTGGTCCGCAGCAGCGCCGGGTCGTGCGCCTCGTCGTTGCCGATCAATTCCGCGGGGACGGCGACGAAACCGGCGCCGGAGCGCAGTCCGACCATCAGCCGGTTATCGGTGCCCTTCATCTCGTCGCGGGCGCGTTCGGCAGCGCGCACGACGTGGAGTGCAGTGATGACGTGTCCCTGCTTGTTCACGAAGAATCCCGAGCCATTGATGCTGGCGGAGCGCTCGGCTATGGAAGCGGGCGCCGACGACGCGGCTGCCGGATCGAGCGCGACCACGCCAATGCTCACTACCGCCGCCGCGACGGACTGCGGCGCATCGGGCGCGGATTGCGCCAGCGCCGCCGCGGAAACGCACGCCAGCACGATCGCGATGGCGACCATGCTGGTCCGCGGCTTGTGAGGAGCTGGCACGGACATCACTATACGACGGCCGCACGCATCCACGCAGCCGCCGGAAACAGCGGGGCGCCCCGACATTGGGTTCAATCCCGGGACGCCGCCAGCAGCTCCCTCCCCCAGGGAACTGCTTACCCAACTACCCTAGCGCAGCGGCGAGCGAGCGAGCAAAAGATCACCTCAGTAACCCGGGCGGGTACGGAGGTCACCAGGACGGGTGGGCGGAAATCTCCTGGATGCCGGTGATCGAGCAGGCGCTGGAGATCGCGGCGCGGATGCTTGGGTCGCATCGGGCTAGTCACCCGAACGTAAGCCAGCACTCAAGGATACTGCTTCTATCGTGCGGGGACAGAAACTTGATTTGCAGCAGGCAGTGATGGTCTAAACGCTAATGGATCACGATGGGGCGGATATGCGAATGGACCTGGGCCGCCAAGACACCGCCCACCAGCAGAACCACGAGTATTACGACGACACAGGTCACAAAGCCCAGCAGCGCGCGCTGCGCGCCGCTGCTCCGGGCCTCTTCGGCGCGGCGGCGCGCGCGGGGGACCAAGAAGAACGTCATCGGCCCTGCTTCCCCTCTCTCCAACTCAACCATCATGCCCTCCGTCAAACCTGCGTCACCGCCGCGAGTATGGAGAAGCATATCCGGACGGGGTTGAGGGAGGTAGATAACCGAGGTAACGGCACCTAAGAACCGGGCCATCAGCGGCTTGGAGCAGTACTGTGCCGGGGCAGCTGGGGGTGCGAATTTTGCGGGCGGCTAAATCGGCCGGGAATCATTGTGTTCAAAGGCGACGCCAGTCCGGACAGCGTTCCGACCAAAATCTGAAGCTCCTGATTTTCCCCATCGAGCGTCGTGCCAGGCGCGAGCGGGGCCACGTCGAACAACTCAGCCACCATCGTACTGACCGTGAACTGGAGTCGGGATCAAACTGACTAACATCGCGTCTTCGCGGCGGGGAGCATTCTCTGGTTCGCAATTAGCCCCAGCACATCGGGCTTTCCGTCTTCGGTCTGCGCACCAATATCGGCAGTGCTGTCGCGCCGATGCATGCGCCGGGCTGCATGGTGGAGCCAGTGCATGATTAAATACTTGAACTGCGCGTGCGTGATGTTACGCTCTCCCCAAAATATTCAGGGAGGACAACCATGCAGGTCCTTGTGTTTTGCGTGATCGTGATCACCGCGTTGATGGTGTATTTCCCGGTCATATTCATTCGCAAAATGAATCGCTTGATTGCGACCATTGAACGCGTGGAGGCGAACACGCGTTCAGCGACAACGGCGCGAAGCTGAGGCGCAGCGACCCGCAGAGCTGCTGCGGACCCCACGAAGTCCCGTACGCGGCTTCGCCGACGCAGTCCGGCAGACGTTGGATGCTGGCCGTAATACGGCTGCGAGGTCAGTGAGCGAGAGTAAACCCCAGCTTCTCTTCCACGTGCAGCCGGTGCACGCGTTTGTGATTCACCTGCCAGCCTTCGCGTGTACCCCGGTGTAGTTGCATCAGCCCGCAGGCGCGTCCCTCCGAGACCGCTACTTCCGAGCGCATCACTACGACCGCCTCACCACGCCGATGACGGCGCCGCTTTTCCACCAGGTAAACCGGACCCCCGTTCATCCCTTCATCGCTCTTCAAGTCGGCGAGATAGAACTCGCGCAGCGGTGCCTACGATCTGGCGCTGCTGCGCGTCAAGCCGACTGCCCCGATACGCAACGTCGTGAAACTGTCCTCCGCGCGGCCCGACGACGGCGCACTCATCGAAGCCGCTGGCCTGCGCATCGATGTCCGTCGACGATTTAAGGAGGCGATGCCGGGCTGCAGCAGCACCATATCCGCCATGTGACCGGTGTTGGAAACCAGCGCCGTTCCCGCCATTGCAGGAGCAAGAGCACCGACTCTTGCGAGCCACGCAGATGCTGAAATATCGGATCTGCACCAAGCGGTTGGATCAAAGGATGAGCACCAAAAGCATCCGACGCAGAATATCAAAAGCGATATAAGATCCTCTTGTGCAAGAGAAGAATGCGAGATCCCGCCGCCGGTTGAGCACCGTCGTACGCACAAGTATCACCTCGTATTTTACTGAGGAAGAAAAGCGAGAAATAGCGTCCGCTGCTGCCGTCAACGGCAGCACAATGAGCGCTTTTGTTGCTTCGGCTGCACTGAGAGAGGCTCGCCAAATCGCCGCTGGTCGGCGAAGAGAAACCCCGACCAAATCTCGTAAGCAGTAGCCGCTCAACCCTAGACGAAACCCGAGCGCACTTAGAGTTGACAATTGTATTAATACAATAGTATTATCACATTGGAGGTGGCGAATGCGTTCGATAAACACCAACGGGATTGCAGGAAGCACTCGACTCGCAAAGAAGATTTGGCCGGCCGTCAGCCGGGCGGCACTCCAGAATCTGCGCGCCTTAGCAAGCGAACATCAGTTGTCCCTGGCGGCTGGCGATATTACGTATTTAGATAAAAGCTGGTACGTCACGCATACGGGCCTATTACGCCTCGCACGCCGCAACCGTTGCGCCGGCATCAACGTGATACCGCTTAGCAGGTTTTGCGACCCCTTCGCTTCACGCTGGGCCTTCAAGGCCACAGTCTACAAATCTAGGACCTGCAAGGGATTCGTCGGCTACGGCGACGCCGATCCTTCCAACGTGTCATTACTTGTCCGTGGCGCCGAGATGCGCGTGGCCGAAACTCGCGCCGTCAATCGCGCTCTCCGCAAGGCCTACGCCATCGGGCTATGCTCGGTCGAAGAATTGGGCTTATTTTCGGGTCCGCAGCCGCCCGCAGCCTCCCAAAAGAAGCCGATCGGGTCGGCGGAGTCGGCCAATGACAATGGCCATCATCCCCTTCGCGATCGCCTCTGTCTGCTGATTCGTCAGCAGCGGCTCGATGCCGCTCTAGTCAAGGCCTACGCTGCCGACTACTGCGATGTCTCCGAGCTACGCCTGGCCAGCCGCGAGCAGGTCGCTACCTTTATTGCCTCGTCCGGGGAATCTGTGGGTAACTGGCAGGCTCAGCGCTGGGATTGAGTGAGGAAGCGGTGGAACTTGCGACAGGTCGAGTCGAGGGAGCGTTGCTCCTCCTCCGAGCCGTTATGAACAAGCGGGCCGCCGTCTTCGTGAAGCAATTTGCGGAGAAGTCGGCCAGCAGCCATCTTTCTTAGAGAAGGGTCGTAGTGTAGGTCGCGGATGATCTCTCCGCCCAACATCCAAAGGTTGTCCACATGCCGGCGAATGGTCTTGGGGGAAAGAGTCGACGATGCCAGGTGTTCGATGAAGGGCCGAAAGCAAGCCAACAGTTGTTCACCGGGCGGCAGGTCTTTTTCCAACCCCATCCACGAACGCGGCCAACGGTCCAGATCGCGGCAATAGGCGGAAACATCGGTGGCCGCCACCGGCTTGGTGGCGCGGTTTACTCTGGACGTCTTCGTCTTGGAAATCGTCCGCGCCATGGAACTGATCACGATTCTAAACCACTGCCACCACCATCGGGGATTCGTCTACCAGCAGGATCGTTTCGATCCTGATAAGAAGTTCATCGAAGTGGTCGTCCGGCCGCGGGAGGGCTCGGCGGCGATCTGCTCGGGGTGCCAACAGCCGGCGCCCGGTTACGATCATCTTCCCGAGCGGCGTTTTGAGTTCATCCCTTTCTGGGGAATTCTGGTTTTCTTTCTGTACCGGATGAGGCGCGTCCATTGCCGAAACTGCGGCATCGTGGTGGAGGAGGTTCCCTGGGGCGATGGCAAGCACCAGTTGACCCGAGCCTATATGCTGTTTCTGGCCCGCTGGGCGCGCAAACTCTCGTGGAAAGAAACGGCCGAGGCGTTCCACACTTCCTGGGACCAGGTTTGCGACGCTGTCGAGTATGTCGTCCACTGGGGCCTGGAGCATCGCACGCTGGAGCCGATCCGTGCCATCGGCGTGGATGAAATCCAGTATGCCAAAGGCCACAAATACCTGACGCTGGTCTACCAGATCGACCAGGGGCTCACCCGCCTGCTCTGGGTCGGCAAGGAACGCACCATCGAATCTTTCCAGGGCTTCTTCACCGTCATCGGAGACCAACTCGCTTCGCAGATCGAGTTTGTCTGCTCTGATATGTGGCAGCCCTACCTGGACGTAATCCGCCAGAAATGCTCCCAGGCGCTGCACATCCTCGACCGCTTCCACATCGTCGCCAAGATGAACAAGGCGTTGGACGAGGTCCGCGCCGCCGAATCACGCAAGATGGCCCAGGAGGGCCACGAGCCGCTGTTGAAGAAGTCGCGCTGGTGCGTCCTCAAGCGCAAAGAGAATCTCACCCCTCAGCAGAAGTTCCGTATGCGAGATCTGCTCCGCTACAACCTCCAGACCGTCCGTGCCTATCTCCTCAAAGAAGATTTTCAGCAGTTCTGGGAATACAACTCGCCGACCTGGGCCGGCATGTTCCTGGATTTCTGGTGTTGCCAAACGATGCGATCCCGCATCGAGCCGATGAAGAAGATCGCCCGGACGTTGCGCGCTCACCGCACGCTGCTGCTCAACTATTTCAAGGCCAAGAAGCAGTTTTCCAGCGGCGTGGTCGAGGGTCTGAACAACAAAGCCAAAGTAACCATGAGAAGATCGTATGGCTTCCGCACCTTCCGCATCCTGGAACTCGCGCTCTATCACACACTTGGCAAACTACCCGAGCCGCAGCTTACCCATGAATTCTTCTGACGAGTCCCTTTATTAGGCACCTGGCCGAGTATGCCCAGCATGATCGCGAAGGGCTGCTGTGCCAGCTCAACAGCTATGCCCCGAAGCCACCGACAGAAGCTTTGGTCACAATCGCGAACGACAGTACGGCGACAGAGCCGGAGAAAGCCGCAGGTGCCGCGTGAAGCGCCGCATTCCGGGCCTCTCTCAAGCCGCGCTGCCAATTAGCGAAGTCCCCGATGGCCTGTACCTGGTCCGGGTCGAGCGCGTTCAGTATCGCTGGGACAAACAGAAGCCCTACTACGCCGTCCGCTTCGCCGTTGTTGAACCCAAGCACCTGGCCGCCGCTTCCCTTTCCGGGCGCCTCTGGTGCACCGAAAGAGCGCTGTGGAAGCTCTCCTGGTTCCTGCGCGATTTCGGCTACGACGCCGAGCTGCTCGGACGCGATGAGCTGGAAGAGAAGCGAATCGTCGGACTCCAAGGCGTGGTCAAGGTCTCCCACGCCACCGTAAACGGCCGAACCTATCTAAATCTGGACGCCTTCGCCTCCGCCGGCGAGTGGGATGAATTCTCGCTTCTGCCGCCCCAGACGGAAGCCGCGGGAGCCGATAGAGACGAGCCGGAGGTGGCCTGAGATGATCTACAGCTACACCCAGCTCAGCCACTATCTCTGCGCTCGATTACACCCACGGCGACAGCTGGGACCGGATGCTCCAGCAAGGAATCAAACTGCTGGAACTGTTTGCCCAGCAGGACCGAGTCGAGATCCGCTACCCCAAGCGCAACCTGCAGATCAAGATTTCTAAGCCGTTGTCTGCGACCAGCCAGTTCGTGGGCTACATCGATGCCTTGGGCTTCGTAGACGCCACCCGCTGCGTAATCGACTGGAAGACCACCGCGGCCCGATATCCCGATCAGCCCGAAGGTCTGCTCGCACTGGACCCTCAGCTGGCCTGCTACTCCTGGCTGACCGGCGAGCCCGAAGTGGCATTCGTCGTCTTTGTCCGCAAGCGCCTGCCCGAGATCCAGTACCTGCGCAGCACCATCAGCGAAGAGCAACGACGCGAGTTCGGCCAGCTGGTCGAAGACACTGTCGCGCAGATCGAGGCCGCGCAGTTTCTGCCGCACCCGGGCATCCGCTTTCCCCAGAACGGTTGTACCAGCTGTCCGTACTTGGGATTGTGCTTGCAGAATCAGCCGCTGGTTGACGCCAAGCTGCTGCGTCGCCCGGGAGGAGATCTTGGTTGGCTTGACGAGCTTGAGTACTA
>DASWAR010000259.1:0-17618 GCA_036391015.1 Terriglobales bacterium
ACCTTGTTCCACGCAGCCGCGAAGTCCTTCACAAACGCCTCCTTCGCGTCGTCACATGCATAGACTTCCGCGATTGCTCGGAGCTGGGAGTTCGAACCGAAGAGGAGATCGACGCGCGTGCCGGTCCACTTGATTTTGTCCGTAGCCCGATCGCGCCCCTCAAACACGCCTTCGGATGTAGAGGAGGCCTGCCACTTCGTATTCATGTCGAGCAGGTTGACGAAGAAATCATTCGTCAGCGTCTCGGGCCGGTTGGTGAAGACTCCGTACCGGGACTGCCCGAAGGTAGCGTTCAGGGCGCGCATGCCGCCGACGAGAACCGTCATCTCGGGAGCAGTCAGCGTCAGCAACTGCGCCCGATCTACCAGCAGTTCCTCCGCCGGTCTTTGGTGTCCCTTCCGGAGGTAGTTGCGGAACCCGTCTGCGGTCGGCTCCAGGACGGCGAATGAATCCACATCGGTCTGCTGCTGCGAAGCATCCGTGCGCCCGGGCGAGAAGGGAATCTTCACATCATGCCCGGCCCTCTTGGCAGCTTCCTCGACGGCTGCGCAGCCGCCCAGAACGATCAGGTCAGCCAGCGAGACCTTCTTTCCGCCGGACTGTGAGCTGTTGAAATCCTTTTGGATTGCCTCCAGCGCCGGCAGGGCCTTCGCCAGCCCGGCCGGCTGGTTCACTTCCCAATCCTTTTGCGGCGCAAGGCGAATGCGTGCCCCGTTCGCCCCACCGCGCTTGTCGGAGCCGCGGAACGTCGCCGCCGACGCCCAGGCAGTCGTGACCAGTTGGGAGATCGTCAGTCCGGATTTGAGGATCTTGGCCTTCAGGGCAGCAATGTCCTGCTCCCCGATTGATTTATGATCCACGGCCGGAACAGGGTCTTGCCACAGCTGGGGCTCCGCAGGAACGAGCGGGCCAAGGTACCGCGAGAGAGGCCCCATGTCGCGGTGCGTCAGCTTGAACCACGCCCGGGCAAACGCGTCTGCGAACTGATCCGGATTCTGGTAGAAGCGCCGTGAGATCTTTTCGTAAGCAGGGTCGAAGCGCAAGGCGAGGTCCGTGGTCAGCATGGAGGGCGCGTGACGCTTTGACGGATCGTGCGCATCCGGGACCGTACCGGCGCCTGCGTCATTCTTCGGTTTCCACTGATGAGCACCGGCAGGGCTCTTGGTCAGTTCCCATTCGTAGCCGAACAGGTTCGCGAAGAAGTTGTTGCTCCACTCCGTAGGCGTCGTGGTCCAAATGACTTCCAGGCCGCTGCCGATCGCGTCACCGCCTTTGCCCGTGCCAAATTTGCCCTTCCAGCCGAGGCCCTGCTCCTCGATGCTGGCGGCTTCCGGCACTGGGCCCACCAGTGCCGCATCGCCCGCGCCGTGGGTTTTGCCGAAGGTGTGACCGCCGGCAATCAGCGCGACCGTTTCTTCGTCGTTCATTGCCATGCGGCGGAACGTTTCGCGGATATCCGTGGCCGCCGCGAGAGGATCCGGCTTGCCGTTCGGCCCTTCTGGATTCACGTAGATCAGACCCATTTGCACGGCAGCCAGAGGATTCTGAAGATCACGGTCGCCGCTGTAGCGCTCGTCCGCCAGCCACTTGCCCTCCGGCCCCCAGTAGATGTCCTCTTCGGGCTCCCAGACATCCTCGCGCCCGCCGCCGAAACCGAAGGTCTTGAAGCCCATCGACTCGAGGGCGACGTTGCCTGCGAGAATCATAAGGTCGGCCCAGGAGATCTTCCGGCCGTATTTCTGCTTGATCGGCCACAGCAGCCGGCGCGCCTTGTCGAGGTTCACGTTGTCCGGCCAGCTATTGAGCGGCGCGAAGCGCTGCTGGCCGGCTCCGGCTCCGCCGCGGCCGTCGCCAATGCGGTACGTGCCTGCGCTGTGCCACGCCATCCGAATGAACAGCGGCCCGTAGTGGCCAAAGTCGGCCGGCCACCAATCCTGCGAGTCCGTCATCACGGCATGAAGATCCTTGATCACGGCATTCAGGTCGAGACTTTTGAATGCCTTCGCATAGTCGAACGCCTCGCCCATCGGATCGGACAAGGGGGAGTGCTGGTGCAGGATATTGAGGTTGAGCTGATTCGGCCACCAGTCCGCATTCGTTGCGGCTCCAGCCGCCGTGTGTCTGCGAGCGCCGCCCGTTACCGGGCACTTGGTTTCGGTTGACAAGTTTTTGCTCCTGTTCCTTATGAATTAGTCAAGAAACTGTGATGAACCGCGAACCCATCCTGGCTTTCCCAATCGCGCTATCGCCGCCGGCCGCGCTTGCAGACTCGCGCCATTCATCCGGTATCCACGCGCCTACGACACTGGACGGCGAACGCGCCGTGGAGCGCATTTCGTGCAAAGCCCCCGGAAAATGAGTTCGCATTCGCGAAGAATCCGCTTACCGAGGGATCCGGAAGCAGGCCTGGGCACGTCGTACCACTCCAGGTCCTCCACATTGCCGCAGCGGTCGCAGATGAAGTGGTGATGCCGCATGCCTTTCGCATCGAATCGCGCGGCGCGGCCCTCGACGGCCACTTCTCGCACCAGACCCGCCCGCAGCAGGTCCCGCAGATTGTTATAAGTCGTGGCCCTGGAAGAGCGCGGATCCACGCGATTCACAGCTGCGAAGATTTCCGCAGCCGTGGGATGCCTGTTGCATTCCATCAAGAACGCCATCACGGCGCAGCGCTGCGGCGTGCAGCGCAACCCGCTGCCCTCCAAGGAGCGTTTAATCGCCTCGGCGTCCATGCAGTATTTAGATAATATCTAATGTGACATTTTGTCAAGACTTATGCTTTGGCTTGCTGCGGCGAGCAGAAAACCGGCGGACACCCCGGCGCGCGCGGTGACCCCGGGACCCGCAACCGCGACCGCTTCTGGTAGAATCCCGCACCAACTCAGTACGAATACTTCCGGAGCCTATTCCATGAGCACTGCACCTGCTGCCGCCGGGCAACCGCCACTGTCGGAACCGGCACGCATCATCAACACCTTCGTCGCGCCCGGCAGTACCTTCGCCGACATTCGCCAAAACCAGAGCTGGTGGGTGCCGTGGCTGCTGATTGCGGCGATGGCGGTCGCCTACTTTGCCGTGCTCGGGCAAAAAATCGGATACGAGCAGATCGCGCGCAACGAGATCCAGAAGTCTTCGCGCTACGAACAATTCGAAAAACTGCCGCCGGAACAGCGCGAGAAGCAGATCCAGATCACGGCCAACATCACCAAGTACATCGGCTTTGCCGCCCCGGTGACAACGCTGATTGTGTACCTGATTGTCGCGGGCATTCTGATGGCGACCTTCAACTTCGGCGCGGGCGCCGAGGTCACGTTCAAGCAGGCCATGGCCATCAGCCTGTATGCCAGCCTGCCCATGCTGTTGTTCTACGTGCTGGCGATAGTGTCGCTGCTCATCGGCGTGGACCCGGAAGGATTCAACATCCGGAACATCGCCGCGACCAATCCCGCCTACTTCATGGACTCCACACACAACAAGTTTCTGTACGGGATCGCTTCCGGGTTGGACGTGTTCGCCATCTGGAGCATTATCCTGACCGGAATCGGCTACGCCTCGGTGAGCAAGCTGAAGCGCTCGACCGCCATCTGCATCGTGGCCGGGTGGTACGTGGTGTACAAAGTGGCGGGGTCGGCGCTGTCGTTGCTGGGATAACGGAAACAGCGCAGCAGTTTCTCCGTTTGTCAGTAGAACTGGTCTCAAGAATCATCTTTTTTTTAACTGAGGACGGAATCCCTCAGCGGCTAAAGCCGCCAAAATTGGAGCTTCTTACGGCGCGGCTGAAGCCGCGCCCCTTCAAGGATGGATTATTGAAACCAGTTCCAGTCACGAGTATTCTCGCCGAGAAATACTGATCTACTGACGCACTGACAAACTATTCAGCGCCTTGGCAATTTCCGCATCCTGCTCCGCAAACACGGTGCGCAGATCGAGCAGGACACGGCCCTCTTCCACGCGCGCGATGATGGGCGGATCATTCTTCCTGAGGCGGCTCGCGACCTCATCGGCGCTCAGACCATCCATGGTTAAGGCGAGCAATCGCGTGGGCAGCGTGGCTCCCGGCGCGGCGCCGCCGCCAATCACGGATTCACCTTCGATCACCTCTGCCGTAAGCGGCGACCGGAGCACACGCGCCAGCGCTTGCGCGCGTTGTCCGATCTCTCCGGTCGACAGGCGCATCATGCGCAGCGCGGGAACGGCGTCGTGGTCCTGGCGGACGTAGGCGAGCAGCGTCGCCTCCAGCGCGGCGTAGATCAGCTTGTCAACGCGCAGCGCGCGAAACAGCGGGTTGGAGCGGATGCGCGCGATCACCTCGCGGCGCCCGCTGAGCATGCCGGCCTGTGGCCCGCCGAGCAGCTTGTCGCCGCTGTAGGTCACAACGTCTACCCCGGCGCGCAGACTGTCGCCCACACCCGGCTCGCCGCTGATGCCGATGGTCCGCAGGTCGAGCAACGCTCCGCTGCCCAGGTCTTCCACGACCGGCAATCCGCGCTGGTGCGCCAGCTCAACCAGTTCCGCGAGCGGCGGCTGCTCGGTGAAACCGACGATCTGAAAATTCGAGCGGTGTACACGGAGGATCAGCCGGGTGCGATCGGTGATGGCGCGCTCGTAGTCGGCAAGGCGCGTGCGATTGGTGGTGCCGACCTCGCGCAGCGTCGCGCCGGACTTGGTCATCACGTCGGGGATGCGGAACGAGCCGCCGATCTCCACCAGTTCGCCGCGCGAGACCACCACTTCGCCGCAGTCGGCCAGGGTGTTCAGCGCCAAAAGCACGGCGGCGGCATTGTTGTTGACCACCACGGTGGAAACATCTTCCTGGTATTCGCCGAGCAGGCGCGCGAACAGCCGGTCCAGGTGGACGTCGCGCTTGCCGCGCTCGCCGGAGTCCAAATTGAATTCGAGATTGGAATACGTGGTCGCGACTTCGCGGGCGTGGTCGAGGGCAGCCGAAGCGAGCGGCGCGCGGCCCAGGTTGGTATGCAGGACGACGCCAGTGGCGTTGATGACCGGCCGCAGCGACAGTTGCAACGAGCGGCGCAACTCGCGTTCCACGGCCTCGGCCAATCCGGCGACGGCGAGCTCAACCTGGGGTTCGTCGAGCCGCCCGGCCGCGATCTCGGCGCGCAGGCGGTCGAGCACGGCACGCGCGGCGTCGAGCGTGGCGGCGCGGCCGTCGCGCTCTGCAATGGACGCGACTGCGGGGTTGCGCAACAGCTCATCAACCGAGGGCAGCCGGCGGAAGAGTTGCGCGTTCCGGGTTGCGAGTTTCGAGGTCTTCGCCATTCCCGGCAGATTATTTCACCACGGAGGCACGGAGACACGGAGAAATGCTTTAGCCGCGGATTTACACGGATACTCACGGATGAATTGGAAGAGAGGTTGATCCGTGTGGATCGGTGGCAACCCGTGGTTAATTTTTGTTACTCCGTGTCTCCGTGTCTCGGCGGTTGATTTCTCGTATAGTTATCGCGCTTGCCCTTACCAGAACGAAAGCTGATCGAGAGGATTCGCGCACACGCGGGTGTGGCACACGCGCCCTCGCGTGTGCTGGTCCGCGGCATTGGCGACGACTGCGCCGTGCTGCGTCCGCCGCGCGGGCACGAACTGCTTATCACCACCGATTTCAGCCTGGAAGACGTGCACTTCCGGCGCGACTGGCAGCCTGCCGAGTGCGTCGGGCATCGCTGCCTGGCGCGCGGCCTGAGCGACATTGCCGCCATGGGCGGGGAGCCGCTGGCAGCCTTCTTGTCGCTGGCACTGCCTGCCGGCCTGGCGCAGCGCTGGGTCGACGGGTTCCTGCGCGGACTGCTGAAGCTCGCAAAGCGTTTCAATGTGCCGCTCGCCGGTGGTGACATCGCGCAGTCGCCCGCGGGCGTGCTGGCCGACATCATGGTTGTCGGCTCGGTACCGCGACGAAAGGCGTTGCTGCGGTCAGGAGCAAGGCCCGGCGACGCGCTCTACGTAACCGGCGCGCTGGGCGGATCGGCTGCCGCAATCCAACAAATGCGGGCCGGCAAGAAACTGCGTCCGGCGCAGAATCACGCGCACTTTTTTCCCGAACCGCGTATCGCCGTCGGGCGCCTGCTGCGCGAACGCCGCGTGGCTTCCGCCGCCATTGACCTGAGCGACGGCCTTTCCACCGACCTGTCGCACATTTGCGAGGAGAGCGGCGTGGGCGCCGTGGTGTACGCCGAGAGCGTCCCGGTTGCGAAGGGCGCCACGCTGGATCTGGCGCTGCACGGCGGGGAGGATTACGAATTGCTGTTCACAGCTGCGCCGCGAACGCGTGTAGCGAAGGAAATTGCCGGCGTCCGGGTGACCAGGATCGGCGAAATCATTCGCGGCGACCGCGTGTTCATCTGCGACAGGAACGGCAGGCGAAAGCCGCTGCCGCCGCGCGGCTGGGAACACTTTCGGTGAGAAACGCTGGCTGTGGTCTCAAAATCATTTTCATGAGGTTAGGACGGAATCCCTCAGCGGCTAAAGCCGCCAAAATTGGGGCTTATTACGGCGCGGCTGAAGCCGCGCCCCTTCAAGGATGCATTCTTGAAACTAGTTCTCGTCACTTTTCATCTGCGGTACGGCGCCCAATACCAGGCAAACGCCCAAAGCCGCGGCGCATGACGGGAAGATGCGGCCGCATAGCCCTGATTGCCACTTGCACGCGCGCCCGGCGGCGATAGAGTACAGACATGAGGAGAAGTCTGCTTTTAGTTGTCGTTGTCGTAAGCGCCCTTGCCGCTGCCGCCGCGCAACAGGCGCCGGCACCACCCCTGGACGCGCAACAAATCTGCACCCACGAATTCGGCGAGCAGTTCAAGCTCGACCCGAAGTTTGCGCCGCTTACGGCGGACCTGGACGGCGACGGCCAGGAAGACCTGGTGCTGGTGGCCACCGCGAAGAACCCGCTCAGCGGCGAACTGGATTTTCACTACCACGCCATCGATCCCTATGACGGGTACTTCGGCTGGGGCAATGTCAAGGACACGATCCAGTTCTCCGCCACCAACGCCGGAGCAAACCGCTACGTGCTGGTGGTGCACAACTGGCGGGCGCCGAAGGAGAAGTTCGTGATCATCAACCTGCCGTTTGACAGCCTGGAGGTCGGGCGGATCGCGATCAAGAAAAAGAAAAAGATCACGGTGAATACCATCCACGCGGTGGAATTAGGCGGGCTCGGTTCAGACGTGTACTGGGACGGCAAGAAGTACAAATGGGAACCCAGCTACATCGCCCAGAACTAGAACTGGTTCCGAATGCATTTTCGCCTCAGGAAGAATGTCCCTCAGGGGCTAAAGCCCCCATTCTTGCCGCCTCGACCGGCACGGCTGAAGCCGTGCCCTACCCAAAAACCGATTCTTGAAACCAGTTAAACAGTGCTAGGCCTTCCCCGCACATCACACGACCCTGTGACCCATGTCCTACGCGGTGGGTCGGCCTATACTGTTTCCTGACTGGACCGCCTGGAGGAAACCGCCATGGCCGACGCCCCGCCCGCCGTCTATAATTCGCACGCCATGAACCTGGAACAAAAGCTGGAAGAGCTGAAGAAACGCGATCACCTCGCCGAGCAGGGTGGAGGCGAGGCGCGCCGCGCCAAGATGCGGAAGGAAGGCAAGATGACCGCGCGCGAGCGCATTGCCTTCCTGCTCGATGAGGGCACGTTCGAGGAAACCGACAAGCTGGTGACCCACCAGTGCCACGATTTCAACATGCAGGAGCAGAAGTACTACGGCGACGGCTTCGTCACCGGGTACGGCCGCATCGAGGGCCGGCTGGTCTTCGTCTTTGCGCAGGACTTCACCGTCTTCGGCGGGTCGCTGTCACTGGCCAACGCCAGCAAGATCGTCAAGGTGATGGACCAGGCGATGCGCGTGGGCGCACCGGTGATCGGGCTGAACGACTCCGGCGGCGCGCGCATCCAGGAAGGCGTCATGTCGCTGGCCGGTTACGCCGACATTTTCCTGCGCAATACTCTGGCCAGCGGGGTGGTGCCGCAGATTTCCGCCATCATGGGGCCGTGCGCCGGGGGCGCCGTGTACTCGCCCGCCATCACCGATTTCACGCTGATGGTGGACGGGACGTCGTACATGTTCATCACCGGACCCGACGTGATCAAGACGGTGACGCAGGAGGAAGTCAGCAAGGAAGAACTCGGCGGCGCGATGACGCACAACGCCAAATCCGGCGTGGCGCATTTCATGGCGCACGACGACGCCGAATGCCTGAGCATGGTCCGCGAACTGCTCAGCTTCGTTCCGTCGAACAACCTGGAAGACCCGCCGCGCCGCGACTGCGCCGACCCGGTGGACCGCGCCGATGCCGCGCTCGACAAGCTTGTCCCCGCCGAGTCGAACAAGCCCTACGACATCAAGGACGCGATCACGGCGGTGATCGACGACGGCTACTTTTTCGAAGTGCAGGAGCATTACGCCAAGAACATCGTCATCGGCTTCGCGCGCCTGAACGGGCGGCCGGTGGGCGTGGTGGCGAACCAACCGGCGTTTCTCGCCGGCGTGCTCGACATCGCCAGCTCCATCAAGGGCGCGCGCTTCGTGCGCTTCTGCGACTGCTTCAACATCCCGCTGATCACGTTTGAAGACGTGCCCGGATTCCTGCCCGGCGTGAACCAGGAGCACGGCGGCATCATCGTGCACGGGGCCAAGCTGCTGTACGCGTTCGCCGAAGCCACGGTGCCGAAGATCACGGTGATCACGCGCAAGGCCTATGGCGGGGCGTATTGCGTCATGGCGAGCAAGCACATCCGCGCCGACGTGAATTACGCCTGGCCGACAGCGGAGATCGCCGTCATGGGACCGGAGGGCGCGGTGGACATCGTTTATAAGCGCGAACTGGACAAGGCGGGCGACCGCGCGGTGGCGCGCCAGGGGAAGATTGACGAGTTCCGCGAGAAGTATTCCAACCCGTACGTGGCCGCCGAACGCGGGTACATTGACGCCGTCATCCAGCCACGCGAGACGCGCAAGAAGCTGATCCAGGCGCTGGAAATGTTGCAGACCAAGCGCGACAAAAACCCGCCGAAGAAGCACGGGAATATCCCGCTGTGAAATGGGCGTTGGGTGTTGGGTTTTAGGCGTTAGGTTTTGGGCTGTAGCGTTCTAGCCTAAAGCCTAACGCCCAGAGCCCAAAGTCTGCCTTCCGATTACTCTCCCGCGACGGTCAATCCCTCGAGTCGAAGCGTGGGAGCGGCGACGGCGCCGCGAAATTCCAGGTCGCTGCCGATTTCGGCGATGTTGACCAGCATGTCTTGCAGGTTTCCGGCGACGGTGATTTCCTCGACCGGGTAGGTGAGTTCGCCGCCCGAGATCCACAGCCCCGACGCGCCGCGTGAGAAGTCGCCGGTGACCAGGTTCACGCCGAATCCCAGGAACTCGGTGACATAAAGTCCCTCGGGCACTCCGGCGATGATTTCTTCGGGCGTTTTGGTTCCGGGCTGAAGAAACAAGTTGCCGACTCCGATGGAGGGATTTCCGGCGAGCCCGCGCGAGGCATTGCCGGTGGTTTCGAGGCCGAGTTTCTTCGCGGTGTAGGTGTTCAGCAGGTAGGACTTGAGCACGCCGTTTTCGATGACCACGGTGCGCCGCGTGGGCACGCCCTCGCTGTCGAACGGGCTGGTGCCGAAGCCGCCGCGGAGGGTGCCATCGTCGATCACGGTGACGTTTTCGCCGGCGACGCGCTCGCCCAGCTTGCCGGTGAGAAACGATGCGCCGCGATAGATGGCGTCGCCGTTCACGGCTTCAAAGATGTGCTCGACCAGCGAACGCGCCATTTGCTGGTCGAGGATGATGGGAACTTTCGCGGTCTTCACCTTGCGCGCGCCCAGCCGCCGCAGCGTGCGCTGCGCGGCGATGCGGCCGACCTGCTCGGGGGGGTCCAGTTTTTTCAGCGTGCGCGCCACCGAATACCAGTAGTCGCGCTGCATCGAGCCGCCTTCCTGCGCCACCGGAACGGCGGAAACCGAGCAGTAGGAATTGCGGTACTCACCGACGAAGCCGTGCGAATTGGCCAGCACCTTGTGCCCGTCAGCGGCATCGAAAGAGCCGCCTTCGGAGTTGGTGATCCGCTTATCGACGGCGAGCGCGGCTTTCTCGGCGCGCCGCGCGTAATCGATGCGCTGTTCGCCGGAGAGCGAGTAGACATCGTCAAAATAGAGATCGAGATCGCCGCCGATGGAGCCGAGCTGCGAGGGTTCGGGCAAGCCGGCATGCGGATCTTCGGAGGTGACCTCCGCCAGCGCCAGGGCCGAGGTGACCATCTGATCCAGGCCTTCGGGGGAAAGATCGCTGCTGTAGGTGGAAGCGGCGCGCTGGCCGCGAAACGCGCGCACGCCGATCGCCTTGGAGCCGGATTCCTTCAGTGTCTCGACCTGTCCGAGGCGGACAACGGTAGAGAACTCGTTGCCCTCGCGCACCACGGATTCGGCGGCAGAGGCGCCGCCGCGCATGGCGCGGTTTACGACATCGATTGCGACTTCTTTCAGGTCCATAGAAATGAAGACCACAGAGGCACAGAGACACAGAGGAAATTTGGCAATTTCGTAAATTCGTAATTTCGTAATTTATGGACGTGCAATCCTCGTCGCGGCAATTACCAAATTACGAATTTACGAAATTACCAAATCCGTCTCTCTGTGCCTCTGTGTCTCTGAGTTTTTCAACTGCCCGTTCCGCCGACGGTGATGCGGTCCACCTTCAAGGTCGGAATGCCGACGCCGACGGGAACCGACTGGCCATCCTTGCCGCAGGTGCCGACACCTTCGTCGAGCTTGAGATCGTTGCCCACCATGGAGACGCGGGTGAGCACATCGGGACCGTTGCCGATGAGGGTGCAGTTCTTCAGCGGCGCGGTCACATGGCCGTCCTCGATCAGGTAGGCTTCCGAAGCGGAGAAGACGAACTTGCCGTTGGTGATGTCCACCTGCCCGCCGCCGAAGTTGGCCGCAAAGACGCCGCGCTTCACCGAGCGGATGATGTCTTCGGGTGCATCGGTGCCGCTGAGCATGTAGGTGTTGGTCATGCGCGGCATGGGAATGTGCTCGTAGCTTTCGCGGCGGCCGTTGCCGGTGTTGGCGATGCCCATCAGGCGCGACGACAGCTTGTCGCTCAGGTAGCCCTTGAGAATGCCTTTCTCAATGAGCACGGTTTCCTGGGTGGTGTTGCCTTCGTCGTCCACGTTGAGCGAGCCGCGGCGGTTGGGGACGGTGCCGTTATCGACCACGGTGCATTTCTCGCTGGCGACGCGGGTGCCGAGCCGTCCGGTAAATGCCGACGTGCCTTTACGGTTGAAGTCGGCTTCCAGGCCGTGGCCGATGGCTTCGTGCAGCAGGATTCCCGGCCATCCGGGACCGAGCACCACTTCCATTTCGCCGGCGGGAGCTTCGCGCGCGTCGAGTTGAATGAGGGCCTGGCGCGCGGCCTGTTCGGCGAAGTGCTCGGGGGTTTTCTCGGTGCGGAAGAATTCCAGCGACACGCGCCCGCCGCCGCCGGACGTGCCTTTCGAGGACTGGCCGTTGTTGCGGGCGAGGCAGAGCACGCTCATGCGCGCCAGCGGCTGCGCATCTTCGGCAAACGTGCCGTCGGAGCCGATCACCAGAATGCGGCGCAGTTCGTCGGCGTAGCTGGCGCGAACTTCCTTGATGCGCGGATCGTAGGCGCGCGCGGCACGGTCGGCGCGCATCACCAGATCGAGCTTTTCGCGAATGTCGGAATTGACCGAAGGGAGCGCCAAAGGATAAAGATCGCGCCCGCGATTTTCCTTGAGGCTGACCTCCGGCTCTTTTGCCGGACCGCTGGCAATGAGCGCGGCGGTGCGCGCGGCGCGCAGAATCTTTTCCGGCGCGAGGTCGTCGGTGTAGGCGTAACCGGTGCGCTCGCCGGAAACGACGCGCACGCCGCAACCGGCGGAGATGCCCTGCGTCGCCGACTTCACCATGGATTCGTCCACCATGATGGAAGTCGTGGTGTGGTACTCGAAGTAAAGGTCGGAGTACTCGCCGCCCGCGTTCAGCGCGGCCGCCAGATAGCGCTGCAGATCGCTTTCGGCGATGCCGTAACGATCGAAGAAATAATTGCCGTTGTGCATGACAGTGATTGGATGCTGCGGGGAATAGCAACGACCCCGCAAGTCATTGTAGCTGGATGGCCGGTTTTCGGTTTTCGGTCGCCGGCAACCCGCCATTAACGGAACCTGTTCCCATTTAAGAAATGCGGCCATTCCTTCCTCGTTTTCCCGTGTGCCCGTGTCTCCGCGGTGCAAGAATGGGGCGTTTCGCATGAACCTGGAACAGCTCACGCGCGAGTTGGAGGAATACCTCGCCGGCTCGACCGATGCGGTCGTGCTGGAAGACGGCGCGGTGATGTTCGATTTGCGCGAGGCGCGATATTCGCTCTCCGAACAGCACGGGAAATGCCTGCTGCATCTGTGGTCGCCGGAGCGCAATGTGGTGCGGCGGGTGCTCGAGGTGGAGCGAGCCAAGGACGCGTTGCGCATGAGCGTCCTGCGCTTCGGGCAGACCCGCCCCGTGAAACTGGAAATTTGCCGCAGCCGCGACCGGCGCACGCCGGCGGCAAAGCAGACGGCACGCGTTCACTACCGTCCACTGCTGAGGCGGCTGATCGAGCGCGAGTTTCCCGCGCACAAGCTCGACCCGCTCATTTCCTCCACCGACCTGGAGCGTTCTTTCGGCCCGGTGTACGCGCGCGGCGTCATGCGCAAGGGCAATACGTGGACGGCGGTGCTTGGGGTGAATGCGCAAGAGCTGCAGGCGTCGGTGGACGCATCGCTCACCTTCGGGCTGCTGTGGCTGGAACACTTGCGCGAGCACTGCGGCAAGGCCATGGTCGAGAGCCTGGCGCTGTTCGTGCCGGCGGGAACGTCTGGCGTGGTGCGGGCACGCATGGCGCATCTGGCGCGCGACGTTTGCAAGTGGCGGCTGTTCGAAGTGGACGAACGCGGCGGCGAGTTGCTGGAGAAGGATTGCAGCGATGCGGGCAACATCGAAACCCGCCTGGTGCACTGCGCCGACGGAACCAGCGCGCGCGAACGGTTTCAGCAGTCCATCGAACGGGTGCGGTCGCTTGCGCCGGAGGCGGAGATTGGGATCGTCACCCCGGGTGAAATTGCGTTCCGGCTGCATGGTCTGGAGTTCGCGCGGGCGCGCATGGCGATGAGCGAGACATCATTCCGCACTGCCGAGGAACTGGTGTTCGGCGCGGGCGCAAGCGAGTCGGTGGTCACCGAAGAAAACGCGGAACAGTTCGGCGCATTTGTGGATGTGGTGCGCTCGGCGCGGCAGGCTCACGGAGATGCGCTCCACCCGCTGCGCAGGGCGTGTCCGGAGCGCTGGCTGGAGTCGCTGGTGGTGCGCGACGTCACGGCGTTGGACGCGCGGCTCGATGCGGCGTGTGTGTACTCGCAGGTGCCGGCGTTCTCGGCGTCGGACCGCGCCATGATTGACGTGCTGGCTGCGACGCGCGAGCGCAGGCTGGCGGTGATTGAACTGAAGGCGGACGAGGACATCCACCTGCCGCTGCAAGGCCTGGACTACTGGTGGCGCGTGCGCTGGCACCAGCAGCGCGGCGAGTTCACGAAGTTCGGATACTTCCCCGGACGCGAGTTGTCTGTGGAGCCACCGCTGCTGCTGCTGGTCGCGCCCGCTTTGCACATTCATCCCGCGACCGACACGCTGCTGCGGTATTTGTCGCCGGCGATCGAGTGGCAGTTGGTGGCGGTGGACGAGCGGTGGAGAGAAGGCGTGAGAGTGGTGTTCCGGAAACACCCGGAAAAAGCATCGGCCGCGGATGCACGCGAATAAACGCGGATCAGACAAGATTGCAGATTGAAGAGTGCAGATAGAGAAATCTCTGGCGGCAGTTGCATTCCTCACGAACGTAGGGGTCCTTCGACTCGGCGTCACAAAGCCGACGCCTCGCTCAGGATGACACTCGATTGGATTCTGCCCCATCCGTGTGAATCCCCGGCGATCCGTGGCTAATCCTTTCCCAGTTCCGCTTCACGGCCGCGGTTCACCCAGTAGTCGCGCGCGGTTTCGCTAAGGTCGGCAGCGGGTTTTTCGCCGCGGAAGACGCGTGAGATGCCGCGGACGATGCGGCGCATCGGGAACTCACCGTTTTCTTCAGCAAAGAAAATTTCCCCCAGTTTCGAGGAGCGGTAATACCAGCGCTTGAGGATGGCGAGGTGTTCCATGGTTTCCTGGCGCGAGCAGCTTACGGCGGGCACGGCGGCGAGAGCTTCGGCAACGCGGGATTCCATGGAGTGGGGAATCTTTTTGCCGCGGGCGACGGTCACCCCGTCGCGCGCAAAATCGGCGCGCGCCGGGGACCCCGACTGGGCGCCCGCGGCCCCTGAAGTTCGGGACGCAGTGGACGGCAGCCCCGGCGAGGCGCCGGGGCCTACGGCATCATCGAGTAGTTTGATCGTGAACGTGATCGGGTCGGAGAGGCAGCCCGATTGAATGCGGAAGAAGGTGACGGCATCGGGTCGAGATGAGGGCTGGATCATCAGGCCGGCGAGGCGGTCGAGGCGGTGTACGATTTCGGGGAGTTGCGAAACCACCGGTTTGAGCTTGTCGAGCTGGAGATGAAGCGCGGCGGCGGTTTCGAATTCCAGTCCGGCGGAGGCCTGGTCGCGCGCGGCGGAAATTTCACGCACCAGCGAATGGCCGCGCGAGTCGAAGAAAGTTTCGACGCGTGCGACCTCGGCGGCGTATTGCTCGTCGGTGCAGCCCTTGAAGCAGGGCGCGAGGCACATCTTCATTTCCGAATAGACGCAGCCGGGAAAAGCGGGATCGGGATTCAACTCCTCGACGCAGCGGCGGATCTTGAAGAAGTCGAGCGCGTCGCTGGCAAACTTTTCCGCCGCCACGCGCGAGGGAAACGGGCCGTAGTACGCGCTTTTCGCGCTGCCGAGGTGCGTGGTGATGGAAACGCGTGGGTAGCGGTTTTCCAGGCGGAAGCGAGCCAGGGGCGCGGGGCGGAGGCGCAGGCGATCTTCGTACGTCTTGGGGAAAACCGCGCGCAGGGTCTGGTAGAGGACGAATCCGGACTCGAAGTCCGATCCGGTGGGCGCGTACTCGATGACGGCAACGCGGTGGCGCAGGTTGAGCTTGCGGGTGCGCGCTTCGGCGGGACCGAGCAGGCGGATCAGGCGCCGGCGGAGGCTGGCGGTCTTGCTGACGTAGGGTTCGGAGTGCGGGTCGCTGCCGCGCAGCAGGAAAACGGCGGGCGCGGCGGGCACGGCGGCGAACAGGTCGGCGTCGCGCTCGGGGCGGAATTCGAGTTGCACGGGAAGCACGCAGTCATTCTAGCGTTCATTCACCACCGAGACACCGAGGACACCGAGATTCACCGAGAAATGACTTGTTTCCTCGGTGCGCCTCGGGGTGCTCGGTGTCTCGGTGGTGCAACTCGCTATCGGAAGCTGGCGCTGCGGTACTTGGTGCGGAAGTCTTCGCCCTCCATTTTGACCACCTTGCACATTTCGTGGAGGCGGGAACGCATACGCTCGCCGATGCGGTCGCCGAGAGTTTCCTCGCGAGAGGCGCGGAAGGCCCGGGCGCGTTCGCCCTCTTCAGCATCGGCCTTGGAGGGTGGAAGGTCCTTGAAGTTGGTGGTGATGATGGTGGTGCGCTCGTTGTTGTAGCGGGTGTTGAGAATGTGGCTGACGGTGTCCCACACCCATTCGGTGGGCTTGACGGCGCCGAGTTCGTCGAGCACGAGAATTTCGGTATCGAAGATAGGGCGCAGGACCTGCATCTCGGTGACGGCGACGGTGGCGTTGTATGAATTCTGGATTTCCTTGAGCAGCTCGCGGTAGTCGTAGAACAGGCAGGGAATGCCTTTCCCGACGACAAGCTCCTTCAGGATCCCGACCGAGAGGTGGGTCTTGCCAACGCCGATGGGGCCGATGATGAGCAGGCCGGCCTTTTCGACGGGGTATCCGGCAACGAAACGTTGCGCCGCCAGCAGCGCCGAGGAGAGCGACGGCGAGTGGCCGTTCATGATCTCGAAGTTGGAAAGCTCGCAGTGTTCGTAGCGCTTGGGGATGCGGGCCTGCTCGAGCAATTTCTGATTGCGTTCCTGGCGGCGGCAGTCGCAACGGGTGACGCGGCGATCGCGGCCCGCGCCGATGGTCTTCCATCCGGTGTCGTCGCACACCGGGCACAGCTTGGTGGCGTCCATGGGGTTCCGCAGATACATTGCGGCAAGGCGAAGACGGGCGCAAGAGCAATTCATTGTAACCCGCATCGCGGACGGTGGATTAGCTGTGGAGGGCGGAGGAAAAACCTGCATTACAGAATTGAAAACGGTTTCGGCGGCGTAACTACCGGGTCACGTTGCGGGCGCGCTTCGTTGTGCTAACGTATCCGGCTCAGCTCTTTTCTCGTAACCACAGAGCGTCCTCATGAAAATGAAAGTCCGCAAGGCCGTGTTCCCGGCTGCCGGCTTAGGGACACGTTTTCTTCCCGCCACCAAGGCACAACCGAAGGAAATGCTTCCGCTGGTGGACAAGCCCATCATCCAGTACGGCGTCGAGGAAGCGATGGCGTCGGGCTGCGACCAGATCATCATCGTGACCGGGCGCGGCAAGAGCGCGATCGAGGACCATTTCGACGTCAGCTACGAACTGGAAAAGATGCTGGAGGAGCGCGGCAAGACCGACCTGCTGGCGGTGGTGCGCCACATTTCCGACATGATCCACGTCGCTTACGTGCGCCAGAAGGAGGCCATGGGTCTGGGCCACGCGGTGCTGATGGCGCGGGAGCTGGTGGGCAACGAGCCCTTTGCCGTGCTGCTCGCCGATGACGTGATTGACGCCGAGGTGCCGTGCCTGAAGCAGATGGTGGAAGTTTTCGAGGAGATGCAGTCGTCGGTGATCGCCACGCAGACGGTGGAGGGCGCGGCGATCTCCGCCTACGGCGTGGTGGACGCCACGCCGGTGGACGGGCGCTGGGCGGGCAAACTGTTCGACATCCGCAACCTGGTGGAAAAGCCGCGGCTCGAGGAAGCGCCGTCCAACCAGGCGGTGATCGGGCGCTACATCCTGACGCCCACCATATTCGAGATGTTGGAGAGCACGCCACTGGGCGCGGGCGGCGAGTTGCAGCTTACCGACGGAATGCGGCAATTGCTCAAGCGGGAAAAGATTTACGCGTTCAACTTCGAGGGCAAGCGCCACGACACCGGCGACAAGCTGGGATTCCTGAAAGCGACGGTGGAGTTTGCGCTCAAGCGCGAGGACCTGGGTGGCCCGCTGCGCGAATGGATCAAGAAGCTGGAGCTGTAAGTCTGCCACTTTTCCCGCCCAATTTGGCGGCAGTTACCATTTTGACGCCAGTCACAACAAAATGTGATCTGAACCGTTTACGCCTCCGCAAAACGATGCCAAGGTAGAAGTGCGTACTGGGAAGCGTTGCGGTGCGCCTTTCGATCTTGGCCGACCGCTGGAATCGTGAGTTGCCTCCGATTCATTCCCGCAAATCATCCGCTTTGTGCGGCAGGTGGGGCCATGGATTCGGAGAGCAGCAAGTATCGCAGGTTCGAAGAGGAATTCCTGATCCCCGTCGGCTTTGGCTGGACGGT
>DASWAR010000260.1:0-13814 GCA_036391015.1 Terriglobales bacterium
CATTTAAGAAGTGAACTATGAACTTGCAGCCCGCTCTCGCCATAGTCAACGAAAGCCTAACTTTCTGAACCTATTCATGAAAAAACTGACGCGCAAAAAGTGCAACTCTCGTGGCCATCGCGTTTCTTCTTAGCCGCCGTACGTGTCTTGCCTCAGTTGGAAATGGAGAAAGCGTTCTTCCGCTAAGATAACGGAGAGAGCGTATGAGAAAAGAGCGCAAGCACTACACCGCAGAAGAGAAAGTAGCCATCCTGAGGCGACACCTCTTAGACAAGATTCCAGTTTCCGATCTGTGTGAGGAAAATGGGCTGCAACCCACCGTGTTCTATCGCTGGCAGAAGGAGTTCTTCGAGAACGGAGCAGCTGCCTTCCAGGCCAAGGAACGTCCCGCCCGTCAGGTTGAGGAGAAGCAGAAGCGGATCGAGTTCTTGGAGAAGAAAGTCCAGACCAAGGACGAAGTCCTGGCCGAACTGATGGCCGAGCATGTGGCTTTAAAAAAAAGTCTTGGGGAGCTTTGAGCAAGAGCTGGGTGCCGCATGATGTGCGGGATCAAGTCGTAGATTTTGTCCGACGCTGGTCGGAGAAGACCGAGATCAGCGTCGGACGATTCCCGCAGTGGCTGGGCGTGACCGCGAGCAAGTTCTATGACTGGCGACAGCGCTACGGGCGAGTGAATGAGCACAACGGTTGGATTCCCCGGGATTTCTGGCTGGCGCCGTGGGAGAAGGAAGCCATCATCAGTTTCCATCTGAAGAATCCGTTGGAAGGGTATCGGCGGCTGACGTTCATGATGCTGGATGCCGAGGTGGTGGCGGTCAGCCCGGCGAGCGTATGGCGCGTGTTGAAACAAGCGGGACTGCTTTCGCGCTGGAAAAGCAAGCCGTCGCGCAAGGGGACGGGGTTTGAACAGCCGCCCCAGCCGCACCAGCACTGGCATGTCGATGTTTCCTACATCAACCTGTCGGGTACGTTCTACTACCTGTGCAGCGTGCTGGATGGGTACAGTCGTTTCCTGGTGCATTGGGATCTGCGGCAGTCGATGAAGGAAGCTGACATTGAGATGATTCTGGAACGAGCCAAGGAGAAGTATCCGGGGGCGAAACCCAGGATCATCTCCGACAACGGACCGCAGTTCATCGCCCGGGATTTCAAGGAGTTCATTCGGATCTCCGGCATGACCCACGTGCGCACTTCACCGTTTTATCCGCAGTCGAACGGAAAAATCGAGCGCTGGCACAAGTCGCTCAAACAGGAGTGTATCCGGCCGCTGACCCCGCTCACGCTGGAAGATGCACGCCGCTTGATTCAAAGCTACGTGGATCGCTACAACACCGTTCGCCTGCACAGCGCGATCGGCTATGTGACGCCGCAGGATATGCTGGCTGGACGACAGGCCGAGATTCACGCGGCTCGCGATCGCAAGCTGGAAGAGGCTCGCCGGCAGCGGCAACTTCGTCGGCAGCAGGCAGCGCCATCGATGTTCGCGCGGTTCCGCGGGGAATGTACAATGACTTCGCCAGGTGAAACGGAAGCGGGCTCTGCGGGGATGCAACCATGCTGAGGGATAACTTGGCGGGGCTCATCGAGCCGAGGCTCAACAGCGTGGGAGCTTACCCTCTCGCGCTGGGCACTGACCGAAAAGAGTCATCGGACGATAGACCCCATCATGCCTCGAAAATCCCCGCCCGCCAGGGCGGAATCTATGCACTAACGGAGAACGTCGCGTCTCCATTTCACGCTGAACCAAGACAGAGACACTTGCGAGCCGTTAGAGAAGCCTCCCCTCCGGGGCTGGATCACCGGCTTCATCTTCAAGCGCTGGAATTGTGGCGAACTAGGATTCGGCTACACCAAGCGAGTGCTTTCGCAGTGCGAGGTCTGGGTCGGGCCATTGCCTAAGGTTCGGTTGGGGAAGGGTGACGAGGAGTTCCGTCCGCCGCGCCCAAGCCGACCGCACAGTCAGGGGCGCAACAGTCCTTTGCTCAACTGAAGACTCTCGCTGGGTACTGGAAAGGCACGGCAACTATGGGGGGCGGGCCTGAAGTGAATGTGGCTCCGGTGCGCGTGCCAATACGCGTGACTTCCGGGGGCGCCGCGCTCATGCACGAGATGACGCCAGAGGGAAAGCTCGACGATCCGACTCGAGGTGACGACGATCCGATCACCATGCTGTACGTGGATGGCGATCGCCTGTTGCTGACACACTACTGTGATTCCGGGAAGAACCGGCCTCGTATGGTTGGCATGTTGTCGCCGGACGGGAAAAAGGTTGAATTCGATTTTCTCGACGTGTCTGGCGGCACGAAACGCGGATACATGCAGCATGCAGTGTTCAACCTCATCGACGCCGACCATCACACCGAAGACTGGACTTACATGTTGCCGGGGGAGAAGGCTGCCCCCGCGCACATTGACCTGCACCGGACGAAATGAAGGGGCGGCTATCGGGTCAGTCGGGTCGCCGGTGTTCGCGAATCTGAATAACGAGTGATAAATCGCCTTCACACAACTAACCGGTAGTGCCCCACCAGCCCGACGGGGCGGATGACAATAGCCTGGCGCTTTAGCGCCGGGATCGGGTACAACGCTGTGCGGAGTCCCGTAGGGACGGCTGATCTGTCGCGCCGGCGATTCGCCTCGCCGCGAAAGCTCTACCGCGTTCCATACAGCCGCCGCCACGGATGTTCAAAGCTGAGATAGACGATCACCCCGCGCTCGCCGCGGCTCGGGCCCACTCCCATCGGCACCGCGATTCCCGGCACGATCTGCAACCCGTTGGCCAAGTTGTGCGCCCAGCGAATCCCGGGACTGACCAGCAGGGTATGCGACCGTTGCGTCTGGCCGCGCGTAATCACCGCTTCAGTGCCAGTCCAAACCGTTTCCAACAGGACATTGAAGCGCGGTTTCGCGAGCCACACGATGCTTTGGCCGGCGTTGTATGCCGTTGTTGAAGCGCGGGCGCCGGCGGCATTGCGCGCATTCGGGATGAGAGTCGCGCCGAGATTCCAGTGCGTGACGAATTGTTTGCCTGCGACAACGCTGAGCGGCAGGTTTACCTGGAATCCCAAGCCGCCGTATCCGCGTCCCGCGCCTGCGGAGCCAGTCGGTGCGATCAGCGTTGCACGTGGCGCAAAGGCGACACGCGACTCGCCGCTTCCGAGGACTTGGTAGCGGTAGTTGAACAGGGAATCGCCGGCCCCGGGACCAGAACCGGGAAACGCCCCGGCGCTGGTTACGGCGGCGGTGTAGCTCAACTGGTGGCGGGGCCGACCGGGGACCGGCCACTCCTGCGTGAAGGTATAGGCCCAGCCCTTGCTGGCCCACAGACGCGTGAATGTACTGATGTGCTGGACGACACCGGCTTCCTGGTTGTAAGCCTCTTCGACGAGGAAGCTGTTGTCCTGGATGGGTTGGGGCGGCGTGACCGGTGGCAACTCCGCATCGGTTTGGGCGTGTAATTTGCCCCCCGGAATAATGACAGCGGCAGCAAGCAGAGCGACACCGAGGAAACGGAACAAGGAGGAGAAGAGTCGGGACATGGGCAGCGCCTCATTTATGAAAATGAAAATGAAATTCAAGTTCAACTTCAGGGGGACAGATTGCCCGCAAATGTCTCGACCTGCGGTGACCCGGGTCACGTCTGGTTGTGACTACTTGGTTTCTCCCGCCACAACCCGCGCCCGCAATTCCACGGACCCGTTATACGATTGCTTTCCGGAAGAGCCGGGCGAACCAGGATGGACGGAAGTGTCCGAAACCCAGTGTCAGCAGGCACTTTAGTGGACTTTACTTAATTTGCAGAAGTCCACGGATCAGTGTAAATTCTTGCGCAGTTTGCGCCCAAGGAGCTTCGTGAGCACTCACTCCGGCACCCCTAGCCGCCCCACCGCTCCCGCCCAGGACCAGGAACTCGTCAAGGGACTCGGCCTGACCAGCGCCACCACCCTGGTCATGGGCTCGATGATCGGCTCGGGAATTTTCATCGTTTCCGCCGACATCGCCCGCCTTGTGGATTCGCCCGCGCTGCTGATCGCTGCCTGGGCCGTAACCGGATTCATGACCATTGTGGGCGCTCTCTGCTACGGCGAACTGGCGGCGATGATGCCCAAGGCCGGCGGCCAGTATGTCTTCTTGCGCGAATCGCTCGGACCGCTCTGGGGCTTCCTCTACGGCTGGACGTTTTTTCTGGTCATCCAGTGCGGCACGATTGCCGCGGTGGGCGTGGCCTTTGGAAAATTTCTCGGCGTGTTTTTTCCCTCGGTCTCTTCCACCCACTGGATCCTCCACTTCTGGAAGGCGCCCCCGATTCACATCGGCCCCATGGTGCTGGGAAACATGGATGTCGGCCTCAACACCGCGAATCTGTTCGGCATCCTCATCATCGTTGTGCTCTCCATCGTGAACGTGTTCGGGGTGCGTACCGGCGCCATGGTGCAAAACGTGTTCACCTTTGCCAAAGCGGCGTCGCTGATCGGACTGGTACTCGTCGGCCTTGTCCTGGGCCGCAACCATTTGGCCGAAACCGCCAACTTTGCCGCGGAATTCTGGCGGCGTGTGGGCTGGAGCGCGCGTTTCCCGGTGGAAGTCGGCGTCGGCGGCCCGATCGCGATGGTCAGCATGCTCACCATCGTGGCGGTCGCGCAGGTCGGCTCACTGTTTTCGGCGGACGCGTGGAACAACGTCACCTTCACCGCCGCCGAGGTCAGGAATCCCAGCCGTAACCTGCCCTTGTCCCTGGCGATGGGCACCGGCATCGTGATCCTGCTCTACATTGCGGCGAACTTTGCCTACCTGTCGGTGCTGCCGTTGCATGGCGATCCGCAGGGCGCCTCGGTGATCGCGCGCGGCATCCAGTACGCCGCCGAAGACCGCGTCGCGACGGCCATGATGCAGGCCGTGTACGCCCAGTTTGGCGCCCTCCTGATGGCGGCGGCGATCATGGTTTCCACTTTCGGCTGCAACAACGGGCTCATCCTGGCCGGCGCGCGTGTGTATTACGCCATGGCCAAGGACGGCTTGTTTTTCCGCAGCGTCGCCCGCCTGCATCCCACCTACAAGACGCCCGCGGTATCGCTGATGGTGCAGATGGTCTGGTGCTCCATCCTGTGCCTTTCGGGAACCTACGGGCAGTTGCTGGATTACATCATCTTTGCCGTGCTGGTGTTTTACATCCTGACCATTCTCGGCCTCTTTGTCCTGCGGGCGAAGCAGCCGAACGCGCCCCGGCCGTATCGCGCCATCGGCTACCCCGTATTGCCGGCCATTTACATCTTGATGGCCCTCTTTATTGATATAGTGCTGCTGCGTTACAAGCCCCAGTACACCTGGCCGGGACTGCTGATTGTGCTGCTCGGGATACCTGTGTACTTCATCTGGCACCGCCGCAAGAGGGATGCGGAGATTTGACCTTTGGGAGGAACCTTAGTGGCTGGCAAACTGTTCGTAACGAAACCGCTCAGCTTGCTGCTGGAAGAGATGGCTGGCGAAAACCGGTTGCGCCGGGTGCTCGGCCCCTTACAACTGAGCGCCCTCGGCGTAGGCGCGATTGTCGGCACCGGCATTTTCGTCCTTACGGGCGAAGCGGCGCATGATCGCACCGGTCCGGCATTGATGCTTTCCTTTGTGGTAGCCGGATTTGCCTGCGTGTTTGCCGCGCTCTGTTATGCGGAGTTTGCGTCCATGGTACCGGTGGCCGGCTCGGCATACACCTACGCTTATGCCACGCTGGGCGAACTCTTCGCCTGGATCATTGGCTGGGACTTGGTGCTGGAATACGCCATTGGGTCTTCGACGGTTGCGCATGGCTGGTCAGCGCACTTCCAGGAATTCATTCCGCTGCTCAATCTGCATATACCGAAACACCTCTCCTCCGGGCCCTTCGACTACCTCCCGGCCACAGGGCAGTTTGTGAGGACGGGATCATATTTGGATCTGCCTGCGATTCTGATCACATTCAGTGTCACCGTGGTTCTTGTCAAAGGCATCCGCGAGAGCGCCAGCTTCAATGCGGTGATGGTAGCCATTAAACTATGCATCGTGCTGCTGGTGATCGGTGTCGGAGCTTTCTACATCAACCCCGCCAATTGGCACCCCTTCGCGCCCTTCGGCTACACGGGGGTCAATTTCTTCGGTCACCACTTGCTGGGCAAAATGAGTGCGGGGGGCGAGCCCCTGGGGATGTTTGCTGGCGCGGCGATAATCTTCTTCGCCTATATCGGTTTCGACTCGGTTTCCGTACATTCGGAAGAAGCACGCAACCCGGCACGCGATGTGCCTATTGGTATCATTACCTCGCTGATTGTCTGCACCGTCCTCTATATCGCCGTGTCCGCGGTGCTGACCGGGATGGTGCCGACTTCTGAAATTGATCGCAATGCGGCGTTCGTGATCGCCTTTAAGCGCGTGGGGCTGACCTGGATGCAGTATCTGGTGGCGGCGGGCGCGATGACAGGCATCACCTCCGTCTTGTTGGTGATGATGTTGAGTCAGCCGCGCGTGCTGCTGGCCATGGGGCGCGACGGCCTGGTCCCGAACAGTTTCTTTGGCGCGATTCACCCGCGCTTTCGCACACCCTGGAAGTCCACGATTTTGACCGGTATCTTTGTCGCGGTTATGGCGGGGTTTCTGCCCCTCAGCATCCTGGCCGAAATGACCAACATTGGCACTCTATTTGCCTTCGTCATCGTTTGTGGCGCCGTGATGGTGATGCGGAAAACGAACCCGGATGCCAAGCGGCCCTTCCGCGCTCCGCTGGTCCCGCTGGTGCCCATTCTGGGTATCCTGACCTGCCTGCTGCTGATGTTTTCCTTGCCGGCTGGCAACTGGTACCGGTTGATTATCTGGCTGTTGATCGGATTCGCGATTTACTTCTTGTACGGGCGCCAGCACAGCGTCATGGCCCGGTATCGTCATTTGGAACATGAAATTGCGGCGCACGGCACGGGCGCACCGGCCGTCGGAGACCCCGACGCACCGCCAAGCAGCCAGGCGGCTCCGATTGATACGACCATCAAAGAGCCTTTGGAATGACAAGCGTGTCGTAATGAGCATGTTTTCGGGACGGCCCTCTGCTATCGGAATACAGTCACGCAGAAGCAGACTAACGACAACCACGAACGGCCAGAGACGAACGACCGAGCTTGCGGACAGCCCCTCATGCAAGCGAGGGGCTGTTGTTTTTGCGGAATCACATCCCCGCTGCGCAGTTTTGTTTTACACTCAGCAGCCGAATTCCTGAGATGAGCGCCTCAAACCCTGCAGCCTGGAGCCTGCTGTTTGAAAGCTATTCGCAATCTCAAGCTTGTTGCGATCGCGCTGCTCGTGCTCTTTGCCCTGGGCACGGCCGGCTTCCACCTGATCGAGGGCTGGTCCTGGTTCGACAGCTTTTACATGGTGCTGATCACCGTCACCACCATCGGCTACACCGAAGTGCACGCACTGTCCCAGTCGGGCCGCATCTTTAACGTGTTCGTCATCATCGCCGGCGTCGGCCTGGTTTTCCTGGCGATCGGGGTGGTGGCGCAGGCTTTGCTAGAATTCGAGCTCACTCACTTCTTTGGAAGGCGGCGCATGGAACGCGAGATCGACCGCCTGAGCGGTCACTTCATCATCTGCGGCGCCGGGCGCGTCGGGCGCAGCACCGCGCGCGAATTGGCGCTCAAGCCGGTGCCGTTCGTCATCATCGAAAATGCCGCCGTCAAGATGGAGCCGTTGCCGCCGGAGTGGCTGACCATCCGCGGCGACGCCACCCAGGAGCCAACGCTGCGCCACGCGCAAATTGAGCGCGCCCGCGGCCTGGTGGCCGCCACCACCACCGATGCCACCAACATCTACATCGTGCTCACCGCGCGCGGCCTGAACCCGAAGCTCAAGATCATTGCCCGCGCCAGCGAGGAAGACGCCGAAAAGCACCTCAAGACCGCCGGCGCCGATTCGGTGATCTCGCCGTATCACTTCGCCGGGCACAGGATTGCGCAGTCGTTCCTGCGGCCGCACGTGCTCGATTTCATCGATTCCGCCACCGTGCGGCTTGGCGTTGATCTGGAGATTGCCGAAATCGAGGTGGCCGCTGGATCGCGCTATGTCGGACAGACGTTTCGCACCTCGAAGATGCGTCACGACACCGGCATCATCGTACTCGCCATCAAACGCCAGGGCGCCATGCGCTTCAATCCCGAGCCCGACGACCAGATCGAGGTCGGCGACACGCTGATTGCCATGGGCGAGGCCGCGGGACTGCGGAAGCTGGAAGAGGCCGCTGGAATTCATACCTAGCCGCAGAGGAACGCAGATACTCGCTGATTCAGAATTACATTCACCACGGAGGCACGGAGTCACAGATTCACGCAGGCACGGAGGAAAGGTATTTTAGAATTGTCATTCCGAGCGTAGCGAGGAATCTGCTGTTGCTGAAACTGAAACCGAAACTCTTAGTGATCTGCGTTTATCTGCGGCGATGTTGTTTCCTCCGTGCCTCTGTGTCTCCGTGGTGAATACTAGATGAAAGTCACAACTGCAGAGGAAATGCGCCAGATCGACCGCGTGACCAGCGAGCGCCACGGCGTGCCCTCGCTCACGCTGATGGAAAACGCGGGCACGCACGTCTCCGGCTACGTGCTGCGGCGCTGCCCGCGCGCGCAGCGAATCTGCGTGGTCTGCGGAAAAGGCAACAACGGCGGCGATGGTTTCGTCGCCGCCCGCAAACTGCATGAAGCGGGGAAGAGGGTCGACGTTCTGCTGCTGGGCGATCCGGCCGAAGTCAAGGGCGATGCCGCGGCGATGCTGGCGAAATTGCCGGTCGCTCCGCTCATCATCCGAAGCGAACAGGAATTAGACGCTGGAGCGCGCTCGCCCTCGTCCGGGGTCCCCGGCAGGCCCGGTGTTGGCCTGCTGGGGTGGTCGAGCGCGTTGGAGAGTGCTGACGTAATTCTCGATGCCATCCTCGGTACAGGCTTCAAACCTCCGGTCACGGGCCTCTTCGCAGCCGCCATTGAGCTGATCAATGCGTTGCCCGTCCCGGTGTTTGCGGTGGACATTCCTTCCGGCGCCAGCGCCGATGCCTTCGCTCCCGAGCTGCACCTGCGCTGCCGCGCCGACGCCATCGTCACCTTCACCGCGCCACGTCCGGCGCATGTCTTCGCCGATCTCACGCGCGGCGAAATTGTCGTGGGGCAGATCGGCTCACCTCCGGAAGCGATTCAGTCGCAACTCAACCTCGATGTAATTGCGTGGCCGGACATCCAGTCCTGCTTCGCCCTGCGCGCGCCCGACGCGCACAAGGGCAGCTTCGGGCACGTGCTCACCATCGGCGGTTCGCTGGGAAAATCCGGCGCGGCGGCCATGGCGGGCATGGCGGCACTGCGCGCCGGCGCCGGACTGTCCACGGTGGCGACACCACGCTCCGTGCTGCCGATGGTCGCCGGATTTGCCGCCGAACTCATGACCGAGCCGCTGGCGGAAACCGAGGCAGGCACCATCTCGCTGTCCGCCATCGAATATGGCCGCCTGGACGCGATCGTCGCTGGCAAAACCGTGCTCGCGCTTGGGCCGGGGATTTCGCGCCAGGCCGACACGGTGCAATTCATCCGCGCAATTGTCGACAAGTATCCGCAGCCGCTGGTGATTGACGCCGACGGCTTGAACGCATTCGAGCGCTCGACCGAGAAGTTGGACGGCAGCACGCGTCCGCTGGTCGTGACCCCGCATCCCGGCGAAATGGCGCGCCTGGCGGGCATTTCGACGAAACAGGTGCAGCAGGATCGCATCGGCGTCGCGCGTGGTTTCGCGCGCGATCACCACTGCATTGTCGTCCTCAAGGGACATCGCACGCTGGTCGCCGAACCCGGCGGTCAGGTGTGGGTCAACATGACCGGCAATCCCGGCATGGCCACCGGCGGCACCGGCGACGTGCTCACCGGTCTAATCGCGGGCATGATCGCGCAATTTGCCAACGATCTGGTGCGAGCGGTTTTCGCCGCGGTTTGGCTGCACGGCTACGCGGGAGATCGGGCGGCGACGTTGGGTGAGCAATACATGACTGCTACCGATTTGCTTTTCCATTGCTGGATAGATCCGACAGCAAAGCGGAAGTTTGTAGAGGATCCGTTCGTTAGTATCCACGACATCGGCGGCGTTCGCCGAAGCTTGGAATATTGAGCCTTCCAGTTGCCAGCCCCGCAGGGGCGACAGATCATAGCCCGGCACGTCAGTGCCGGGTAAGCTCGCAAAAAATGCATCGAGTCCCGCTAGGGACGGCAGAATGGCACCACGGAGACACAGGCACGGAGAGGACATTCTTCATTCTGACTTCTTAATTCTTCATTCCTCCGTGTCTCTGTGCCTCTGTGTTATTCGTTACACTAGCAGCCGTGGCCACCGGCGAATTCACCACCCACTCCGCCGAAGAGACGATCCAGTTGGGGCGGCAGCTCGCGCGCGAGTTGAAGCCGCCGCAGGTCGTCGTGCTGCGCGGCGACCTCGGGGCAGGGAAGACCACGCTGGTGAAGGGAATTGCCGAAGGATTTCAGGCGGCGTCGCAGGAGGACGTCACCAGCCCCACGTACACCCTCATCCACGAATACCGCGGCCCGGCCATCAACGTCTTTCACGTTGACCTCTACCGCATTGACACCGAGCGGGAGCTGGAGACGCTGGGGATTGATGACCTGTATGGCGATTCCAACATTCTGCTGATCGAGTGGGGCGACAAGTTTCCGCGCTTCGAACGGGAGCGGCACGTCGAAGTTCGCTTCAAGCGTCTTGGCGAAAACGAACGCCGCATCCGCGTCAGCGGCCTGTAGGAAGCAATTAGCTATTAGCAATTAGCAATTAGCCTCCATCCGTTTCACCGCTAATCGCTAATCGCTAACTGCTAATCGCTACTTCAAAATCCCATGATGTTGTAGCCGCAGTCCACGTACAGCACCTCGCCGGTCACGCCGGTGGAGAGGTCGGAGGCGAGATAGAGCGCCGTCTTGCCGACTTCTTCGGGTTCCACATTGCGCCCGAGCGGCGCGCGCTCGACGTGGCCCTTGAGCATGTCGCCAAAGCCGGCAATGCCGCGCGCGGCCAGCGTCTTGATCGGCCCGGCGGAGATGGCATTCACCCGCACCTTCTGTTTTCCGAGATCGGCGGCGAGATAGCGGACCGTGGCTTCCAGCGCGGCTTTCGCCACTCCCATCACGTTGTAATTGGGCACAACTTTTTCCGCGCCGTAATAGGTGAGAGTCATGATGCTGCCGCCGTCCGTCATCAGCGGGGCGGCGCCGCGGGCGAGCGCAATCAGAGAGTAGACGCTGACATCGTGCGCCATGCGAAATCCCTCGCGCGAGGTCTCGACAAACGGCCGGCTCAACTCTGCCGGGGGCGCGAAAGCGATGCTGTGCACCAGCACGTCGAGCTTGCCGTAGCGTTCCTTCAACTGCTCGAACAGGCGCGTGACCTCGGCGTCATTCGAAACGTCGCACTGGAAGCCTTCCGTTCCGGGCAGTGATTCGATCAGGTCTTCGGCCTCCAGCGCTAGCCGCTCGTTCTGGTAGGTAAGGGCCAGCTGCGCACCGGCTCCGTGCAACTGCTGCGCGATTGCCCAGGCGATGCTGCGCTTGTTGGCGACTCCGAAGACAACCGCGGTGCGTCCTTCAAGCAGAGCTGTCATTCCTCTCCTACGCCGACTGGTTTCAGAGCGAAGAGAATAACAGGTGAGTACATCGGTGGTCGATGGCAGGCTATTCCGCGGCGGCTGCGGCCACGGATTCGGTTTTGCGGCTTGCCGCCGGTACCGGCCAGACCGAGCCGATGAACGCCAGCGCGTACACCATCCCGAGCAGAGAGAACGCCGCCGTCAGAGATACCCGGTGCGCAATCACTCCGGCGGAGAAAGCGAGAACGATCTGCAACCCGGTGCCCGCGAAATAAAACGTATTCTGCACGCGTCCCATGAAGTGCTTCGGCACCAGGTGCATCATGCTGCTGGAGATGGAAATCCCGCCCAGTCCGCGCGCCGACCCCATGATCATGAAGATAAGAACGGCAACTGCCACAAGCCGCGAAAAAGAAATGACCAGCATGCCGATCATCAGCGTCGCCATCGCGATCTGCAACCCGCGCCGCGCTCCCACGCGGCTGATCAGCACGGGCACGTACAGCGCGCTCAGGAATGCCCCCATGCCCCACCCGCCGTAGATCCATCCGAACCCGACGGCGCCGGCGTGCAGGATGCGGTCGCTCAGCGGCGCCATCACCACCACTGACGACATCATCGCGCCCAGGTACAGCGCCATACTGCAGCCCACCAGCAACACGTCGTGCCGAGGCCGCAGGTAGCGGATTCCCTCGCGCATTTCGTGCAGGTAGCGCGCCACCGCTCCCTCGGCGGCGGGTTGAGCCGGGGCCGGCGGCCGGACGACGTGACGCCCCTTGCGTACCGCGAGATAACAAGAGAGAGAGACCACATAGGTGCAGACGTCAATCAGCAACACGCCGCCGAGGTGAATGTGGTTATAGACAAATCCCACCACCGCGCCGGAGAGCAGGAATCCGCCCTGGATGCCGGCCATCAGGAAGGTGTTCGAGTGTACGTAATGCTCCGGCGGCGTCAGTTCCTGGATGAGCGCGTTGATGGTTGGCCAGAACATCCAGAAACCGAGCTGCACCAGCGTGTTCATCAGGTACAAGTGCCAGACCTGCACGCGGCCCGTGAGCGCGAGAACGGCGACCGTAAGGATGATCAGGGCACGCCCGGCGTCCAGCAGCATCACCAGGTGCCGGCGGTCTTCCCGGTCGATGATGACGCCGCTGAAAGGAAGCATCAGCATCGAGGGGATGGTTTGCAGGACCACGAGCATCCCTAGCGCCACCTCGGAGTGCGTCGCCTGCAGGACGAACCACATCACCGCGGCGGAATTCATTCCGCTGCCCATCATGGAAATGACATTCGCGGTAAAAACGAGCCGCAGCGGCCGGATTCGCAGGATGGAACGCATGGGAGATGAAGCTTGAGATTAGCGCAGAACGCGCCGGTCGGCTATCGGCTGTCGGGTTTCGGCTCTTCAGGCCGCGAGCAACTTCTAAAGGATTGTCATTCCGACCCAAGCGCAGCGAAAGGGAGGAATCTGCTTTTCCCGAGAGCCGACAGCCGATTGCCAATAGCCGAGAGCCCTCGTGGAAGTTGCCGCATCTAACTATGTTAGCCTGTTAGAGCAACGCGCTCCGGTGCTCATTCTGCCGGGCGCGCACGGATCCGGACAACATTGCTTAATAGATTAGCAGCCAAGATTTTCGGCACCAGAAACGAGCGCGAGGTTAAGCGCCTGATGCCCTCGGTCGAGCAGATCAATGCGCTCGAACCGCAAATGCACGGCCACACCGACGCTGAACTGCGCGCCAAGACCGACGAATTCCGTAAGCGCCTGGCCCAGCGCCTCGAAGGCATCGAGGACGACGACGAGCGGCGCGCGGCGGAAAACCAGTTTCTGCAAGAAATCTTGCCGGAAGCGTTTGCCGTGGTCCGCGAGGCGGGCCGCCGTACCCTCAACATGCGCCATTTCGACGTGCAGTTGATCGGCGGCGCCGTATTGCACCGCGGCAAGATCGCGGAAATGAAGACCGGCGAGGGCAAGACGCTGGTGGCGACAGCGCCCCTGTACCTGAATGCCTTGACCGGCCGCGGCTCGCATCTCGTCACCGTCAACGACTATCTCGCCCGACGCGACGTGCAGTGGATGGGCCCGATCTACCATCTCCTCGGGATTTCCGTCGCCTCCATCGTGCACGATACCAGTTACCTGTTCGACCCGAGCTATGTGGTCAAAGATTAC
>DASWAR010000261.1:0-3043 GCA_036391015.1 Terriglobales bacterium
CTGCATTCCTTTGTGTCCTTTGTGGTGATTGTCCTGGCAGTTACACTCCCATGTATTCATGAACTCCCCGTCCACCTGGTTGCTGACCTCGATCGCCATGCTCGCCTTCGCCGCCAACTCCGTCTTCTGCCGGATGGCGCTTAAGCGCACCGGCATCGATCCCGCCAGTTTCACGCTCATTCGCATCGCCGCAGGCGCGCTGATGCTCTGGGTCCTCGCTTCTCTTGCCGGACACAGGAGGGGCCGCGCCGGCAACTGGATTTCCGCCGTCTCCCTGCTTGGCTATGCCGCCGCCTTCTCGTTCGCATACGTCTCGCTGCCCGTGGGGACCGGAGCGCTGCTTCTGTTCGGTGCGGTTCAGGCCACCATGATCCTTCGCGGACTTGTTTCCGGTGAGCGCATGAATGTCGCCCAGCTGGCCGGATTCCTCATCGCCGTCGCGGGTCTCGTCGTTCTCGTACTGCCCGGCATTTCGGCCCCGCCGCTGATCGGTGCGCTGCTCATGTCCGGCGCCGGTGTGTGTTGGGGCGTCTACTCGCTGCTAGGCCGCCGCAGCTCTGACCCGCTTGCCGCTACCGCCGGAAACTTTCTGCGCGCTGTGCCTCTTGCCATCGCGATATCTTTGGTCTTTGTGCGAACCGCCCGGCTCGACCTTGCGGGAGTCGTCTACGCCGTGCTCTCCGGCGCTCTGGCCTCCGGACTGGGTTACGCAATCTGGTACGCCGCACTCCGTGGTCTTACGGCGACGCGCGCAGCGGTCGTGCAACTGAGCGTGCCCATAATCGCCGCCCTCGCCGGGGTCGCGGTCCTTGGCGAACGAATCACCCTCCGCCTGGCGATCTCGGCAATTGCCGTTCTCGGCGGAATTGCGTTGTTCGTTTTCGAGAAACGGCAGGCCCGGGCAGGCTCATCGTTGAGGTACTGAGAATCAGCGCTGACGCTGCATCTTTTTACAATCTTCAACCGTATTCCCTGCTAGAATTCCCGCGAATTTTGGAACTTCTGGAGACATTCCATGTCCACGTCCGCCGTTGTGACCGAACCTCAGCCTGGGTTGAGCGAAGGCGCGCGCCTGGTGAACACATTCATCGCGCCCAGCAAAACGTTCACCGACATCCGCCGCAACGCGAGCTGGTGGGCGCCGTGGCTGGTGTTATCGCTCGTTTCCCTGGCGTTTGCTTTTACCGTCGGCAAGCGCGTTGGCTATGACCAGGTGGTGCAAAACACTTTCAAGATGGTCCCCGCGCAGATGGACAAGATCGACAAGCTGCCGCCCGAGCAGAAGGCCAACGCGGTGCGCATACAGGTCATTAGCCGACGGGTGCTCTCGTACGCGTCGCCAATTACCACCATCATCCTGCTCCTGATCGTCGCGGCCATCTTGATGGGGACCTTCAACTTTGGCGCGGGCGCTGAGGTCACGTTCAAGCAGTCCATGGCGATCGTGGCGTTCGCAAGTTTGCCCAACATATTGAAGGAGCTGTTTGCCATCGGGGTCATGTTCTTGCCGTCGTTCGACCCGGAGAATTTCATTCTGCAAAACCCGGTTGCGACAAATCCTGGTTTTCTCATCGATCCCGCTGGGCACATGACGACCTATGCGCTCCTGTCTTCGCTCGATATCATCGGCATCTGGGCTCTTATCCTGATTGCCATCGGATTCTCCTGCGTGACCAAGGTGAAGCGCTCGACTGCGTTCGCGATCATGGCGGGGTGGTGGATTGTCCTCATCGCCTTCGGTGTCGGCATGGCGGCCATTTTCTCGTAATCCCATTCGAGGTCCGGTGAGGGGCAGCCCGCGCGCTGCCCCTTTCGCTTGCCCTCGTTTTATGCAACCTTTTACCTCCTCGCTCCGTATGTTCTAATGTCCGCGATTTCGAGAGGTACTCCTATGTTCTGCGATTCCTGTGGAGCTCAGATCCAGGCCGGGCAGTCTTTCTGCCAGCGCTGCGGCAAGGCGATTGTTGGCGGCACTGCGCCTGGTTCGGGCCGCGTCGCCCGCCACGCCCAGATGCTCGGCATCCTGTGGATCGCCTATTCTGCGTTGCTGGTGATCATTTCGCTGTTCATGCTGGTGTTTTTCCAGCATTTTCTGCCGGCAATTATTCGCGCCGAGCCTCCCTCCGGAGGGCCGCCTCCGGAAGTGGTGCTCAGGTTTATCGGCCCGATGATGCATTTCATTGGCGTGTTCCTGCTGGCAAAGGCTGTGGCCGGAATCGCGGCCGGCATCGGCCTCCTGCAGCGGGCCGGATGGTCGCGCATGCTGGCCATCGTGGTCGCCTGCGTTTCCCTGCTCAGCGTCCCCTTTGGGACCGCGATTGGCGTCTACACATTGTGGGTTCTGCTCTCACCCAACGCCGAAGCCGAGTTTCGCGGGCAAGGATGAGCGGCGTCGTCGGACGAGCGTAGCGGTTCAATACAGAGGCACTGAGACACAGAGGATGATTCGTTCCTTTCTGTGCCTCCGTGCCTCTGTGTTTCAATAGATTCTGCCTTGTTGCCGGGAGTTCGTAGATGGCCTTCCAGTTCGGCGATTTTGAGTTCAGCATTTTTTCCGACGGCACCTATTTCCTCGACGGTGGCGCCATGTTCGGCGTTGTCCCCAAGCCGCTCTGGGAGAAGAAAATGCAGCCCGACGAGCAGAACCGGATCGTCCTCGGCCTGAACACCCTGCTCATCCGCACCGGCAAGCAGAATGTCATCGTCGAAACCGGCATTGGCCCCAAGCTTTCGCCCAAGATGCAGTCCATTTACGGCCATAGCCCTCGCCTGCTCGAAAACCTGCGCGCCGGCGCCGTCGATCCCGCTTCCATCGACATCGTCATCAACACCCACCTGCACTTTGACCACTGCGGCTGGAACACCTGCATGGAAAACGGCCGCGCCGTCCCCACGTTTCCGAACGCGCGCTACTACGCGCAGCGCGTCGAGGTGGAACACGGCCACCGTCAGCTCGATCGCGACCGCATCAGCTACATTTCGGAGAATTACGATCCGCTCGTCGATTCCGGCCAGATGACGCTGCTTAGCGGCGACGCACAGA
>DASWAR010000262.1:0-7610 GCA_036391015.1 Terriglobales bacterium
AGCGCCCATTGCGAAGAGCACCAACAGTAGATACTTGGCTTCAATCTCCGATACGCGCCCACCATAGCGGCGGAAAAATCTGGGAGTGACAATCGGCAGGACGGCAAACACTGCCACGCTGACGACCACAAAGATCAGCGTCCGAATCGTGAACGGCGAAAAGATCAAACCGAGGGCGATGACGGTTCCCAGATCGTTGACGAAGCAGGATGCGAGAATCGCTTTGCCGAAATCCGTCTTATTGAAGCCCAGCTCCAACATGACCGCGTATACGACCGCGACCGAAGTCGTGGAAAGCGCAACTCCCGCCAGCCAACTGGAGCGGGCGCTCCAGTGCAAGATGTAGTGCGCGATGGCGGTGCAGCCGAGGAACGGTCCGAAAAAGCCGACCAGGCCTACGGCCGATGCCTCTTTCCACTTGGCGCGAAAAATGGCCGGATCGAGTTCCGCGCCGGCCAGAAAGGTAAGAACGATTGCGCCGGTGCCGGCGAGAAAGCTGATCCATCCAGTGCTGCCCGCCAACCCCGACTTCACCACAAACGACACGATGACGAGTTGGGCAATCGTGCCGACAACAATTTCAGTCAGGGCAACAGAAATCTTGAACCAGTTGCCCAGCAGAGTGGAAACTACCGCCAGGCCGACCCAAACCGCTGCTAAAAGCCACACGCTCTCCATGACTCGCTCCAAAGCTGGATTGCAGGATCGTTGCCGGGCGCAAGACTCCGCGACAAGAATTCCCGTCAGGAGTCATCATCTGTCCCGGCATGAGGTGGGACAGCGGTTATGCGGTGAACTCCTTCACCGTAAGAAAATCAATACATGAAGATGCAAGACGGCGTCAATCGGATTCGGCGACATCTTTCTTTCGCGGACTGGCTTCTAGCCACTGACCACGGGCCACTGTTTTACGGGGCGAAGCCTTCCCTTATCCAGAATGAATTCGTCGCCGCGCCAAGCCACGGTGTGGCCGGCAAAGCTGGCGATCCAAACCATCATGGCCACGATGTCGCGCAGCGGCAGCAGCGCTATCAGCCGGGGAACGTCATCGTCGTGCAGGATTTTTCTGCCGACGATGGTTGCCATGGCGAGGCGCAGCGCGGCGGCCACGGCGAGCACGCCCCAGGCCCACGCGGCGCCGCGCGACAGCAGCAGCACCAGCAAAGCCCACGGCAGGCCGAACGTCAGGCCAACTCCGGTGTAACCCCAGCGGCGCGAGTCGCGGGTACTGCGCGCCCAGCGCAGTTGATGCTGGAGAAAGCCGCGCAAACTGTAATCCGGCAGGTGATGGTCCACCACGACATCGGAGAGGCGGACCTCAAGTCCCGCCTTCGCGATGCGCGCGCCCAGCTCAAAATCGTCGGCCAGGTAATCCACCAGCGGCTCGAAACCGCCGATGGCATCCAGCACCTTGCGCGGGAACGCCAGCGTGGAGCCAAGCGCGAAGCGGATGCCTTCAATCTGCCGCGCGGCCAGAACGCCGGCGCTGAAGTCGGTGCTGATTCCGATGCTCTCCAGCTTCGATCCCAGCGTCTTGCCGGCGATGCCGCGATACAGGCAGGTCACCATGCCGACGCGCGGGTCGGCGAATTCTCGCACCACCCTCCGCAGGTAGTCGGGATCCACGCGAATATCGCTGTCGTTGACGATCAGAAATTCATGGCGTGCCTGCGGCAGCATTTGAACCAGGTTGCTGACTTTCAAATTCGTCCCCAACACCTTGGGGCAGACCATCAGGCGGATGATGTGCTCCGGGAACTCGGCTTGCAGGCGCTCGACCAGTTCCACGGCAGGGTCGTCGGGATCGCTGACACCGAAGATCAGTTCGTACTCGGGGTAATCCAGCAGGCAATGGCTGCGAAAACTTCCGTAAAGACCTGGATCGGTGCCGCGCAGCGGCTTGAGGATGGAGACGGGCGGAGTCCAGGTGGGCGCGGCCGATGGCGGGCGGCGGCTGTCGTGCAGAAAGCTGCGCGCGCTCCACAGGCACAACAGGTAGTAACCACAGCCACAAACAGCTCCCGCCGCTGCGATGATGAACGTTAGATTGAATAAGAAATGGAGCATCGTGGTCGGCAACTGAATCCGCGCAGACAGCTTACCAAAGCGGCCATACTGGTTGAAACGTTATAGTTTACGGGTGGGTTGCTTCGCTACTTGACGCAAGCTGCCCGGAGCCATAGCGTGAAGTTCACGGACCATTTTCCGAGCGTGAGAAGAAGCATTGTAATCGCGACCGTGAGTCTGCTCATCCTGGCGATTCTGTGGCGCGAGCAGAATGCATGGAGATCGTTCGAGTGGTCATCCCTGTGGCAGCAAGCCGGGCACGTCAAGCTCATCCTGGTTCTAGCGGGCACGGGCCTGATCTATGCCGCTTTTGTGCTGCGCGCCTATCGCTGGAAGCTGCTGCTTCGCCCCATGCGCCAGACCTCCGTCGGCCGGATCCTGGGGCCGACACTGGTGGGCTTCACCGCTCTGGCGTTGCTGGGGCGCCCGGGAGAACTGGTGCGGCCGTACCTGCTGGCGCGCCGAGAACGATTGACCGTTTCATCACAGCTCGGCATATGGATGGTCGAGCGATTCTTCGACATCACTGCCTTCGCCACGCTGTTCTTCGTCTCGGTCCTGGCCTCGCCTGATATCCGCCGGCTTCCATATTTCGGCGACGTCCGTCGCGCGTTCCTGATTGTTTTGGCCTCGGCGGTAGTGCTGGCCGGAATCGTCACGCTGCTGTACAGGTTCAGAGCCCGGCTTGTGCCCTTGGCGGAAAAGCTGGTGAACGCAGTGTTGCGGCGCTTCAGAAAGCATCCGACCGGCGGGGTGCAATCGTTTGTCGGGGCTCTGAAAACGATGAATGGGATTGGGGAACTAATCGAGGTCGCCGGAGTCTCGCTCGTGATGTGGGGCGTGATTGCGTGTGCGTACTGGTCGGTGATTCGCTCCTTCCCGGCACTGAGCCGGATGACGTTCCCTTACGTAGTGCTGTTGATGGCGTTCAGCATGGTGGGATCGCTGGTGCAGTTGCCCGGAGCCGGGGGCGCACAACTGATTACCATTGCTGTCCTGCTGAAGGTATTCGGGGTGCCGGGCGAGCTTGCAGTAGCGTGCGGGGTGCTGCTCTGGGTCGCGACTTACATGGCGCCGGTCCCCGCCGGTCTGCTGCTGCTGAACCGCTACGGCCTCTCGCTGCGCAAGGTGTCGCGTGACAGTCAGAAACAGCGGGAATCCAGCGCGGGCGGGTCTTCGGAGGACTACCTCGCCTGCAAGGAACCGGGCGCCGCCGGCGCCAGAGACGCGCGGACCGGCTTCTGATTGCCATAGGCGGCGACAATCGTTGGCGAGAGAGTCCCGGCGAACCGCGTGATCGTGCGCTTGTACGCTATGTAAGGAAAGTATCCATACAGCACAGAGTTGGGCAACAGCTTGGCCATCATCGGGTAGGTGAGGAAATGCTGGTGCTCCTCGTTCTCAATGGTGGCTGACGATACGCCCAGCTTCTCCAGCAACTGGAAAATCCAACAACCTTGGTTGGGCGTGGTGACAATGAACTGGCCACCGGGTTTCAGGATCCGCCGCACCTCCGCCGTCGTGAACGCCGGGTCTCTCAGATGCTCGATGACTTCCGCACACCAGACCAGGTCGAATTCGTTCTCGGCAAAAGGCAGCGCCAAGTCCGCATTGACGCGAATGGCCTTGGCGTATTGCGGGACAAGGTCAACGGAAGTGACCTGGTAGCCTTTGCCGGCAAGCTTCTCTGACCAGTAGCCGTCCCGACAGCCCAGGTCGAGCGCCTCCTTGCCTGTTCCATCACCTACCAGGCCGAAAGCGATTTGCTTGCCTTTGGTGGAATAACGCAATTCGTACTGGCCCAGGTCGATCGGGACTTTTTTCAGGATTTTGATACTGCGGCGGCCAAGGGTCATGGCCGGCTCAGTTTAGCACGGTACATGAGGCGTTAAGGCGGCGCCGGCGCGCGATCGTGGCGGCGTTCATTCGTACCTGAGTGCCTCGATGGGGTCGAGTTTCGCCGCCTTCCATGCCGGGTAGATGCCGAACACCAACCCGGTGGCGCAGGCGATCCAGAAACCGGTCATCGTCCAGAACACCGACATCCTGGCCGGCAGGGACGACCAGATCACGTGCACCAAATAGGTGAGCATCGCGCCCAGCACCACGCCGAGCACGCCTCCCAGGGCGGTCAGTGTCACCGCCTCGAGCGTGAATTGCAGCATGATGTCGCGCTTGCGCGCGCCCATCGCCTTGCGTACTCCGATCTCGCGCGTGCGCTCGGTCACCGAGACCAGCATGATGTTCATCACTCCGACCCCGCCCACGATCAGCCCCACGCTCGATACCGCAAACATGAAAACGAACACCGCGCCGGTCACCTGGTTCCAGATATCGGACAAGGAATCCTGCGTCAGGATGGCGAAATTGTCGGGCGCGCTCGGCGGGACGTGGCGGCGACGCCGCAATAACTGCCGCATCTCGTCAATCGCCTTCGGCATGTCGTCATGCGAGGTGGCCTTCACGCTGATCCAGTGTTCCTTGATCTCGGGATGCAGCTTGCGGAAGGTGCTCAGCGGAAAACGCACGATGTTGTCGTCCGGGTTTTTGCCACCGGCAAACGCGCTCTTCACCGGGTCCATGACGCCAATGACACGAAACAACTGTCCCTCGATGTTGATCTCCTTGCCGATCGGATTGCCTTCGGGGAACAGTGTCTGGGCGGTTTCCGCGCCCAGGTTGATGACCGGCGTGCGGTGCTGGTCGTCGAAGTCGTCGAACCAGCGCCCCTGCGAGATCGGCAGATCGTACACGATGCGGGCGCTGGCCATGTCGCCCTCGAGAATCACGTTCTTCGCCTTCTGCCCGTTGTACTTGACTACGTAAGTGCCGGTGCCAAACTGGCGCATGAAGAAGCGCACGCCGGCGGTGACGCTCTGCACGTGCGGCAGGTCGCGCATGGCCACCGCGTCCTCGCGGGTCAGCTCCTTGCGCTTGCGCATCTCGTCGGGAATGCGGCCGAAAATGAAAGGCTCCTGGTGGTAGGCAATGATGATGTTGGAGCCCATGGATTGGATGGCCCCGGTGACGTTGTCGTTGAGGCCGCGCACCACGGAAGAAATGGCGATGACCACCGCGACGCCAATCACCACGCCCAGGATGGTGAGCCCCGAACGCAGCTTGTTTTTGCGGATGGTCTCCCAAGCCATCCGTACGATCACGCCGTAATCGCGGCTCTGAATCATTTACAGTTCGAACCTCAGGGCGACGATCGGGTCCAGGTTGGCCGCGCGCTTAGCCGGATACACGCCGAAGAAGATTCCCACGCTCGCCGAAACCAGCAGGCCGGCGGCGACCGCCCACAGCTTGATGACCGACGGCATGCCGATCAGGGTGGTGACCGTCTTGGCCACGGCAATGCCAAACAGAATTCCGATGACGCCGCCGACCAGCGCCATGGTGCCCGATTCGATCAGGAACTGGCGCAGCACGTCGCCGCGGCGCGCTCCCAGCGCTTTGCGGATGCCGATTTCGCGGGTGCGCTCGGTCACCGACACCAGCATGATGTTCATGATCACGATGCCGCCCACCACCAGGGAAATGGCCGCGATGGCGATCATGGCGATGAAGAAGCTGCCGCTGATGTTGGCCCAGATGCCGAGAAAGCTGGCGTTGGTCTCGACGTTGAACGAATCCGGGGCGCCGGGGAGATCGTGGCGGCGCGAGCGCATGATGGCGCGCGTCTGGTCCATGGCCGAATCGAGTTGCGGTCCCACGCCGTCGGCTTTGCCGAGAATCCGGATGCTGTTGTGGGATCCATACTTTCGCATCCACGCGGTGATCGGCATGATGACGTAGTTGTCGCGGCTCTGGCCCAGGGTTTTGCCCTCTTTCTTGCCCAGGCCGATGATGGTGTAGCTTTCGCCGTCAATGCGGACCTCGCGCCCGATGGGGTCGAGCCCCGGCATGAGCTTTTCCAGGATGTCGCTGCCGATGACGACAACGCGCGAGGCGTTGCGCATGTCAATGTTGTTGACCATGCGCCCGGCGACGATGTCCATGTCGAGGATCGGCGCCATGCTGGGCGTCATGCCGCGGATCATGGTGTCGCTGCTGGACTGGTCGCCGAACCTTACCTTTCCGATATTGGCCACGCTCGCGCCCACGTGCTTGCAACTGGCGCATCCCTCCAGCATGGCCTGGTAATCGTCGAGCGTCAGATCCTTGCGCTTCTGGCCTTCCAGGAACTGGTCAATGCTGGTGATGACCGGCGAGATCTTGGACACGATGAACACGTCCGCGCCCAGGTTGAAGATCCTGGTGGCAACGTAGCCGTTGATGCCGTTGACGAACGTCACCACGGCAATCACCGCCGCAACGCCAATCACGACGCCGAGCAGCGTCAGCGTGGAGCGCAGCTTGTTGGCCCATAACGAGTGCAGGGCGATGCGGATGCCTTCGCTGGTATTCATGCGGGAGCTGGTATCAGGATACTAGATGAATAGATGTAGGCGGGAGGCAGTCGATACGGATGAATCGGGCTTGGCGGCTGCCGATCGAATATAATGATCAAGTTGGCAGTCGGACCGGACGGTCGCTGTCGCCTTCACCGGCGGCAGAGGAAAGTCCGAACTCCGCAGAGCAGTGTGCCGGATAACGTCCGGGAGGCTGATCCGGGGTCCCCGACGCGCGCCGCTTTTGCGCGTGGCGGGGTGGCTCTAGATCGGTCGACGGAAAGTGCCACAGAAAACATACCGCCGAGCGATCGGTAAGGGTGAAAAGGTGCGGTAAGAGCGCACCGCCCGTTTAGTAATAAACGGGGCAGGGCAAACCCCACACGGAGCAAGACCAAATAGGGGACCAGTCTGGAAGAAATTCCGGCACGCGCCGGCTCGGCGCGGATGAGTTCCGGGTAGGTCGCAACAGCCGGGCAGCGATGTCCGGCGCAGAGGAATGACCGTCCCACCCGCAAGGGCGGACAGAATTCGGCTTACAAGGTACGGCTGCCAACCCATTGTTTCTCAGTAGTTTAGTGTCCCCCTTTCGGCTTAGTGTCCATTTCATGAGAATAGAATTCTAGGTCCAAAAGACCTGAGACCGCTTTGGCCCCAGTTGATCCAGCGACAGGGGTGTCGATGTGCCAGCCGTCATCTCGGCAAACCGCCATTTCCCACTAACCTTGCGAATCGCCGAAGCGTAATTCGGGGCGGCCTGAAGATCGCCCCGACAGTTAGTGCATCAGCAGATCGGCCCAAGCCCGAGCAAAGTCAAGACCGCATTGAAAACGGCAATGACCGTGCTGGGAGCGTTTGTGCAGGCTGCGCCAGGAGCGTTGCCAGGAAGAGTCAGGGCATGCGCCAGGATCGGAATCCCGAGCACAGCCACGGCGAGCGAAAGCAGCTTGTTTTTCATAATCCTCACCTCTGTCTTTTTTGCGATGACAACTAAACCCTGAGTCAGCGACGCCCCGATTCATCGAGGCTGTGGCCGAGCCGCCTTGAGTGTCGGCAGGAAGTTCTCCATCACCCAGACTTTCGATCTCAGCAGGAGCACGTACAGCAATTCCGAGCAGGAGCAATTGAGCTTCATCAGCCATTCGCTGC
>DASWAR010000263.1:0-15064 GCA_036391015.1 Terriglobales bacterium
TCAGCAAGCCCTTCCACCTGGCCGACATGGTGAACACCATCCGGCGCGCGCTGGAGATGCTGGCGCTGCGGGTGCGAGTGCGCGAGACGGTGGAAACCGCCAAGGGCCGCTACGACTTTGGGTGGGTGAAGACCAGCAATCCCGAGATGCGCGAGTTGCTGGAAGTTTGCGAGAAGGCGGCACACTCGGAGCACACCACCATCCTGCTGCTCGGGGAAAGCGGCACCGGCAAGGGCGTGCTGGCCAAAGCGCTGCACTACAACAGCCCGCGCGCGCAGATGCCGCTGGTGGAACTGAACTGCGCGGCCATGCCGGACACGCTGCTGGAAAGCGAATTGTTCGGCTACGAGCCGGGCGCATTCACCGACGCGCGCCGGCGCAAGGAAGGTCTGCTGGAGCGGGCCCAGGGCGGGACCGTGTTTCTCGACGAGATTGGGAACATGTCGGCCAGCGTGCAGGCCAAAATCCTGCGCGTGCTCGAGGAAGGCACGTTCATGCGGCTGGGCGGCACGCGGCCGATCAAGGTGGACGTGCGCATCATCGCGGCCACCAACAGCGATCTGAAAGAAGGCGTGGCACGCGGGAGGTTCCGCGAAGATTTATTCTACCGGCTCAACGTGCTGCCGATCACGCTGCCGCCGCTGCGCGATCGCAAGGAGGACATCCTGCCGCTGGCGGTCAGCCTGGTGGAGCGCTTCAACAAGGAAATGAAGAAAAACTTCACCGGGTTCACGCCCGCGGCGGCGGAGTGTCTGCGGCACCATCCGTGGCCGGGGAATATCCGCGAGCTGAAGAACGTGATCGAGCGAACGATGATCCTGGCGCCGGAGGGCGAAATTGACGCCGGATATTTGCCGGAAGAGATCCGCGATTATACCGAGCCACAACAGGCGCATGAGCCGAGCCACATGGACCTGTCGCCGACGGGAGAGCAGTGGGTCACGCTTCGCGAACTGGAGGAGCGGTACATCCACGAGGTGCTCACGCTGACCGGACACAACAAGGCTCAGGCAGCGCGAATCCTGGGGATCCATCCGACTTCAATTTTGCGCCGGCTGAAAAAAGAGGAAGAGCAGGTGAAGGACGAGAAGGTTGGGAAGGTCGAGGCAGTGGCGAAATAGGCCTAGAACCTCCGCAGTTACTTCGGTTCCCTTGCCTATCATTTCCCCCCGGCATCTAATCTGCCCAGGTGAGGGACCAGACCCATCGGCGCCGTTCCCTGGACGGCGAAAGTTTTGACATCGCCATCGTCGGCGGCGGAATCAACGGCGTGGCCATGGCGCGCCAGTGCGCCGCTGCCGGCCGACGCACCATCCTGGTCGAGCAGAACGACTTCGCTTCCGGCACCACCAGCCGGTCCACCAGAATTATTCACGGCGGTTTGCGTTATCTGGAGCACGGCGAGATCGGGCTGGTGCGGGAATCGCTGCGCGAGCGCGAGCGCCTGCTGCGGACGAAACCACACCTGGTCCGACCGATGCGGTTCCTGCTGGCGCTGCCCGCGGGAAGGCGCAGCGGGCTCGAAGTCCGCTTCGGATTGTGGCTCTATCGCCGCTTCACGCACGGTCGCCGCGCGGCAAGGCCCGGCGACGACATCGCGCAACTGGAGCGAGCACTCGATCACGGCGAGCGCTGGAGCGTCCTCGATTACGACGACGCGCAGTGCGAGTTTCCCGAACGGCTGGTTGCCGAGTGGCTGGGGGAGGCGCTCGCAGCTGGCGCCGAGGCGCGGAATTATACGCAGGCATTGCAGGTGGAAGTAGCGGACGGGCGCGTGCGGGGGTTGCGCCTGCGTGACCGGCTGGATGGAACCGAATTTCGGATCGAGGCGAAGTGGGTGATCAACGCGAGCGGGCCGTGGGCCGACGGTGTGGCGCGCCGTGCTGGAATCCAAAATTTGCGCATGGTCGGTGGGGTGCGCGGTTCGCACCTGGTGCTGCCGCGATTTCCAGGCGCGCCGCAGAGCGCGGTGTACACCGAGGCCTTGGATGGACGGCCGATCTTCGTGATTCCGTGGAATGGAGAACTGTTGGTGGGCACGACCGAGGTGGACGACACCGGCGACCCCGGCAGCACCCAGCCGAGCGAGCCGGAAATTGATTACCTGCTGGCGTCGGCGCAGCGGCTCTTCCCTGCTGTCGCGCTTGGTCGCGATGATATTCGTTATGCGACGGCGGGGGTGCGGCCGCTGCCGTTCTCGCCGGGCAATCCGCTGGCGGCGATCACGCGCCGGCACGTGCTGCACGATCATCGCGACGACGGGGTTGCGGGAATGATTTCAATGATTGGGGGCAAGTTGACAACCGCGGCGGCGGTGGCGCGCGAGTGCTCGCGCAAAATCGGGATTGAGGTGGCTGAGCCGCAATTCGATGCCGTGGTCCGGATTGGCGAAATGGAGAGCGCGGTGAGCACTTGTCTGGACGAAGCGGGCGCGGGCGGACGGTTGACCGTGGAAATGGCGCGCGCGGCGGTGAGCTGGTTTGGACACGCCGGTGTGGACGTTGTGCGCTCCGCGGCGAGTGACGAACGGCTGGGCGCTCCCATTTGCGACAGCTCGCTTCACCTGGTTGCCGAAGCGGTGCATGCGCTGCGGAATGAATGCGCGGTCACCCTCGGTGACGTTCTGCTGCGGCGCGCGCCGGTGGCGCTGGCGGGACAGTGGTCGCAAGAACAGACGCGGCAGGCGGCGGAAAGAATCGGGGCAGCGGCGGGGTGGAGCGGGGAGCGAGTGGGGTGCGAGGTTGAGGAATTTGAGAAGGAGCGCGAGCAGTTTCTGGTGAAGGTGAGCCAGGCGGTGGCGGTAAGTTCTGCGAAGTGTTAGGCGGCTAAAGCCGGCGTCCAATACGACCTGTAACAGCAGGGCTAAAGCCCTGCTCCACCCATTCCGTCAGTCATCCCGGCACTGAAGTGCCGGGCTACTTTCAGTCGCCGCCACGCGGCTTAAACTTCCTCAACGTTGCCGCGACCAGAGCGTTGCCGCCAGCAGTTTGGTGTCGTCGGAAATAATTCCGTCCACAGCGAGTTGAGCGAACCGGCGCATATCGCGCTCGCGATTCACGGTCCACACAAAAACCTTCTTGTTGGCGGCGTGGAGTGCTTCGACGATTGCGGCGGTCGCCAGGCGGCGCTCCAGAAACACCGCCTGGATGGGCAGGCGAGTCCACGCGGCAAGTTGGCGTTGCGAGTCGCAGATGAGGCCGAGGGGAAGGGTTGTGTCGGTTGCGCCGAGGCGGTCGATCACTGGCGGCAGGAATGACGAGATGAAATAGCCGCGCTGCGGCAGGTGGTCGCGTACCATGGCGGCAACATCGCTTTCCAGGCCGCTGACCTTCAATTCGATGTCGAGGAAGGCGCGGGCGGCAAATTTCTCCAGCACATCGGGCAGGCAGGGCGTGCCGGGAGCGAGTTGATGGTAGCGGGAAGTTTCCAGGTCGAGGCCGGCGAGGCGCGGGTCGTGGCAGATGACGCAACGCCGGTCGGCGGTGAGGCGAACGTCAAACTCGAAACCGTCGCAACCGTGCGCCAGGGCGAGTTCGAAGGCGGCGATGGTGTTTTCGGGAGCGTAGCGGCGGGCGCCGCGGTGGCCGAGCAGGAAAGGTTTCTCGCTCAAGGCGTCAGTCGAGGTCGAAGTCGCGGATGCGGGGCTTGTCGGGCGTTTCCTTGGCACGCTTGACGGCTTCCTGAAATTTCTTTTCCAGCAGGTCGGCGCTATTTTTCTGCGCCTGGACGGATTGCTGGAAGAGCGATTCCTTACGGGTGTCCTGCTCTTTCATGGCGCGCGCCGCCTCTTCCAGGTCAGCGAACATCTTGGGCCTGACCGGGGCGGTGTGGGCGATGACCGCCTGCGTGGCCGCATCGACCTTCAGCATGGCGCCGCAGCAGGGACATCCGATCTCAAACGCGGAAGCGGGTTTGGCGGCGTTTTTGGACATATCGAAATCATAGCAGGGCTGTCGGCGCTCGGCTATGCTTCGCTACTTCCCCAACTGCCACAGCAAAAAGCCGAACTCGTCGGTGAGGTCGTCAATTTGCTTGTTGATGGCAACGCCGCCGCGGGCATGGCCGGCGCGGGTGTCGTAATGCAGAAGGATGGGACTGTGGTCGCCATTCTCGGCCTGCAGCAGCGCCGCCATTTTGCGAGCGTGCAGCGGGGCAACGCGAGTATCGGCATCGCCGGTGACGAACAGGACGGCGGGATACCTGGTTCCGGGCTTGACGTTCTGGTACGGCGAATAGGCGCGCAGGAACTTGAATTGTTCAGCGCTGTCGGCGGCGGATCCGTATTCCGGCACCCAGAAACGGGCAACCAGGAATTTTTCGTAGCGCAGCATGTCGAGCAGCGGATAGTCGCAGACGACGGCGCGGAACAGTTCGGGACGCTGGGTGAGAGCGGCGCCGACGAGCAGGCCGCCGTTGGAACCGCCGCTGATGGCGAGCTTCGCGGGACTGGTGTACTTGTGCGCGATCAGCCAATCGGCCGCGCCGAGGAAGTCGTCGAAAACATTCTGCTTGTGCTGCAGCATGCCCGCCTTGTGCCACTTCTCACCGAACTCGCCGCCGCCGCGCAGGTTGGGGCGGGCGAAGACACCTCCGTTCAGCACCCAGACCGCGGCCTGGGGGGAGAAACCCGGCGTCAGGCTAATGCGGAAACCGCCGTAGCCGGTGAGCAGCGTGGGCAGATGTCCATCGGGGACAGTTCCCTTCTTGAAGACCAGGAACATGGGGATGCGAGTGCCGTCCTTGGATTCGTACCAGACCTGGTCGGTCTGGATCTGGTCGGTCGGAATGGGCACGTGAACGCGCGCCCACTCGGCCTGTTTCCCGGTGGAAGCGGAGTAGCTGAAGATGGCGCGCGGCGTGGAAAACGAGCTGAAGCTGTAGAAGACCTCATCCTGGTTCCAGCGGCCGTTGACGAAAGCGGAGCCGATCTCGGGGAGGTCAACCTCGCGCACGAATTTGCCGGTCGCGTCGAACACCTTGATATGGGTCACGACGTTTTGCAGATAGGCGACGAACAGCCTGCCGCCGGCGGCGACCGTTTCCTCGATGGGTGAAGCAGCCTCAGGAACGACGATCTTCCAGTGATCGCGCGCGGGATTGCGGAGATCAATCTGGAGAATGCGGCCGTTGGGCGCTTCCCAGTTGGTCTTGACGTAGAGATGATCGCCGGCGATGTCGAAATCAAAGGTCGCGTTGATGTCGTTGACGATGGGACGGATGGGGCCGCCGGACTTCAGGTCCTGAAAATAGAGCTCGGTTTTCTCGGCGGCTGAGCCGTGGCTGACCTCCAGAACCAGATAGCGGCCGTCGGGCGAGAGGTCGGCGCCGATGTAGTCGCCGGTACCGAACTCGTGGCCGAAGATTTCCTTGTCCGTAGCGGGATCGGCGCCCATGGTGTGCAGGTAGGCGCGCGGACCGGCCCCCGGAGTGTACTTGGTGTAATAAAGCGCCTTGTGGTCAGGTGTGATGTCGAAACCGCCATAACGCGCGGCGGGAAAAATATCGCTGAACGGGCGGCGGGTGTTGACGTCGAGAATCGTGACCGTGACTTCGTCGGCGCCGCCCTTGCGCTGCCCATAGGCGAGCAGGCTGCCATCCTCGGAGCCACCCTGGAGGACGACCGAGATGCTGCCGTCGGGCGTAAGCGTGTTGGCATCCACCAGCACGGTTTCCCTGCCCTTTTCGCGGACGCACAGCATGTCAAGATTCTGATCGGCCCGGCGGCGCAGATAGAAGTAGCGGTCGCCGCGGCGCGCCGGCATGCTGATGCTGTCGATCTTCATCGCCTTTTCAATCTGCGCGTGCAAGGCGCTGCGACCGGCGTACTGGGAGAGTACTTTCTCGGTGTAAGCATTCTGGGCGTCAATCCAGGCACGCGTCTCGGGACTGTTCTGGTCCTCGAGCCAGCGGTACGGGTCAGTGATGGCGACGCCGTGGATGGTGTCGGTAACCGGGTGGGCCGGAGTCGCCGGCGGCTTGGCAGCCTGCCCATCAGCGGCGCAGGCGAGCGCGGCGCAGGCCAGGGCGACAACCATCAGATGCAGAATGCGAGAACGCAGCATGAATACGGTCCTCCGAGGTGGAAACGGAAAATGATAGCAGGTCGGTCGGTCTCTCGGTCGGTCAGGGGCAGGACTACGCAGCTATTCGGACGTGGTCACAAAGGGGACGAACTCACGTTATACTCGCGCCATGGCGTGCCACGAACTGGTCCAACTGCGCAAGCAGGCGACCCAGATCAAGAAGCAGATGGACGAGCAGCGGAAGAAAGCCCGCAGCAAGGCCAGCCACACGCGGCATGGGCGGCCGTCGGGCAAGAGCGAGTACATCCCCTTCCTGCAGCGCAGGCTGAGCAAGCTTGCGGACCGAATTGACCGCCATATCTCGCAGCATGGGTGCCAGGAGTAGGGGAGAGTAAGAAGTCAGAAGTGAGAAGTCAAAACAGGGAAGAAGGGCGAAGCCAGATTGAAGAATGCACAATGACCCCTGTCATTCTTCCATCTGACTTCTTCATTCTTGATTCGCTAGGCGACGGCGCCTCTTTTCCTAAACGAGCGCACCGCCTTGTCCTCGCCGTCAAACACCTCAAAAACGGTCACCAGCTTGGTGACCTGGAGCAACTCGCCGACGCGGTGGGTCAGATTGGCCAACTTGATGGTGCCGCCGCTGCTGCGGGCGGAAGTAAAGAGGCCGACCAGCGTGCCCAGGCCGCCGCTATCGATATAGTTCACGTCCGCAAGATTGATGACGATGTCCTTCGAGGTTTTGAGCTGTTCCTTGACGGCCTCGCGCAGCATGGACGACTCTTCGCCAAAGATGATGCGGCCATGGCAGTCCACGACGGTGATGCCGTCAATCAGGCGCGTGTTCAGCTTCAGAGTCATACCAGACCTCCTGCAACTCCGAGCGGCGCAAATGTAGCCCGGTCGGCGAAGGAATGCAAGCGGGAACGAGTTCCGAGTCGCCAGTTCCGAGTTGCAAGTTTCCCGGGATGGAAGCGGCTGCGAATCAACACCCGCGCACTTTGCACAGCATTGATTTCCCTGGTCGCAACTGACAAATGAAAACCCACAAGTGATAACTGATAAAATCGGACTTCCCGATGGCTTACCAAGTCCTGGCACGCAAATACCGGCCACAGCGCTTCTCCGACGTCATCGGGCAGGAGCACGTCACCCGCACGCTGAAGAACGCCATCGAGCAGGGCCGGGTTGCGCACGGGTACATTTTCAGCGGCCACCGCGGCATCGGCAAGACCACCGTGGCGCGCATCCTGGCCATGGCCCTGAATTGCCGCACCACCGATCACCCGATTGCCGAGCCGTGCGGGGTGTGCGAGTCGTGCACCGAGATTCGAGCCGGGAACGCGGTGGACGTGATCGAGATTGACGCCGCGACTAACCGCGGGATTGACGAGATCCGGGAACTGCGCGAGGCGGCGCGCTACCGTCCGGCGCGAGATCGCTACAAGATCTGGATCCTCGATGAAGCGCACCAGATCACCGACGCCGCGTTCAACGCGCTGCTGAAGACGCTGGAAGAGCCGCCCAGCCACGTGATATTCATGCTGGCAACCACGCAGCCCGAGGACATTCCGCAGACCATCCGCTCGCGCTGCCAGCACTTCAGCTTTCATGCCGTCCGCTTCGATGAAATCGTCAAGCAACTTCGCGATATCGCCGAGCAGGAAAAGATCGAAGCCGATGATAACGCTCTCGCCATGCTCGCCGAAGCCGGCGACGGCTCGATGCGCGATGCGCTGTCCATCATGGACCAGGCGATTGCCTGCTGCGGCGAGCGCTTGACCGCCGACACGGTGCGCCAGCTCGTGGGGGCGGTGCCGTCGGAAATTCTGGAAGAGCTGATGAACGCGGTGGCGCGCAATTCCGCCGAAGAGGCGCTGCGGCAGGTGGACCGGTTGCTCACCCAAGGCCACAACCCGGCGCACTTCGCGCGCCAGATGGTGCGCTTCCTGCGCAACGCGACCGTGGCCAAAGTGGCGGGAGCGGAGTCAACGCTGCTGCAGATTTCCGCCGACGAACGGGCGCGCGTCGGCCGCGTCGCGGATCAGTTCAGCGAAGAGGACCTGGCGCGATTTTTGCAGATCATGCTGCGCACCCACGGCGAACTCGGGTACAAGCAGGAGCAGCGCTTCCATCTCGAGCTTGGCCTGCTCAAGCTGGTGCACGCGCAGCGGTTGCTGCCGCTGGAGCAGATCCTGAGCGACGCCCAGCCGGCAACGAGCGGGGCGCGGGTCTCGGAACCGCGTACCCGGGTCGGAGACCCTGGCCACAGCAGCCAGGGGCAAACCGCTGCGCCTCGCGCGCCGCAATCCGGCGGACCTTCGCCCTTGGAGAGCGACCGGGCACGAAAGAGCGCAGCGCCGCCCGATTGGGAAGGGTCGCGGACGCCAAAAGCAGCTTCCGCAGTACAGCCGGGTGGATTGGGCAGGAGCGCCGGAACCGCGGGGCTTAGTGAAGAGAGCAGAGTTCAGGGTTTGAGTGCTGCCAGTGCTGTGGCGGTGGCGACGGAGCCACACGAAGTCTCGCCTGTTGAGCTGCAGGCGCAGGTGATCGAGGCCCTGGAACGGGCGAACTCGCGCACACCGATCGTGGAAGTGGCTGCCGAAGGCGCCGAGTTGGTGATCAAAGTCGGTGTGGCGCAAACCCTGGTGGATCAGGGTGTGGCCTTGAGCGAAGATGCGCGGCAAGGCGCGGTTGCAGCCGCCGGCAGAGCGTTGGGACGTCCGGTGAAGCTGCGGGTGGTCGGGATTACCGGAAATGGCGGCAAACCGGCAGCGGCTGTCGGGCCGCGCCCGGCGAATGGTCCGGGAGCGCGCAGCCGTGCTGCCGATGACCCGGTGGTGCGGCGCGTGCAGGATAAGTTCAGCGCGCAAATACGCACGGTGATCGATCATAGAGAAAAAAGGTAGCTGGTAGCTCGTAGCTGGTAGTTCGTTGCTGGGGACAGTGGCGCGAACGGCCATCGACCAACGACAGGTTTTCTATGGGTGGATTCAATCCAAAGCAGCTCCAGGAACTGATGTCGCAGGCCAAGCGGCAATACGACGATTTGCAGCGCAAGATGCAGGAGACGGTGGTGGAAGCCTCGTCGGGCGGCGGGTCGGTGACGGTGAAAATGAACGGGCAGAAGCAGGTGCTGTCGATCACGATTGATCCGGAAACGGTGAAGTCGGGCGACGTCGAGATGCTCCAGGACCTGGTGACGGCGGCGGTGAATGCGGCGGTGCATAAGGTGGACGAGCAGATGCAATCGACCGTTGGTGGCATGCTGGGCGGAATGGGAATGCCATTTTGATTTGGTAATTTGGTAATCGGGTAATTTGGTCAACGAGTGCCCGCTGTGTTCGAGTGCCGCGCCGAATTCCAGATTAAAAAATTACCAAATCACGAAATTACGAAATTACCAAATGGCTAAATTTGCCGAGCCGATGTCTCGACTGATTGACGAGCTGAAGAAGCTGCCGGGAATCGGCACCAAGAGCGCGCAACGGCTGGCATTCCATATTCTGCGCTCCAGCGATGACGATGCCGTGGCGCTGGCAGCCGCGGTTCGCGACGTCAAGGCCCAACTGCGCCTGTGCTCGGTCTGCAACAACATCACCGATGTCGATCCCTGCTCCTACTGCAGCAGCGCGACGCGCAACCAGCGCCTGGTGTGCGTGGTCGAAGAACCGACCAACATCGCGGCCGTCGAGAAGACGCGGCATTACAACGGTGTCTACCACGTGCTGCACGGGTCCATCTCACCGCTGCATGGAGTCGGGCCGGAACACCTGCGGATATCGAACCTGGTGCGGCGCATTGATTCCGGCGAGGTGGACGAAGTCATCCTGGCAACCAATCCGACGGTCGAAGGCGAGGCAACGGCGGTGTACCTGTCGCAACAAATCCGGCGGCCGGGAGTCAGGGTCACCAGGATCGCCACCGGAATTCCTGCCGGCAGCGACATCGAGTACGCCGACGAGGTCACCATGCTGAAGTCGATTGAGGGGCGGCGGGAGATGTGAGAAGAAGGCTTTAGGCTTTAGGCTTTAGATTTTAGGCTCTAGGTATTAGGCTTAATATTTGGACATCAGGCGCGGGATTCGGCCGGCGGAACGGCCTAAGTCTTTCCGTTGAGTGTGCAACAAATGTGCCACTTCCCGGCACTTGTTGACTCCTTGCTCCACAATTTCTAAATAGCGCTGTTGTTTAGTTTCTATCACTTACATCTGTTCCGTAAAGTATCCCATCAATTTCAGACTGGTATGCCGTTTGCATGTAGACCACACCAGCCTGCTCGAAACACGAGCGGGAAGCAATTTTTGACGGGCTGGCGAGCCGGCCGAACCGAGACCATCGGTGCTCTCCGCCCCTGCCGCCGTGGCTGTAAACGCAGCCCAGCGGCCAAGAGGGAAAACCGGGCGAACCAGCCCGGTTTTTCTTTTTTTGTTAGCCGGTTTTTCAGGTTGCCGGTTCTTCCAGAGAGTAGCTTACGCGCGCAATTTCGCCAGCAGATCCTGGGGGTGGACGGGCTTGGCCAGGATCTCGAATTCGTGTCCCTGGGCGCGCGCGCTCTCCAGCAGGTCAGCCGTGGCCGCCTGACCGGAAAACAGCAGGATCTTGCATCCCGGCAGGAGCTTGCGGATAGTGATGGCGGCCTCGATACCGTTCACGTCGGGCATGATGACATCGCTGATGATCAGGTCGGGCTTGACACTGCGGGCGCGTTCGACGGCTGCTGTTCCGGTGTAAACGGCGAAAGCGTCGAACCCATTCTGGTTGAGAATGATGGCCAGAGTATCGGCGATGACGCGTTCGTCGTCCACCACCAGCACCTTGGGCTTGGCCGTCTTAACTGTCATGCGAGCTGCTGCCTCTCAACCGGATCGTTTTCTCGGCCCATACGACAGTCAGGGCGCTGGAGTAATTGCGAACCCCAATTATAACAACCGGCCCGGGAGATGGCGCAGGCTCAGGGTTGCAAGCGCGCTCCGAACGAAGTAGGCTTCTGGAAACTGCGGCCAGTCCCGGTATCCGCGCGCGCGGCCGCCGGTCTCGGAGGTTGGGGAGTTTCCGCCATGTCCGTGCTGTCGGCCACCTCGCTCGCCCCATCTACTGCCTCACCCGTGTTGCTCTACGTCGAAGGGGCGGAGCAGCGCAATATCGTCCTGGAGCGGCTGCCGTTTTTCATTGGCCGGAAGACCGGCAAGGACCTGGTGATCCCGGACTCGCGGGTGTCGCGCGACCACGCGCAGATTATCTGCGAAACCGGCGCGTACTACATCGTGGACCAGAATAGCCGCCACGGCACGTTCGTGAACGGCATTCGCTGCGAGCGCCACAAGCTGGAATCCAACGACCGCATTGATTTCGGCGCGCGCGATGCCGCCTACGTGGTTTTCAATCCGGACAAGCCGCATACCAGCACGGCGGCGGAGTTCCTGAGCCAGATTTCCATGCTGCCGGTGTCCACCGGCAGTTCCGACCTGGAAAAGCTCCGCTTGTTCCTGGAAGCGGCCCGCAAGCTGAACACCACCGGCGTGCTCTCCGATGTCCTGATGTCGCTGCTGGATTCCACGCTCAAGCTCACCAAGGCGGAGCGCGGTTACGTCTTCCTCCGAGGCACGGATGGCGCCATGCGGCTGGCCGCGGGACGCAACGCCAAGGGCGAGCCGTTGCTGGATGACAGCACGATCTCCAAGTCCATCCTGGAAGAGGCGGCCAGCGCGGCCTCGGAATTCATGGTCAGCGACACCAGTTCGTCCAGCGATCTGGCGGGACGAAACAGCATCATCGCCTATGATCTGCGGACCGTGATCGCCATCCCGCTGCGGCGAACGCAAACCCAGTTCGCGGAAAAATCCACGACCGATGACGGCCAGCCGCAGGTGCGCGGCGTGCTCTACATGGACAGCCGCTTCGCCTCGCGCGACATTTCCGCCGTCAGTCACGATATCCTGCGGGCGATCGCGACAGAAGCGGCTGCGCTGGTGGAGAACGCACATCTGGTACAAGCGGAGGAATCGGCGCGCCGTTATCAGCAGGAGCTGAACATCGCCGCCAACATCCAGCAGCGGTTGATGACCGTGTCCATTCCCGACGTACCGTTTGCCGCCATCCGCGCCACCAACCTGGCTTGCAAGGACGTTGGAGGAGACTTTTACGACGTGGTGATGACCGACGAAGGCCTGGCGGTGCTGGTGGCCGACGTATCCGGAAAAGGAATTTCCGCAGCGCTGCTGGCTTCGATCCTGCAAGGCATGATCTATTCGCAACTGATCGCCAACATGCCGCTGGACGAAATCGTCAGCACCGCCAACGCGTTTCTCTGCCGCAAGGTGATGGGCCAGAAATACGCTACCCTGCTGCTTTCGCGCCTCAAGCCCAATGGCGAGCTGGAATATGTGAACTGCGGGCATGTGCCGCCGGTGCTGGTGTCGGGAGGAAAGATCGAGCGGCCCCGGCAGTCGAGCAACGTACCCGTGGGCCTGATTGCCGGGGCGGAGTTTGAGTGCGCCAAAATCAAGCTGCCGCCGGGCGGGCGCTTCGTCATGGTCACCGACGGGGTCACGGAGGCGGAAGACGCCAGCGGCGAGTTCTACGGCGACGAGCGCCTGGAACAATCCGCCAACAGCGACACGCCCTACGACAGCATCTTTTCCAGCGTCAAGACATTCCGCGGTGACACGCCGCTGAGCGACGACTGCACTATTCTGGAGTTGCACTACAAGCGGCCTGAACCTTCTGGCGGAGCGTCAGTGGACCAGTAAATGCGGTATCCGGTTCTCGCAATCGTTCATGCCGAATGGCGAGCGACCGAATGACCGATAGACCGATCAGCGACCGACCGATATTCTGGCGAACGCATGCCGTCCGCGTTTGAGCTGTGCACGTTGACGCTCACCGAAGCCGCCGCGTTGGTGGCTGACAAGTCGGTTTCTCCCGTCGAACTCACGCAAGCTTGCCTGGAGCGCATAGAGCGGCTCAATCCCGCGCTCAACGCGTTTATCACGGTCACGCGCGACACCGCGCTGGAGCAGGCGCGCACCGCCGAGCGCGAGATCGCGAGCGGACGCTACCGCGGGCCGCTGCACGGAATCCCGGTCGCCCTGAAAGACCTGATTGATACCGCGGGCGCGCGCACCACCGCCGCCAGCGCGCTGTTCCAGGAGCGCGTGCCGGCGGAGGACGCGGCCGTGGTGCGGCACTTGAAGGTCGAAGGCGCCGTACTGCTGGGCAAGACCAATCTCCACGAGTTCGCGTACGGCGGCAGCGGCGTGGTCAGCTACTACGGAGCGGCCCGCAATCCATGGGCGCGCGAGCACATCACCGGCGGGTCCTCGTCAGGATCGGCAGCGGCGGTGGCGGCGGGAATGTGCTTCGCCGCCCTGGGCAGCGATACCGCCGGATCCATTCGCCTGCCCGCCGCGTGCTGCGGGATCGTCGGAATGAAGCCGACCTACGGGCTGGTGAGCGTGCGCGGCGTGGTTCCGCTGTCGTGGTCGTACGACCACGTGGGCCCGATGACACGCAGCGTGCGCGACGCGGCGCTCGTCCTGCAGGCAATCGCCGGTTACGATGCCGCTGACAGCACCAGCCGCGAGCTGCCGGAAAGCGATTACGGCGGAAGGTTGGAACAGGACACGCACTCGCTGCGCCTCGGGATCGTGCGGCAGTTTTTCTTCGATGACCTGGAACCGGAGGTCGCGGCCGCCATCAACAACGCGCTCCAGGTACTGGAAACGCTCACTGGCGGCCTGAGCGACGCCAGCATGCCCATTGATACCGACCGGACGGTGCAGGCTGCGGAGGCCTATGCCTACCACGCGCAATTTCTGGCTGAGCGCGCCGAGCTTTACCAGCCGGAAACGCTGCGGCGCATCCAGCGCGGCGAATCGGTCGCGGCCCGGGAATACATCCTGAAGCGGATCGAACTGGACCACCTGCGCCACGACGCCGCGAACCTGTTCGCCGAGTACGATCTGCTGGCCACGCCCACGTCGCCGGTGACTGCCCCGGCGCTCGCGGAACTGCAGGCAAATCCGGACGACTTGCGACGCCGCGAATTGATCCTGCTGCGCAACACGCGGCCCTTCAATGTACTCGGGCTGCCGGCGGTTTCGGTGCCGTGCGGATTCACCCGCGCCGGGCTGCCCATCGGGTTGCAGATTGCCGGCGCGCCCGGCGACGATGCCCGCGTCCTGCAACTGGCGCATGCGTACGAGCGGGCGACGGAATGGCACAGGCACATTTGCGATTTGTAATTGGCGATTTGTAATTGGCAATTTGGTTCGGGGCGCAATCTGGCGCGAACTTGCGGTCGCAATTGCAAATTACCAATTTCAAATCACAAATTGCCGAGGTTCTTATGCTTACCTTCGATTCGGTCAAGATGGACTTCCCTTCCGACACCAACATCATCATCGGCCAGTCACACTTCATCAAGACGGTCGAGGATGTTTACGAAGCGATCGCGACCACGGTACCGCAGGCGAAGTTCGGGCTGGCATTCAACGAAAGCTCTGGGCCGTGCCTGACGCGCTCCGAGGGCAACGACGATGAACTGCGGAGCGCGGCGATCGGCAACGCGCAGGCGCTCGCCGCCGGACACGTGTTCGTGGTGCTGATCCGCAACGCGTTTCCGATCAACGTGCTCAACGCCGTGCGGCAGGTGCCCGAGGTGTGCAACATTTTCTGCGCCACCGCCAACCCGGTGGAGGTGGTGGTGGCGCGCAGCGAGCAGGGCGGCGGCATCATGGGCGTGATTGACGGCAGCGCGCCCAAGGGCGTCGAAGGCCCCGATGACGTCGTTGCGCGGCACTCCTTCCTGCGCAAGATTGGCTACAAAAGATAGGCGTTAGGCTTTAGGCGTTGGGCTTTAGGCAACCGGAGAATTGAGCGCGGAGGAGGTGAACGGTCACTTCTAACCAGAGGTAGCAAGCGTGGTGCGCGCTCGGTTTACGACCGGCCTGTGCTATACTGTCCCAGACGCTAGTGACCACGGTTCGCTTGTGGTGCGGCAGACGGTTAAAACAGCCGGTCTGACCCTTCCTCCGATT
>DASWAR010000264.1:0-16207 GCA_036391015.1 Terriglobales bacterium
GTCGGGATTCGAGCTTCTCTCGGTGCTGCGGCGCCGATTTCCGCAAATCCCGGTGGTGGCGATCAGTGGCGCGTATGAATGCGGCGAAGCCATCCCCGGCGGGATCATTGCCGACGGGTTCTACGCCAAGGGTCAGCACCATTTCCAAGCCCTCCTAGCCACGGTTGCCGTGCTGATTCAAACCTCGGCGGAGCGGGCCAGTGCTCATCAGCAGCAATCGGCTCCGGTCTGGATTCCGCGCAACGGAAAAGACTCAAACGGAGTGCCGTACATCGTGGTGACCTGTACCGAGTGCTTGCGCTCGTTCCCGTTAAGCGTGGCCGAAGAAGCGATTCCGGAGGTCCAGGAAACCCCGTGCCTGTTCTGCCCCAACACGGTCAGATACATTATCGATTTTTCTCTCTCGGTTACTTCGCCGCATGAGAAACGTTCGGAAGGCATTGGCAGTCCACAACAGCGGGGCGCTGCGAAAGCATAGTCGGGGAAGGTCGGGCAGGGGTTGCCTTCCGACAGAAGTAGCTATGGAATTGGCGGATTCAGCTTCGAGGTGTTCTTGGCTCGTTCATCGTAATGTCAGCGAGCAGCCTGACTGTGTCCGCTACCGGACAAAGTCATGTATGATTAGATTTGGTGGGCAATTTTGCACACCTCCCCCTTGTATTCGCAGTCGACCGCGATAGTGGTACTCTCCACCCTCCGCTCCTGCCGTTCGATTGAGGGTATCGGCGGCCTTGCCTTCTTGGAGCAAACCGGCGTTTTGAGGCGCCGGAGTTCGAGATCGTCAACCGGAACCGCTCTTTGTCAGGCTCGCCGTTCCGCCGGCCCAGGGTCAAAGCACGCCGGGTCCCGCCATAGGAGGACAACGCAATGATTACCGCACCTGCCGCCGCGCGCGACCGAATCGTCCGGCCGAAATTCGCCTTGATGAAACCTAAGAACGGGCGCAACGGAAACAGGCTTAATGGATTTGATCCTGTGTCCTTTCTTGCCACCGCCGGCATTGGCCGGACGCTGTTGGAGCTGCAGGCTAAGCAGGTTCTGTTTTCGCAAGGCGAAACGGCCGATGCCATCTTCTACATCCAAAAAGGCCGGCTGAAGCTCACCGTCGTTTCCAAGCGCGGCAAGGAGGCGACCATCGCCCTGCTGGGTGCCGGGGAATTCGTGGGCGAGTCATGCATCGCTGCAGCGCAGCCAATTCGGCAAGCCACCGCCACCGCGGTTACGGATTGCGAGGTACTCAAGATCGCCAGGAAAGACATGGTGAGCGTACTCCACGAGGAACACGCATTTTCCGATGTGTTCGTCAGCTTCCTGCTGGCCCGCAATGCCCGCATCCAGGCGGACCTGGTTGACCAGCTTTTTAATTCCAGCGAAAAACGGTTGGCGCGAATTCTCCTGCTGCTGGCGCAGTTCGGCAAGGATTCCAAACCCGAAACGGTGATCCCGAAAATCAGCCAGGAAACGCTGGCGGAAATGATCGGCACCACCCGGTCGCGCGTCAGTTTCTTCATGAATCGCTTCCGCACCATGGGCTTCATTGAATACAGCGCCGGCGCGATGCAGATTCACGGTTCCCTGTTAAACGTCATCCTGCACGACTAGTCGACACTCATGCGGAGGAAGCAGGTCATGCGCCCGTGAAGGTTCACCTTGTAAATCCCAGTGATGTATCGTTCGGAACAGCAGTCATTACTCCGCGTTGGCTGTATGTTCTCGCCGCTGCAACCCCGAAGGGTTTTGGAGACCCGGCGATCGTGGATGAGACTCTCGTCCGGGTTGATCCGGCCAGCATTCGACCGGGCGACGTGGTTGGCATAGGCGTGCATACCGCGAACGCGCTTCGCGGTTACGAGATTGGAAGAATGGCCCGCGAGCGCGGCGCCTACGTGGTCTTCGGCGGAATTCACGCAACTTTATATCCGGAAGAGGCCGCCGAACTCGGCGGCGCCCACGCTGTTGTCCAAGGCGATGGCGATCAGGCTTGGCCCATCGTCCTCGGAGATTGCAGCCGCGGCGCTCCCCAGCCGACGTATGCAGGCGGCCGGATCGAGGCCAGTCAATTTTCTCGCGCACGCTGGGACTTGCTCCCGCGTAACCGGTACATGTGGGCCTCGGTGCAAACCGTTCGAGGCTGCCCCAAGCATTGTTCGTTCTGTTCCGTCTGGCGCACCGACGGCCAGCGCCCCCGCCAGCGTTCTTCCGATGCCGTGATCGAGGAAATTGTCGAATTGCGCCGGCTGGGCTTTCGCTTCATCGCGCTTGCCGACGACAACTTCTATCCGGTAACCCTCAGTGACCTGCGCCTGGCGGCCCAACAGAACAACTCAGCCCGTCTGCATGAACTGGAATCGCTGCGCGCGGAGCGCTTCCAACTCATGTCGCGCTTGGCGAAGCTTCCTGACGTGCACTTCTTCACTCAGATTACGATGGAAGCCGCGGAAGATCCGGAGTTTCTCGACGCCATGCGGGCAGCGCACATAATAGGCGCGTTGGTGGGTGTGGAGTCCGTGACCCCGGAAGGCCTCAAAGACGTTTACAAGGACTTTAATCTGGCTGGTGAACACCTGGTGGAGCGTCTTCAGACCTTCCGGCGCCACGGTGTCCATGTGCTCGGATCCTTCATCTTCGGCTTGCCCAGCGACAATCCCGCCACGTTCCTGGCCACCGCCGACGTGGCAGACCGGGCCGAACTTACATTTGCGCAGTTTGTGATGCTCACGCCATTTCCCGGCACCGTGGACTTTATCAAATGGGAAAAGACTCTGGGGGATACGCCTGAAACCATTGCAGGCATACCCATCACCCGACGGTGGCTCATCCCCACCCACCTTCGTCCCAAGCTTTTCTGGCCGCACCCAGTAATGTCGGCGGAGGAGATCCGCCGCCAGACACAGGCCGTGTGGGACAAGTTTTATACTTGGCGCTCCATCTGGAAGCGCTCCCGGTTTATCAAGTCGCAGAAAGGGCGCGTGGCGTTTCTGCTGATTTCCAGAATCTACCGGCACATGTATGCCGATACAGGCATTGCGACCGACAGCGCGAGGAAGTCTTCATCGGCGCGATGGGCACGCTGGCTGGCGAAGCCCTGTCGGCGCCTGTTCGCCGGCCGACCCCTGCCACACCTGCAAGTTCCCCAGGCAGACCAGGAGATGCTGCCCGTTGCCGCAGATTGATGCCGACTCTGCACCGCCGGTGAGCCATGCAGGCGCGACGCGCTTAAGACCGCCGGTGTGCACGCGGAACACTCCGCAGCAGATTCGAGCGATCTCGCCATGAAGCGTGCGGCGCATGTACGTCCCGCTTTGACCCTGCTGCTCCTCGCTGGTATGGGTCTTCAACTTCCCGCCACGGCCCAACCGGATACGGTTCGTGCTCCGCTGAGCACGGATCAGGTGGTGCAAAACCTGATGCGCATGAACGCTAAACGTGCGCAGGAGCTGCGCTCATATCAGGGGAAGAGAATTTATCGACTGGAATACCACGGCTTTCCAGGCGCGCGCGGCGCGGAGATGGTCGTGGATGTGAAATACCAATCGCCCGGAACCAAGGAATTCACCATCCAGTCTGCAACTGGTTCCAAGCTGATCATCGACCGCGTATTCAAGAAACTGTTACAAAGTGAAAAAGAGGCGCTCGAAGCGGAGACTCTGCGGCGCACCGCCCTCAATGAAGAGAACTACGCCTTTACGATGCTGGATTACGAAGTCACCTCTGCCGGCTCACTGTACGTTCTTTCGGTCGAGCCCAGGAGGAAAGACAAGTTCCTCTATTCCGGACGAATCTGGGTAGATGGGGAAGACTTTGCGGTGGCGCGGATTGAAGTAGAGCCGGCGAAAAACCCTTCCTTCTGGATAAAAAACACAAAAATTGAGCACCGCTACGTCAAAATAGACAGCTTCTGGCTGCCAGCTGAAAACCATAGCCTCACTTCGGTTCGGCTTGGCGGCCGCGCCGATTTGACCATCCAGTACATGGACTACCAGGTCACGCCCGCGAATCTGCCGGGCAAACCCAACAATGGTGCGCTGCGCTGACCTGAGGGACGGATGCGTCAGGTCGCGACACGGTCTGGAACAAGGTCGCCCAATCCTACATGAGCACCTTGGTACGCGCCCGTTCTTATCGCGTGTGCGCTCTCTACTCGAGTGGCTGGATGTCAATGGAAGTAGCGAACGCCGGCAGCGAGCGCAGGATGTTATTCGCAATTTTTTTCTTGCCGCAGAAGTTAATATATGCAAATATCACTATGTTTGTATGCCTGAACTCTCGCATTTTACCGCCGAATTCTTCAAAGCCCTGGGACATCCGATGCGCATCAGGATCCTCGACGCGCTGCGCCAGGGTGAGGTCGGGGTCACCGACCTCAGCGAGCGCCTGAAGGTCGAGCAGAGCACGCTGTCGCAGCAACTCGCCATTCTGCGCAAGAGCAACATCGTGGTGGGCCGCAAGGAAGGGCAGAACGTGTTCTACTCCGTGGCCGACCGCACCATCTTTCGTTTGCTGGATGACTCCCGGCAGGTATTCAACAACCACCTCGTTGATATCAGGGACCTGCTCTCCCAGTTAGCCCCGGCAGGAAAAAGGTAAGGCTCCGGTTTGATGGAACTGTTCAAGTTCTTCCTGGCGTTATTGCTGGTTGTTCCGGCAGTGACAGTGGTTGCGCAACGCTGGACGAAGGCGCGTACCGTGGCCTCGGGAGTTTTCGTGCTGACGCTGTTGGCTGGCGCGTCCGTCGCCGGCCTGGGCTTCTGGCGCGGTGATGCGGTCAGTCTGGATTTGTCTCCGATTGCGCCCTTCCCGTTTGCCCTCGCACTGGATCGCCTGAGCGCGTTTTTCCTGCTGCTGATCTGTGTTGTGGCGGCGCCGGTCACGTTGTATTCCACTTCGTACGTCGAGCGGCATTACCAGGGCGCGCGGCGCGCGTGGTTTTGGGCGCTGCTGCCGCTGTTCGTCGGTTCGATGGTGCTGGTGGTGACGGCTTCGACGGCGTTCGCGTTTCTGTTCGGATGGGAACTGATGACGCTGTTCTCCGCCGGGCTGATCCTGATCGACGGCGACTCCGAGCAGCGGCGGCACGACCTTTTTATTTACCTGCTGATGATGCACGCCGGCGCCGCCGCCGTGGCGGCGGCGTTTCTGCTCTTCCTGCCCGACGCGCCCGGCCTGGGATTCGCCGCCATGCGCGCCGCCGGAGCGGGCATGCCCACGACGATGCGGAGCGCGCTGTTCCTTCTCGCATTCGTCGGCTTCGGCACGAAGGCCGGCCTGATTCCGTTCCACCTGTGGCTTCCACGCGCGCACCCGATGGCGCCCAGCCCGGTATCGGCGCTGATGTCGGGTGTCATGCTGAAGACGGCGGTGTACGGATTTGTTCGGGTGAGTTTCGATTTCCTGGGTGGAGGCCCTTCGTGGTGGGGATACCTGGTGCTGGCGGCGGGCGCGGTGTCCGGCGTGCTCGGTGTCCTTTACGCAATCGCCGAACACGACCTGAAGCGACTGCTTGCCTACCACAGCGTCGAGAACATTGGCATCATTTACCTGGGTCTCGGCGCCAGTCTGCTGTTCCTGGCGCATGGCGCGCCTGCCTGGGCCACGCTGGCCCTGATGGCGGCGCTGCTGCACACGCTCAACCACGCGCTGTTCAAGAGCGCGCTGTTCCTGGGCGCCGGGGCCATCAGCCATGCCGCTCACACGCTCGATATCGAAGAGCTCGGCGGATTGCAAAAGCGCATGCCGGTGACCGGCGCGGCGTTTCTGATTGCTTGTTGTTCGATCGTCGGCCTACCGCTGTTCAACGGGTTCATCAGCGAGTGGCTGATGTTCCGTAGCTTTCTCGGCGGCACCACCCTGGCTAATATTCCCGCGTCAGTCGTTCTGCCGCTGATGGGCGGTGTCCTGGCCTTGATTGGCGGGCTGGCGGCGGCCTGCTTCGCGAAAGTGTACGGCGTCGCGTTCCTGGGCCGCCCACGCAGCGCGGAAGCCGAGCACGCGTCGGAGGTTCCGCCGGCCATGCGGGCCTCGATGGCGGGCTTGGCGGCGTGCTGCGTCGTGATCGGGGTGGCGCCCGCGTTTGTCCTGCGTCCGCTCGCTGCGGCCATCAATGGCTTTGTCCACGGAGCAGGCATGCCGGAAGAAGCACTGTCTCTCTCGCACGTGATCCCTTGGATCGCAGTTGTCGTCGTACTCCTGGTGCTCGCGGCTTCACTTATGCGGCGGGCGGTTCGGCTGACCACCACCTGGGCGTGCGGCTTGCCGGGACTCGACAGCGGAATGCAGTACACCTCGACCGCCTTCTCCAAGCCCCTGCGCAAGGTGTTTTCGCAAGTGTACAAATCGGAGCGGACGGTGGAAGTCGTGCCTGCCGACGCGCCCTACTTCCCATCCGCCATTTCGTACCGCTCGGTGCGCACGACTTCCTACGAGCGAGCACTGTACCGGCCGGCGATGGATGCGATCGTGTCCTGGGCCAATGGCTTGCGGCGTCTGCAAACCGGAAACATTCAGGTGTACCTGCTCTACATCTTCCTCGCGCTGGTGGCGCTGCTGGTGGGGATGAGGTTCCTATGACGACGGCGATGTCCGTACTGCAGATGATGCTGCTGATTGCCGTGGCTCCGCTGGTGCGCGGCACCGTTGCGCGCCTCAAGGCAGTCATCCAGAACCGTCGCGGGGCGAGCGTATGGCGGCCCTATGCCGACCTGGTGAAACTGTTTCGCAAGGAAGACCTGGTGCCAACTTCGGCCTCGCCCGTCTTCCGGCTGGCGTCGCGCGTCGTATTTGCCGCGACGATTGCATCGGCCTTGTTCGTACCGGTCTTACAGACGGGGGCGTGCTTCAGCGTCGCGGGCGATTTCGTCGTGTTGGTGTATCTGCTTGCGCTCGCCCGTTTCTTTCTCATCCTCGGCGCCATGGACGGCGGAAGCTCGTTCGGCGGGATGGGCGCCAGCCGCGAGGCGCTGGTTTCGACTCTCGCCGAAGCACCGTTGCTGCTGGGACTCACGGCGGTTGCTATCCTGGCGCGCGACATGTCCCTGAGCGGCATCGCGCGCTGGACGCTGGCGCAAGACCCGACGCGTATCTCCGCCGCCCACGCGCTTGCCTTCGGCGCCCTGGCCCTGGTCGCGATTGCTGAGACCGGTCGGATTCCGGTGGACAATCCGACGACGCACCTGGAACTCACCATGATCCACGAAGCCATGGTGCTGGAATATTCGGGACCAAGCCTGGCATGGATCGAGTGGGCCAGCAGCGTGAAGCTGACGCTCGTCCTGGGGCTGCTCATCGCGCTGTTTGCGCCGTGGGGAATGGCGATGAGCTTTTCGGCGATCGGTTTTGCGATCGCCGCGGTGACTTTCGTCGCCAAACTCACCGTGCTGGCGGTGACGATTGCCGTCGTCGAGAGCAGCATCGCGAAGCTGCGCATGTACCTGGTGCCCGATTTCCTGGGGGTGGCGTCGGCGCTGGCAATTTTGGCCGTGGTGTTTACCGCGGTCATGAGGTGAAGCATGGGTCTGGTTGAACTAGCGGCGGCCAAGGCGCTGGCGGCTTCTGCCGTCCTATTGTTCATGACGGTGCTGCTGATGGCGGCGGCCAAGCGGATCTCGACGTGCATTTTGCTGTTCAGCGCGCAATGCGCCGTCATCACGGCGCAGATCCTCGCCATGGCGTACGTCCATCGTTCTCCGGAAGCATTTGCCATAGCCGGGCTGGTGCTCACCATCAAGGTGCTGGCGATTCCGTACGCGCTGTCGCGGATCGTCAAGAATCTCCAGGCGCCGGGGGACGTCACCGCCTCGACTACATCGGCGCAATCGGTATTCATCGCGTCCGCGCTCATCCTGCTGTCGTTCTTCGCCATTGGGCCGTACGTCCGCGCGCTGCGCGTGGATGAGGACCTGCTCGCCGCCGCGGTGGCGCTGGTGCTGACTGGGGCGTTCCTGATGGTCAGCCGCAAGAAGGCGCTGATGCAGGTGGTGGGCCTGCTGGTGCTGGAGAACGGCATCTTTCTTGCCGCGCTGACGACCACCTTCGGCATGCCCTTGATCATCGAGATCGGCATCTTTTTCGATCTGCTTATGGGAGTGTTCCTGATGGGGCTGTTCGTGTTTCGCATTCGCGACACCTTCGACCACCTGGACGTGTCGAAGCTGCGGAAGTTGAGGGGCTGAGGCGATGGGTCTGTGGGCTGCCATGCTCATCCCGCTAGTCGGCGCCTTCGCCGTGTTCGCCTGCAAGAATCCGCGCCGCGCGGTGCGCGTCGCGCTGGCCACCGGCGCTTTGGAGTTGATCGCCATTGGCAACCTCGTCTGGATGGTGCATCGCGCCGGGATGGTGACGGCCGGTCGCTATCTGCGCGCGGACAGCCTCACGTCATTTTTCCTGATCAACATCGGCCTCATCTTCGGCTTGGTGCTGACCTATTCTGTCGGCTACCTGCGACATATCCCGGCAGGCCGGTTCTCGTCGCCGCGCTGGTTCTACGGCCTGGTGTTCCTCTTTCTCTTCACCATGGTGTCGGTGTACCTGTCGGCGAACCTGGGCATGCTGTGGATCTTCGTCGAGGCGACGACCCTGGCTTCCGCGCTGCTGGTGGGCTTCTATAACACCGAGGGCGCGGTCGAAGCAGGTTGGAAGTACCTCATCGTCTGCACTGTGGGGATTGCTTTCGCGCTGTTTGGCACGATTACGCTGTACCTGGCGGCCGTGCGCAGCGGCCTGGATCCCGCCAACGCACTGGATTGGGCGACACTGATGAACGCTGCTCCGTCGCTGAACGGCGCGCGCGATCTTATGAAGCTGGCATTCGTCTTTGTGGCAGTCGGCTACGGCACCAAGGTCGGGTTCGTCCCCATGCACAGCTGGCTACCCGACGCGCACGCGGAGGCGCCCTCGCCGATCAGCGCGTTGCTCTCCGCTGTGCTGCTGAACTGCGCCATGTACGCGCTACTGCGCTTCGACGCTATCACTGGGCGTGCGATTGGAACCGGCTTCAGCCACACGCTGCTGCTGATCTTCGGCACGGTCTCGATTCTTGTCGCCGGCCTGCTGATGATCGTGCAGCGCGACCTCAAACGCTTGCTGGCCTACAGCAGCATCGAGCACATGGGCATCGTCGCCATCGGGGTCGGACTGGGCGGCGCGCTCGGCCTCTACGGCGCGCTCCTGCATGCGTTCAACCACTCGGTCGCCAAGACGCTCCTGTTCTTTACCGCCGGCAACGTGCGCGAGCACTTCGGGACACTGCGCATGGAGCGTATCCAGGGGATGGCCCTGGCGTTGCCCTGGACAAGTACCGGCCTGATTGTCGGCAGCCTCGCGATTGTCGGCATGCCGCCGTTCGGGCTGTTCGTCAGCGAGTTCATCATCCTGACCGCGGCGTTCTCGCAGGCGAAGTACGGTGTGGCGGTCGTCGTGCTGGTCGGGCTATCGGTGGTGTTTGGCGCGGTGCTGCATCATTTTCAAGGTATGCTCGCCGGTGATGCGACCGAAGCCACCGGGAAACCGAAGCTGCTGGTCTCCGACTTCGTCCCGATGGCAATCTGCGCCGCGGCGCTGCTGGTGCTCGGCGTGCGCATTCCGATAGCGTTCGTGAACCTGCTGCACAAGGCAATGGCGGTGCTGCAATCATGAGCATGCTTTCTGCCAGGCAGACCATCGGCAACACCGGCGCGGACGCCCTGGAGTTGTTACGCCAGCGCAAGGCGCGACTGGTTTCGATTTTCGGAAGCACGGATGACAACGGCGCTCCCCGGATTCACTACATCCTTGACCTGGACAATGAATATTGCGTGTTTAGCACGCCTGTGACGGAGCACGTTGCCGCAGCCACCGCGATTACGCCCGCGGCCGCATGGTACGAGCGCGAAGTGCATGAGCGGTTCGGCATCCCGTTCGAGGGCCACCCCGACCTTCGGCCGCTGATTCACCACGCGCCGAGCTATCCGTTTCTGAAGGTCGGCGGTGAAGGTGTTTGCGAGGTCGCGGTCGGCCCGGTGCACGCCGGCATCATCGAGCCCGGCCACTTCCGCTTCAGCGTGGTGGGCGACACGGTGCTGCACCTGGAACTGCGCCACTTCTACACGCACAAGGGCACGGAAAAGCTGTTGGAAGGCACGCCGATTATGAATGGCCCGATGGCGGCCGAGTCGGTGTCGGGCGACAACTGCTTCGCCCATGCGGTCGCGTACTGCCAGGCAGTGGAGAACGCGTGTGGAATCACCGTGCCGCCGCGTGCATCCGCCATTCGCCTCGTCGGACTGGAACTGGAGCGCATGCTTGCCCACATCGCCGATGTCGGCGCGCTGTGCGGCGACGTCGGCTTCACCGTCCCGGCTGCCTACAACGCGCGCATCAAGGAATCACTGCTGCAAGCCTCGGCACGCCTGCTTGGCACGCGTTTGTGGAAGGGCATCGCCGTTCCCGGGGGCGTGCGGCGCGACCTCAGCGATCAGAGCGCGGCCGAACTCAGCGGGATGGTTGGCGACGCGGCCCGCGATTTCGCCGAGATGGCGCAGATCATTCTCGATTCGCCGTCGGTGCAGAATCGGTTTGAATCCACCGGAGTCCTGAAACCGCAAGTGGTGCGGGATCTTGCGGTCGTCGGCCCGGTGGCGCGCGCGAGCGGTGCAAGCGCCGATGTCCGCCACGATCACCCGTACGGACGCTACCGCGAGATCACTGTCGAAATCCCGCACTTTAGTTATGGCGATGTGCTGGCCCGAGCGAGAATTCGCATCGAGGAAACCCGCGTTTCCGCCGCGCTGATCCAGCAAACATTGCGGGCGCTGCCGGCCGGAAACGTCTGCGCTGTGACTGCGGCCACCGGCCGCGCCGAAGGCCTGTCAGCGGTGGAGTCGCCGCGGGGGGAACTGCTTTACTGGGTTCGGGTGCGCGACGGCCGGATCGCGCGTTGCCACATCAAGTCTCCGTCATTCCAGAACTGGCCGGCGCTGCCGCACGCCATGCCCGGCAACATCATTGCCGACTTCCCGCTGATCAATAAAAGCTTCAATCTTTCTTATTCCGGATGTGACCGATGATCCTGGATGTGGTCAAGCGCAGCCTGGCTAGTCCGAAGGTGTTGATTCCGGTCGAGCAATTGCTGACCGACGCTCGCGGCGGTCGCATGCCCGACGTGGACGCCGCGCGGCTTACAGCGGCCATCGCGCAGCGCGTGGTGGAGGCTTGCCCCACCTCAGCCCTCAGCATCAACGGGTCGCACCTCGCCCTCAACTACGGTGAGTGCATCGGGTGCGGGAACTGTGTGGACGCCGGCCAGGGCGCGTTTTTCGTCGCCGAGAGATTGACCCGATGTGGCGTAAGCAAGTCCGCCCTGGTGCGCCGCTGGGACCTTGAAACCGCGAGCGAAATCGTTGGCGACGAGCCGGTCATGGCAGAAGCGGCCAGGATGATCCGCGCGATCGTCGGACGCGCGCTGAACATCCGCGAAGTGGACGGCGGCTCCTGCAATGGCTGCGAAGCCGAGATCATCGCGCTGAACAATCCCTATTACGACCTCGAACGCTTCGCTATCCATTTCGTTGCGTCGCCAAAGCACGCGGACATGCTCCTGGTCACCGGACCGGTAACGCGCAACATGGCCGAGGCTGTCCGGCAGACGTACGAAGCGACGCCGTCGCCGAAGTTGGTGGTCGCGGTGGGCGCCTGCGGATGCACGGGCGGCATCTTCGCCGGCAGCGACGCGGTCGTGGGCGGCGTAGACTCAGTCATCCCCGTGGGCGGCTACATCCCCGGGTGCCCGCCGACGCCAGCGATGCTGCTCACTGGAATCCTGAGAGTTCTCAGGCAGCGAGCTTGAAGGGGACACATGCGGCCGGATGGCGTTATCAAATGATGTGAGCTCTCGGATCTGGACCGCTGGTTTCGGAACCGGTGGCGGCAGCGAACAAACTGTTCTTACGAATCGTCAACTGGAGGTCCCTCTTCAATGATTCGCTCCAGGCAGCCTTGATTGTCCACCATCCCCGAATCAGCTTCCGCTTTGCCATAGGAGGGCTAACAAGAATACGCCAGGGAGAAAGCCCGACAAGGCTGTGTACCATTTTGTGTACCACGAAACGCGCCAAGGCGGGCCAAAGGCCGACAGATGGTTTCTGAGGCAAAAATAAAACCCGCTGATTTAGCGGGCCTTAGCGGATGTTGGTTGGTAGCGCTACCGGGAATCGAACCCGGGTTTGAAGATTGAGAATCTTCCGTCCTAACCCCTAGACGATAGCGCCACGCCGGGAACGGCATCGATTTTACCAAGAAGATTGGGGATGTGTCAGGAGAGCTTTGCGGCAGGGATTCTGCATCTCTCCGGGCGCACGCGCAAAACCCGCTTCCAGAGCCGGTTTTGACCGGACTTGACAACCTCGGCGGGGCGTAGCAGAATTCCAGTCATAGGCGAATAAAAAGCGAAAACAGTTCCTGCCCGACGCTTTCCGCCAGCCGAGGTTCTGCCATGAGTGCCGCCGCCCAAGCTTCCAGTTTCCAGTTTCCAGTTTCCAGTGATGAAGCTCAGGGGCTAACGCCGGAGCAAGTTTCCAGTTTCAAGTTTCCAGCTTCGAGCGAGGAACCTCAGGGGCTAAAGCCCACTGAATCCGTGACCGCATTTGCGGCACGGCTCCCTCGACTTCGCTCGGGACAAGTTCCGCCGTGCCCTTCCCCCGGCGCGATGGAGTTGCCGCAGGTGGTGGCGGCATCGAGGCTGGCGGACAGGCCGGCGGCGGCGACCGTGGTGAGCGGGATCGAGGCATTGGACGCGCTCACCGGAGGGCTGCCGCGCGGCGGGTTGACCGAGATTTGCGGGCCGGCGTCGTCGGGACGAACCAGCGTGCTCATGGCGGTGATGGCGAAGATGACGGCGCAGGGCGAAGTGTGCGCGCTGGTGGACGCCAGCGACAGCTTCGATCCCAAGTCGGCGGAAGCGGCGGGAGTGGAGTTGCGGAGAGTGCTGTGGGTGCGGTGTTCACCACGGAGACACGGAGAGAATCGGGTGATCGGGCGATCGGGTGATCGGGTGATCGAAAACGGAAGAAGTGGTCAGTGGTCAGTGGCCAGTGGCCGGTCAAGTTCCGAGTTGCGAGTGGGGAGTGGGGAGCGAAAGGGAAATCGCGAATCGCAAATCACAAATCGTAATTCGCAAATGGATTCCCTGGAGCAGGCGCTGAAGGCGACGGATTTGCTGTTACAGGGCGGCGGGTTCGGACTGGTGGTGGTGGACCTGGGCGATGTGCCGGCGCAGGCGGCGCGGCGGGTGCCGCTGACGTCGTGGTTCCGGTTTCGCCGCGCAGTGGAGAACACGCGGACGGTACTGATGGTGGTGGAGCAGGAGCCGTACGCCAAGACGTGCGCGTCGGTGGTGTGCAAGCTTTCAGCTATCAGCTCTCAGCTACCAGCCAGGCTGCAGGCTGCAGGCTCCAGGCTTCAGGAAATGCAGCAGCCGGCGCACGCACGGATTTTGTCGGGGTTGGAAATTTCTGCGGAGATGGTGCGGTCGGCGGCACAAGGGAAGAAGCCGGTGCGGTCGGCGGGTGCGCGGTGGGAAAGCAGGACGGCATGGGCGGGATAAGGAATTGGTAATTTGAAATTTGTAATTTGCCGGAGCAAGCAGCGCGGCAGATCGCAAGGTTCGGCACATCGCCAAAATTCTTAAACTGCAAATTACAAATTGCAAATTACCCATCGAGCTTGCCATGTCTTTTGCCGCCATCTACGTGCCGGATTTTCCTGTGGAGGCGATGGTGCGCGCCGAGCCGGAGTTGCGCGAGCAGACGGTGGCGGTGGTGGAGGGCACGCCGCCGCTGGTGCACGTCGTCGCCGTCAATGAGCGGGCGGCACGGGCGGGAGTGGAGCCGGGCATGACGCGCTTGCAGGCAGAGGAGCGGATGAAGGCGGCAGTCGCCAGTCACCAGTCGCCAGGGAAATCCGCCGCGGGCGAGGGCGCCCGCGGCGGCAGCGATTCTCGGTATTGGAAGAGCAGCCCCGGCGAGGCGCCGGGGCCTACAAAAAATCCAAGAAATCCTAGATGCTCGCAGGCAATACCGGCAGGCGGGACGATACGGCAGAGGTCGGCGGAGCGGGAGGCGGCGGCGCATGCGGCACTGCTGGACTGCGCGTGTGGATTTTCGCCGCGGGTGGAAGACACGGCGGCGGACACGGTGGTGCTCGACCTGGCGGGCCTGGAGCGGATTTTCGGGCCGCCGGCAAAGATGGCGCGCGATGTGGCGCGGCGATGTTCGGAGATGGGGCTGGAAGCGAACGTCGCGGTGGCATCGAATGCGGACACGGCGGCGCTGGCGGCGCGCGGGTTTGCGGGCGTGACGGTGATCGCGGAAGGCAAAGAGGCGGAGCGGCTGGGGGAACTTTCGGTGGAAGTTTTGCTAGCGACCCATTGGGGAAAGGCATTGTCGATTGCCGACGATCGGGTGATCGGGCGATCGGGTGATCGGATGATCGGAAATCAGGTACAGATCGCCAGAAAGGGCGAGCGTGCTCCAGCAGCTTGGGAAATTCTGGAGACGCTGGAGCGTTGGGGAGTGCGGAACCTGCGGGCGTTGGCGGCGCTGCCCGAGGTGGCGCTGGCGGAGCGGCTGGGCCAGGAAGGGCTGCGGTTGCAGAAGCTGGCGCGCGGCGAAACACGGCGCCCGCTGGTTGTCGCCGAGCCGCCGCTGCTGTTCGAAGAGGCGGCGGAGCTGGAATATCCGGTGGATGTATTGGAGCCGCTGGCGTTTTTGCTGAACCGCATGCTGGAGCAGTTATGCGCGCGACTGGCGGCGCGGGCGCTGGCGACGAATGAATTGAAGCTGCGGTTGGAGTTGGAGGCGAGCACGGAAGATCTGGTGATCGGGCGATCGGGTGATCGGGTGATCGAAAATCCTGCGCAGATCACCGGATCACCTGATCACCAGATGACCCGATGCCTGCGTCTTCCGGTGCCGATGCTGGACGCGAAGGTTTTTCTCAAGTTGCTGCAACTGGATTTGCAGGCGCATCCGCCGCAGGCGCCGGCCACGAAAGTGTGGTTGCGGGCGGAACCGGCGGAACCGCGAAGGGCGCAAAACGGATTGTTCGTGCCCGAGGCACCGGAGGCGGAGAAGCTGGAGCTCACCATCGCGAGAATAAAAAAGGTGGTGGGAACGAGTCGCCAGGCGGCAGTCGCCAGTCGCCAGGAGAATCAAGAATCGACAATCGAAAATCGGCAATGCAGTTCAGAAGCGCGGGTGGGGTCGCCGGAGATGGTGGATACGCATCGGACGGAGGGATGGCGGATGAAAGCGTTTGGTGCCAGTGGTCAGTGGCCAGTGGCCAGTGGCCAGGAAAATCGGCAATCGACAATCGGCAATCGGAAATGGGGCGAAGAGCAGCAGGACAGCACACGCGAGGGCGCCCTTCGACAAGCTCAGGGCAGGCTGTGTGCCACACCGGCATGTGCTCCAACAGCGTCGCCGCTGACCGCGCTGCGGGTATTTCGGCCGGCGCTGGCGGCGGTGGTGACAGTGCGGGAGGGCAAGCCGGCGCAGGTGGCGTCGGCGGAGCGGCCCACGATGCGGGGCGAAGTGGTGTGGTGCGCGGGCCCGTGGCGGTCGTCGGACGAATGGTGGACGGAGCAGGCGTGGCGGCGCGAGGAGTGGGACGTGGCGGTGCGCAATGAGGAGGGAGTGGCGCTGTACCGGATTTATCGCGATGAGATCAAGGGCAAGTGGTGGGTGGAGGGGAGCTATGACTGAAGAAATCTGGTGATCCGGCGATCGGGTGATCGGGTGATTGAACCCCGGACACGATCACCAGATCACCCGATCATCCGATCACGCAATGTACGTTGAGCTTCATGCCGCGTCAGCGTTTAGTTTCCTCGAGGGAGCCAGCGTGCCCGAGGAGTTGGCGGCGGTGTGCGCTGAGCACGGCATGCCCGGGATGGCGATGGCGGACCGCGAAGGCGTGTACGGCGCGCCGCGGTTTCACATGGCGATGAAGAAAGCGGGAATGAAGGCGCATATCGGGAGCGAGATTACTTTTGCACCACGGAGGCACACACAGGATCTGGTGATCGGGCGATCGGGTGATCGGGTGATCGAAAAACCGGCACAAGATCGGGTGATCAAAACCCCGACACAGATCACCCGATCACCCGATCACCCGATCACCCGATTGCCTTTGCTGGTTGCGAACCAGGAGGGCTACCAGAACCTGTGCCGGCTGGTGA
>DASWAR010000265.1:0-12455 GCA_036391015.1 Terriglobales bacterium
AAGAACGTGGACTTCTCGCTAACGAAGACCACGCGGATTACCGAGCGCCTGCGCAATGAGTTCCGCGTGGAGGCGTTCGACCTGTTCAACCATCCTAACTTCGGCAACCCGAACCGGTCTGCGGTTACCAGCGCAGGAAACACCTTTGGTGTTATCAGCTCGACCCGGTTCCCGAACGGAGATTCCGGCTCCGCCCGGCAGCTCCAGTTCGCGCTGAAATTCATCTTCTGAAACACGCACCAGGGAGCTTACGGCCAGTCCTTCGGGGCTGGCCTTTTTATTGAGGGAACCAGGAGGGATACAGCCGCCAGAAGACGTAGCTGGCGGATTCACGAAGCACGGCCGAGATTTTCGCGCCCGCCGCGTGCGGCACCGAACCTGGGCGCGGCGAGCCGTAGGCCACAATGCCATAGCGGCTCATCAGCCGCTTGATGCGAAAGATGTGGTAGGCGTCGCTGACCGCGACCACGTTGTGCATGCCGTTGGCGCGGAGGATGGCGCTGACGCGCTCCGCCGATTCGGCGGTGTCCTCGCTTTGGGTCTCGGCGATGAGCGAGCGGTCGGGAATGCCGCGGCGTGACAGGTAGTCGCGGCCGACTCCGCCCTCGGTGAACTTGGGATCGGCGCCGGCGCCGCCGGTGGTGATCACCATGGGTGCCAGACCGCGCTCAAAAAGCTCGTAGGCATGATCGAGGCGCGCGCGATACACGGGCGATGGCCGGCCGGCGTATTCCGCCGCGCCAAAGACCACGATGGCGTCGGCACGCCGCGCTTCATCCAGATTTCCCTGCCGCACAATGAAGAAAGCCGCCACTGCAAACGCCGCCAGAATAATAGCGACGCACCACGCCGCGAGTCGGCGCACCATGGCGCTGGTGTTGCGAGCAGATCGCTGCAGAGCGGATGCGGTGGATGGGTTCACGGCGAGCCCAGGTTCCCGGGGCTTCATTCTCCGCCGAGGGTGTCGGCGATCGCCTGCCGGGGGACCGCGCCTTCCCGCAGGACGCGCCAGCCGCCCTCGCTGAGGTCCACGATGGTCGAGGAGACGTCGCGCGGCGACGGCCCGCCATCCACGATGATGGAAATCCTTTCCTGCAACTGGTCGCGGACGGCCGCAGCGGTGGTGCACTCGCTCGCCCCGCTGAGGTTGGCCGAGGTGGCGGTGATTGGCACCCCGGCAGCACGGATCACGGAAAGCGGAATGTTGGCCGAAGGAATACGCAACGCCACGTTGCCGGTGTTGGCGGTCACTTTCAGCGGCAGGCGCGACGCCGCCGGAACGATGATGGTCAGCGGCCCCGGCCAGAACTTCCGCGCCAGCTCATAAAATTCGTCCGGCAGCGGATCGCGCGCCAGCATCTCCGCCTGCTCCTCGCTCTCAATCAGCAGCGACAACGGCTTGTGGCGCGAGCGCGACTTGATTTCGTACACCCGCTCCACCGCGCGCAGGTTGAAGGGATCTGCCGCCAGGCCATAGAACGTGTCGGTCGGCATACCCAGCACGTGGCCGGACTTGATCTGCTCCGCCGCATAGGCCACCAGCGACGACTCGGGCGTGTTGCTGTTAATCTTCAGGATTTCGGCGCGCACGCTCATTCCTGTAGGACTCATCTGGGGAGACCGCGAATACTAACTTACCATCGGCGCGAACCGCAAGGGAAGCAATCCGGGGAGGTGGTGCACGCCGAACCGCGCCTGCGCAGGCCCAACTTGGTCCTGGGTGATACCGGAACAGCGGGGCGGCGTATGATCGTGCCGATGGCCGAATACGATCGCCTGCGCCGCGTTTCCAGCCGCCAGAATTCGCTGGTCAAGGAACTCCGGCGCGCTTTCCACGACGGCGAACCGGCCGCCGACGGCTCCATCGCCATCGAAAGCGTCCGCGCCATCGAGGAAGCAATCCGCAGCGGGCTGCGCTTTCGCGCCGTGTTCTTCGCCGAATCGGCGCGGCCTCGCGCCGGCCGCTTGTTGCCGCAATTTTCCGCCAATGTCGAAATCCTGCTGCTCCCCGACGACGTGTTTCAAAGCGTGGTTGCCACGGAAACGCCGCAAGGGGTGGCGGCGCTGGTGCGCCTGAAGGTCCACAAGTTCGATGATCTGCTGGCCGCGCCCGAACCGCTGATCGTGGCCGCTGCCGGCGTGCAAGACCCCGGAAACCTGGGCACGATCATCCGTTCCGCCGAAGCATTTGGCGCCGCCGGCTTGCTGGTGGGAGCTGGGACGGTGTCTCCCTACAATCCCAAAGTCGTACGTGCGTCGGCGGGTTCGCTGTTTCGGTTGCCAGTGGTAGGAGTGGAATTTCCCGCGGTGCTGTCCGCACTCCGCGATCGCGGCCTGAAGTTGCTGGCCACCTCGTCGCACAAGGGCACGGCGGTGGATGAAGCGGATCTTACCGGCGGCGTGGTGGTGATGATCGGCAACGAGGGCGCCGGTTTGCCGAAGGAGATCATGCGGCAAGTGGATGGGCAGGTATCGATTCCGCACGCGCCGGGCGTCGAATCTCTGAATGCCGGCATGGCGGCGTCCATCGTGCTGTATGAAGCTTCGCGCCAAAGGAAGAAATCATGATTCACCACAGAGACACGGAGAAGAATTTGCAATTTGCAATTTGCAATTGGTAATTTGCAAAGTAAAGATCTCAGCGGCAGCGAAAATTACAAATTACAAATTGCAAATTACAAATAAGGCGCTGTGAGCCTGTTCAATCCAATTCGTCGCCCGGATGAGCCGCCGGACCGGTCCACGCCGCTGGCCGATCGCATGCGCCCGCGGTCGCTCGACGAATTCGTCGGTCAGGAGCACCTGCTCGGGCCCGGCAAGCCGCTGCGGCTGCAAATCGAGCGTGACGATCCCGGCTCGATCATCTTCTGGGGCCCGCCTGGAGTAGGCAAAACCACGCTGGCCAAGATCATCGCCCGCGTCACCAAGGCGGACTTCATCGAGTTTTCCGCCGTCCTTGCCGGCATCAAGGAAATCAAGCAGGTGATGGCCGACGCGGAAAAAGCCCGCCAGTTCGGCACGCGCACCATCGTTTTCATTGATGAAATCCACCGCTTCAACAAGGCGCAGCAGGACGCGTTTTTGCCGCACGTTGAGAAGGGCAATATCCGGCTGATCGGCGCCACCACGGAAAATCCTTCCTTCGAAATTATCGGCGCGCTGCTCTCGCGGACCCGCGTGTACGTGCTCAACCCGCTCACGGAGGAACAGATCGTGGTGCTGCTGCGGCGAGCGCTGGAGGACCGCGAGCGCGGGCTCGGAGAAATGAACCCGCGTGCGGACGACGGCATACTGCAGCGCATTGCAGCCTATTCCAGCGGTGACGCGCGGTCGGGTTACAACGTGCTGGAGGTCGCGGCCGGAATTGCGGGCAAGAACGCCGAAATCACCGACGCCATGGTGAGGGACGCGCTGCAGCGCCGCGTGCTGCTCTACGACAAGACCGGCGAAGAGCACTACAACCTCATCTCGGCGCTGCACAAGTCGGTGCGCAACAGCGATCCCGATGCCGCACTCTACTGGCTGGGACGCATGCTCGAAGCCGGCGAGGACCCGCTCTACGTTGCGCGCCGCGTGGTGCGCATGGCGGTGGAGGACATCGGACTGGCCGACCCCAACGCGCTCTCGCTCTGCATGGCGGCGCGCGATGCGGTGGACTTCATCGGCATGCCGGAGGGGAATCTCGCGCTCGCCGAGGCGGTGGTGTATCTCTCGGTCGCGCCGAAATCGAATGCGCTGTACACGGCGTACGGCTCGGTGCGAGCCGACGTCGAGACCACCGCCGCCGAACCGGTGCCGCTCCACCTGCGCAATGCACCCACTTCGCTGATGAAGAACCTCGGCTACGGCGCCGGCTACCAGTACGCCCACGATCTTGAGGAGAAAGTCGCGGACATGCAGTGCTTGCCCGACAATCTTCGCAACCGCACCTACTACCATCCGACGGTGGAGGGAGTAGAGAAGCGCATCCGCGAACGGATGGACGAGATCAAGCGCAAGCGGGCGGCGGCGAAACCTTCAACCACGAAGGACACGAAGGGATAGGACCAATAGCCGGTTTCCGGCGCTCGAGACTCGCGTCTCGGGACTCCCGATTCACCCGAAACGCGCGCGGTGCTCCTGCAGGATGCAGCGGTCCATGACCACGAAGATGCCGGCGCGGCGGGCCTTTTCAGCCGCCTGCTCGTGAATGACGCCTTCCTGCATCCAGATGGCTGGGACTTTCAACTGGATGGCCTGGTCCACGACTGCGGGCACAAATTCCGGCCGCCGAAAAATATTGACGACGTCAATTTTTTCTTTCACGTCGAGCAGCGAGCCATACGACGGCTCGCCGACCGCGTCCGTGATCGTCGGATTGACGGGAAAGATGCGGTATCCCTGCGACTGCATGTACGCGGCGACTCCGTGACTCGGGCGCAAGGGACTATCGGAAAGCCCGACCACGGCGATGTTACGCGCGCTCTTAAGTAGTTCTCCGATCTGATCGGCTTTGCTGATAGGCACAGTGCGTATCTCCCTGAATCGTGATCCATTGTAGGGGAGGCGGGTTCGCCAGCGCCATTCTAGCTCTTAGCTCTTGGCTGGTATGTCGTAGCACGATGATTCTGGAATCGCGACAAACGACCACAGCCAGCAAGGAACGATGTGAGACATCATGCGAAGCCAGCTAAGTGCTAATGGCTAACGGCTAAGCGCTACCCGAAGATGTCCTTCTTCTCCGTCCGCTCGCGGAACATCTTGAGCGCCACCTTGCGCACGGTCTCGGAGACATTTTTGTTCCCGGAGAGCGCGCGGAGATCCATATTCAGCAAATTCTTGATGATGGTGAGTTGCACGTCCAACGGGCAGCGCGGGTTGTTGGCCCGGGCCCGCACTACGGCGTAGGTCTTCATGTACTTACGTTTGCCGGCTATGCCGCGCAGCACGCTTTCCTGCACGTTCTTCATCGAGGCGAACATCTCCACTTCCTGGTCGTTGACCTTGGGCGACTCCAGCACCGCCGACGAAACCACCTTGGAGCCGTCGCGAATCAGGATGAAGCGCTCTTCCTTGTTGCCTTTGATCGCCAACTGCACGCGCTCGCCGACGGCGAGGCGCGAGATTTTCTGCAATGGCGAGATGCGCTCGTCGCTTTCTTCTTTCGCTTTCCTCACCTTCGCCGCCGTGACCGCCGCCACCGCCGGCGCGGCTGCAACCGGCGCGGCTTCCACGGGTTGCTGCTCCGGTTCCGTGTCGTCCACAAGCTGAAAGTCCTTCCCTTCCTCGGCCGCGATTTCCGCCGCGTGTTCGGCCAGGTATTGCGCGACTGCCTCCTCGTATGCGGCGTCCTCGGCTGGCCCGGCCGCTTGCCCGGTGGTTGCGATCCTCTCCAGCGTGTCGCGCACCTGCTGCACCTGTGACGGCATCAGCACCGGGTTCGAAGTGAGCGCTTGCAGCACGTTCGCCGACGCCTTGGCGCGCGCGGTGGCCAGCAGCAACTGCACCGATTCCGCCGAATGTTCCTGCGCGATCTCCAGCAGCACCGATTCCGGAATGGCGGGATTGTCGAGCAGCGCCGGCATCAGGCGCGGGCGGCGGTTGTGCAGGAAGTATTCCAGGACATAGTCAGGACTGGCGGGATCGGAGCACACCGCGCGGCACGCTGCTTCGTCCCAACTGGCGAGGGTCATCCGCGCGTCATCACCGAACAGCGGCGTAGAGGCCAGGTACACCAGGATCTCGATCATCTCCGCCGCAGGCAGCGCGAGCGCGCCCTTGGACGCCGAGCGCATCACGTTCGCCGGGACCTCGGATTGCCTGATCAGGTCGATCATCCGCGGCACGGGTTCACTCCTCTTCCGCCGGAGCGGCGCTCCAGTTCATCCACCACCCGCGAAAGTTCGTCCATCAGGCGCTTTCGGCCATGCGCCGCCACGTCCTCGGGATGATGGTCCCGCGCCTCCGCCGCGCGGAATGCATCCACCAGCGCGCGGTAATACCACAGCGTGCCCTGCTTCTTGCCGCTGAAACGGTCGAAGACGGCATCTCCGATTTCGTAGTGGTCCGACAAAATCGCGCGTGTGTTGTGCACCTTGTCGGCGGCGGACACCAGCCGCACTTCGGGATCCGCCTCGTGCTCGACGTGCGCGATGTACTTCTCCTTGCGCTCGCACCACGGCGCTTTGCAGTCGGGATCAATCTCGTCGGAATCGGTGCAGCCGTGCACGATGTGCGCCACCTTCGCGCCAAACAGCTTGCGAATCTCCACCAACCTCGGCTGCCCGCCCTGGTCTTCGACAGCGTCATGCAGAAGGGCCGCAATCGCCATCTCCTCGTCGCCGCCCGATTCCAGCACCAGCGACGCCACCCCGAGCAGGTGCCCGACGTAGGGGATGTCCTTGCCCTTGCGCGGCTGTTCGCGGTGCAGCTGGGCGGCGTACACCAGCGCGTCGTTGAACTTGTCGCTTAGCGGGCGCGAAAGAACGCGCTTCTTGTGCTTGCTTTCAGGCATGGCCGTTTTCATGGGTGACTTGCGGAAGTGTGATTTTACCTTGACGGGAGCGCAGGCGGACGGACTAGTTGCGGGTTTTTCGCCTCGCAACTCGCGACTGCGACCTCACAACTCATTCGCAGCAAGTCTTTCCGCGCAGCGCCTCGACACCCTCGCGCCCGATGATCGGCACCATGACAAGTGCCGCGACCGGGTCCGCCCACCACCAGTGCAGCAACGCGTTCAGCAGCAATCCCCCGAGCAGTATGGCCGATAAATAAGCGCAAATATCGGTTTGCCTCGAATCCGCGTGCAGCGCGCCGCTGTTCAACTGCGACGCGACCCGCCGCTTGGCTCGCGCCAGAAGCGGCATCGCAATTAAAGACGCAATCGCCACCGCGACGCCGAACCAGCTTTTCTCCGGTGACTCGCGCTGCGCCAGTGCACTGATCGCGTCAAAGGCGACGTAGGTCGCGAGCGCGATGAAGCTCATTCCCACCAGCCGCAACGCTACTTGTTCGCGCCGCTCGCCCTCTTCTCCCGCGCGCAGGCGCCACAGCAGTACGCCACCGGAAAAGCACTCGATCACCGAATCCAACCCAAATCCGACCAGTGCAATTGAGCCGGCGATCAATCCCGCCACGATAGTGGCGACTGCTTCAAGCGAGTTCCAAGCCAGGGTGAGGTACTCCAACCGACGACCACGCTGGACCGCATCGGGCGATCGGGGGATCGGGTGATCGGAGGATCGTAAAACCGTATTGGACAAATCAGAACTCATGGAGCCTGAACGCCCTAGATCGCCAGATCACCTGATCACAAAATCAACAGATTATTTTGCCGCCTGCTGCTCCTGCCGCCGCATCATCAGGTACGCCCGGATAAACGGCTGCAGATCGCCGTCCAGCAAGCGGTCCACGTCGCCCATCTCCATGCGCGTGCGCACGTCCTTCACCATGCGATAGGGCGCCAGCACGTAGGAGCGGATTTGCGAGCCGAAATCGATGTCGAGCTTGGAATCCTCGATCTTCTTCGACGCAGCCCGCTTTTTCTCCAGCTCAAATTCGTAGATGCGCGAGCGCAGCATGCTCATGGCACGTTCGCGGTTCTTGTGCTGCGAGCGCTCGTTCTGGCAGCTCACCACGATGTTGGTGGGCAGGTGCGTGATGCGCACCGCTGAATCCGTGGTGTTGACGTGCTGCCCGCCCTTGCCGCCGGAACGATAGGTATCCACCCGCAGGTCTTCCGGCTTGATGTCCACCTGGATGGACTCGTCAATTTCCGGCGAGACGAAAACGCTGGCGAACGAGGTGTGGCGCCGCTTTGCCTGGTCGAAGGGCGACATGCGCACCAGGCGGTGCACGCCGATTTCGCTGGTCAGCAGACCGTAGGCATAATCGCCGGTGACGGTGAACGTCGCCGACTTGATCCCCGCCTCTTCACCGGGCTGGTAATCGTTGAGCACGGTCTGGAAGCCCTGGCGCTCCGCCCATCGCATGTACATGCGCAGCAGCATCTCCGCCCAATCCTGCGATTCGGTTCCGCCCGCGCCCGGATGAATGGTGACGATGGCGTTGCGCGCGTCGTTCTCCCCGGAGAGCAGCGTCTCGGTCTCCAGCTTCTCGACGCGCTCGCGCAAGGAGCCAATCTCGCGCCGCAGGTCGGCGGAAACGTCCTCGCCCTCGCGCCCCAGTTCAAAATAGGCGTCGAGGTCGCTGATGCGCCGCGCCAATTCGGCCTCGGTGGACAGCATGTCCTCCAGGCGCTTGCGCTCGCGCATTACCGTCTGCGAATTTTCGGGATTCGACCAGAGGTTCGGGGCGGAGGCTTCTTTTTCCACCCGCTGCATCTGCTCGCGCAGCCGGGGTGGGTCAAAGATACTCCCGCAGCTCGCGCACCTTGTCGCGCAACGGGAGATATTCCTGTTCCAGTTCTTCCAGCATGTGAGTTATTGAACCATTTAGCGATTTAGTGATTTGTGATTTAGTGATTTTGGTCGCGGCGCAGCAGAAAAATCACTAAATCACTCAATTACTAAATCACTCAATCGTTCGTGCTTTCCGGCCAACGCCCACCGCGAGCGCAACCAAGGAAATTATCGCACACACCCACACGAACCAGTTCCCGTGACGGGTGTAAAACGTGGTGCCGCTCACCACGCTGTAGGGCACGTCCAGCGCCGTGCGCAGGTTGCGCGGCGCCTGCGCCACCACGCGTCCAAACGGATCAATCGCAACCGTGATGCCGGTATCGGTGGCGCGCACCAGCCAGCGATGGTTCTCGATGGCACGCATGCGCGCCTGGTTCAGGTGCTGTACCGGTGCGGCGGTCTGGCCGAACCAGGCGTCGTCGGAGATGTTGACGAAAACCTGCGCCCCGTTGTTGGCAAACTCGCGAATCTCCGCCGGGTACACCGCCTCGTAGCAGATGAACACGGCCATCTGGTAGTTCCCCAGCGCCAGCGGCTTGCGCGATTCACCGGGAAGGAAATCGCCGATCTCGCGCGTGAGCTTGCCGGCAAAGGTCAGCAAGCGTTTAAACGGAACGTACTCGCCAAACGGGACGAGGTGGATCTTGTCGTAGCGCGCGATCCAGTCGCCATTGGGCGCGATCACCGCCGCCGAGTTGTAGAGTTGCGAAGCCGGCTGCCCGGGGTTGGGCACGCCCAGGCTGCCCACCACCATGGTCGCATGCGCGCGTCGCGCCACCTCGCTGACCGCAGCGCGGAATTCCGGATTGGTGATGAAGAACGGCGCCGGCGACTCCGGCCACACCACCAGGTCCGGAGCCGGTTCGGTGGGGCCCAGTTCGCCCCGGCGCGCGACGCTCAAATCGCCCAGCTCACGCAAGGTGGATTGAAAGTACTCGGGCGTCCACTGGTCGGCGTTGAGGATGGGAATATTCCCCTGCACCAGGCGTGCGGTGCGGTCCGCGGCCAAGCGCGGCGGCTCGACCAGTTCACCCGCTTGCAGCAGTCCGGCGACGACGATGGCAGCCAGCAGCACCATCCTCCGCCGTTTCGAGTCCACTAGGAACGCCGCCGCGAACGCCGTGTTCACCAGCACAATCTCGAACGAGAGGCCGTAAACCCCGGTCGCGGTCGCAATCCGCGTCAGGGGAATGTTGTTCACCAGCACAGTGCCCAGCGGGTTCCAGGGGAAGTCGAAGGGAAAACCGCGCACGATTTCCAGCGGCACCCACAGGAACGGCGCCAGGAACAGCGCCCTTTGACGCAGCCAGCCGTTGGCAACGATGGCCAGCAACAGGCCGAAGACTCCCCATATCACGCCCAGGGCAAAACAGAACAACACCAGCACGCCGAACGAGGTCGGGCCATTCAGCCCGCCGTAGATGTGCATGACGTGGTAAATCCAGTACGTGGTTCCAAATGACCACATGACTCCGCCGACGTAGGCGAGCAAAAACCCCTGCCCGGCACTGACCGGTTGCGCGTCGCCTCCGCCCACCGGCATGCGCCCGCGCAGGATCGCGACCAACAACGGCGCCAGCGCGACCCAACACAGAAACGTCAGACCGGGGAGCGGGTAGATCAAGCTCTGCAAGACGCCGGAGGCCACCGCCAGCATCCAGGCACCGGGGGTCAAGCGCGATCGCCCGCCGAGTTCGCCGCGCGGCACCAGGAAAGGCCGTGCGCCCGCGCCGAGTTCCACCCGGCGCGCAGGTTTGCGGTGGTTATCCATGGCTGCAACCAGATTCTATCGCGCCGCCCGCGCGCGCCTCTGCTACAGTATGCGGTTCCAAGAAAGTAACGAGTCGCGAGTCCCGAGTCCCGAGCTGCTGTGGAGCGCGTGCTGGGGCGCGCGTCGCACGGAGAATTCATGCACTCGGCTCGGCTTCGCATCACCGCCGCTATCATCCTGGTCGCTCTGGTAATCCAGCCTGCTTTTGCCTGGTGGGACACCGGACACATCCTCATCAACCGCACCGCGGCACTGAAAGTGCCGAACAACATGCCGCAGTTCATGCGCGCCGCTGCCGATCGCATCGCCTACCTGGGCCCGGAGCCCGACCGCTGGCGCGAGCGCTCCGAATACTCCCTGAAAAATTCCCAGGAACCCGACCACTACCTCAACATGGAAATGGTTGCCGACATCCCCGAACTTCCCAAAGGCCGCTACGATTACTACCGCCTGCTGTACGCCAAGCGCGTGGCTGCCAAGGAACATGGCGACGAATTCCTGCCCGAGAAAGTCGGCACGCAGCCCTATATCACCATGGAAATTTATGACCGCCTGAAGGTCGCGTTCCGCGAATACCGGCGCATGAAAGAGCAGAACTTGCCGACGGAAGCCGCGGAACAAAATGCCGTGTTCTACGCCGGCTGGCTCGGCCACTACGTGGCCGACGGTTCCAATCCCCTGCACACCACCATCAGCTACGACGGCTGGGTCGGCCCCAATCCCAACGGCTACACCACGCAAAAAGGCCTGCACGCCGAATTCGAAGGCCGGTTCCCAATGCGGGTCCTGGACAAGATCGATGTCGCCAGCCTGGTCCACGATCCCGTCCGGCTGCAGGATCCCTGGCACGACTACCTGCAGTATCTCCGCGACTCCAACAAGCTGGTCGAGAAGCTCTACCAAATGGAGAAGGCCGGCGAGTTCAAGGACACGGGCACGCCTAAGTCGCGCGAGTTCCTGCGCCAGCGCCTTGCCGCCGGCACGCAGATGCTGCTCGACATGTGGTACACGGCGTGGGAAGAAAGTGCGGTGCCGTTGCCGCCGCGCACTCCGGCTCCGGCGAGCGGGCAATAGGACCTTAGGTTTTAGGTTTTAGGTTTTTGGCCACTGCTTTCAATTACACCGGTGACTCAAGCTGGTTACCCAAGCCATCTTTCATCGCCGCGTCAATGCGCATAGAGTCGCGGTCAATGGGGGTGAGATCTTGGAACCGATCATCATCTGCTTCGAGTGTCGCAAAAGAACGACGCTGGAAGACATCCAGTCGGGCTACCACAGCCACGCCGACGTCTTAGAGGTAGAGTTCCCGTTCGATCCCGCGGTCAACGCGGACGACTAGCCGGCGGCACGCGACCCCTGTTGCAATAATCGCGCCAATTCAGTGTGCCCGCGCTCGGCAGCGATATCGGCCGGCGTTTTCTTGTCATCATTGCCGGCGGCCGGATCGGCCCCGTGGCGCAGCAATGCTTCCGCCATCTCACGATTGCCCTGGTTCGCCGCCTCGTGCAGCGCGGTCCAACCCAGATGCTGGCGCGCATTGACCGGTGCGCCTCGTTCCAGCAACACGCGGACGATTCCCAACCGGCGTCCCGCGGCGGCGCTGTGCAGCGGCTGCACGCGCATCGGATTCCGGGCTGTGGCGCCGGGATCTGCCCCGCGCTCCAACAGCAGTCGCGCCACCGCTTCCTGCCCAAAGAAGCAGGCCAGGTGCAGGGGCGTAAAGCCGTCAGGCGAGCAAGCATTCACCTGCTTCGGATTTCCGTCGAGCAGCTCCGTGATCCGCGCTGTGTTGCCCAGCGTTGCCGCCTCGAACACGTCGAGCACGACGCCAGAAGCAAGCAACAGTTCCACCAATTCCGTTTGCCCGCGATAGCGCGCGTTCATGGTCGCCGAAACGCCATTCTCGTCGCGTTCCTGCGCCAGCGCGGGATTCGCCCCCAGCAGTTCTCTGGCGCGAACCATGTCGTTGGCTTTGATGGCCGCAATCAGATCTGTGCCTGTCATGGTGCGTCACCCCCGGTGGCCCCCCATGCTAATCCGGAGGGACCGATGACGCAAAACAATCCGCCGGCTACGCCTGATCGCTCAGACACTTCTTTAGATACATCTCGATGTCCGGGCCGCGCGGGGTGCCGGCGTCAGTGTCCTACATGCGCGGCAAATAGTAAACGGTGATCGCCCGCGCCTGCTTCAGTAAATCTGGTAGGCGGGCGCCAGGGAACGAACGTCAGGCTTGCGTCCGGTCAGCAGCAGCGCGCCGATACGTTTGAAGTCGCGCAGCT
>DASWAR010000266.1:0-5356 GCA_036391015.1 Terriglobales bacterium
GCGGCGCCATGGCGCCGACCAGGGACTCGAAAATCCTGAAGCCGTCGGTGCCGCCCATGATGGCCTCGCTGGCGCGCTCGGGGTGGGGCATCATGCCCAGCACGTTGCGCCCGGCATTGCAGATTCCGGCAATGTTGTCGAGCGACCCGTTGGGATTGGCCGCCGCGCTGATCTCGCCCGCTGGGGAACAATATCGGAACACGATACGTTGTTCGTTCCGCAGGTCCTCCAGCGTTGCCGCGTCGCAGAAATAGTTGCCGTCCATGTGTCCGATGGGGATCTGCAGCACTTCGCCGCGGCGGCAGCCGCTGGTGAACGGCGTCTCCGCGTTCTCCACGCGCACGTGCACCGGCTTGCAGATGTATTTCAATCCGGCATTGCGCAGCAGCGCGCCCGGCAGCAGGTGCGATTCGCACAGGATCTGGAATCCGTTGCAGATGCCCAGCACCAGCCCGCCCGCGGCGGCGAACTTGCCCACCGCTTCCATCACCGGCGAAAAGCGCGCGATGGCGCCGGTGCGCAGGTAATCGCCGTAGGAAAAACCGCCGGGCACGATGATCAGGTCGCAGTTTGCCAGGTCCTGCGACTCGTGCCACAGGTAGGTGACCGGCTCTTTCGCCACCTGCTGGAATACCCAGTAAGGGTCCTGGTCGCAGTTGGAGCCGGGAAACTGGATGACGCCGACTTTCATTCACCTCAGTTTAGCATTGCTCGACGCGAATCACTGGCGATTGAATTGATTCATGCGATCAACAATTCGCGCGGAAAGCTCTCATTCAAGAACCCTTGAATTTGTCGGCTGGGAGCGTCGGCCAGAAATTATGAGTTGTAGGCCCCGGCGCCTCGCCGGGGCGGCGCTTGAATTGGTGGAGAACAGTCAGTGCCGCGGGCGCCCTCACCCGCGGCAGCTAACAACTAACAACTGCCTTACTGCGGCGGCGTGTGCGGCGGTGGAGGCGGCGCCGGATGCATGTGGTCGTGCATGCTGTCGTGTGTCCCGTCTGGATGCGGGCGCGCGCGCATGCGGCCGGCGGACCTCATCGCTTCCAGCTTGTGCCACTGCTCCGCCGTCAGAGTGGTGCGCACGGTGACCGCCATCTGCCCGAAATCTTTCACCAGCCTGCCGGCCGCGGAGGACGCCGCTTCCAGCTCCTGGTTAAAGGCGGCGCGATCGAACGGATCGCCATCGAGCAGCGACTGCAGGCGCACGTACGACTTCAGCCCCGTGGCGCCGACATCGATCATCGTCAATTTCACGTTTGTGCTCACCTGCTCGAGTTGCTTTTTCTGTGCCTCGGTGAGGCGCAGGTCGTTGGCGATATCGGGATTGTTCCACCAGTCGGTCAACAACGCGGCCGGTGGGTTCCAGTTACCCATAAACGGCGGGACGCCGGGCGCAGGCCGCGGCGTTTGCGCCTGCAGCGCCCCAGCGGCGAAGAATAGGACGAGCGTGGCTACCAGGAACTTGGGTTTCATGCCGTATCTCCTGACTTGATGTTTATTACGATACGCCCTCCGTCCCAGTTCAATAAATTCGTGTCTCGGTGGCACTCGTCCCTCAGCAGTACAATTCCGGTCCGTCGTCTCTCTCGCCGCGATGAGCAGTGGGAGCGCGGTAGCCCTCGAACGCGATGGGAAGGACAATTGAATGCCTTATTTGCTGGTGCGGCTCAAAGTGGCGGACTTTGCCAATTGGAAGCGGGTTTTCGATTCCCACGCCGAGGCGCAACGCCAGTCGGGACTGCGCCTCGATAAAGTGTTGCGTAACCTCGACGACCCGAACGAGGTGGTTACCTGGTTTGAGGTCACGGACCTGGCGAAAGCGCGAGGGTTCGTCACCTCTTCCGAAGTGCCGCGTGCGCAAGAAGATTCGGGAGTCGTGGACAAGCCCGACATCTACTTTCTCGTCTGATTCTTTCGACCACGCTGTCTGTTCTTGCGCGGACCCGCCAAGCTGAATCAACAACGAAAACGGCGCAGATCTCTCTGCGCCGCCCAACTGAAACCGAAACTGAAACTGAAACTAGTTCTTAGGCAATTCCAGCTTCTGCCTTGCAGGAGCGCCCTGGTCGCCATTGGCCTGGGCATTGGCGGTAGTCATTGCCGCCAGGTCCGAGTCTTTGTACTTCGGCGTGCTTACGTACCCGTGAATATGGTTGTTGCTGATCCGCTGCACCACCAATTCGATGGGCTTGCCGTTTTCACCGGCATAGAAAATCACCGGCTGCAGCAGGTTGACGTGCTTCTGGTTCAACACCACGTCGTCCACCATAAGGTCCATGTCGGCGAACTGGTGCTTGGTGTTGGCTTTTTTCAGCTTGATTCCCACCGGGCCGGTGGCGCGGAACTGCTTGGACTTATCCACGTCGAATTCGAAATAGCTGCGCTCGCCTTTGCGCTGCAGCGTCACCAGCTCGCCATGCGTGCGCGCGATCGATCCCGACAGCTCCGTCTTCGCGCCCGCCAAATCGCTACGCGTGTCTTCGATCGCCTTGCCGTTGGCGTCAATCGCCTGGCGTTGCGCGTCCAGCTTTGCCTGGATTTCCTTCCAGCGCTTGTCAGTCACGCCATTGGGCCGCCGCGCCGTCGCCGTGTGCGTCACTCGTGCGCGCTGGGCCGCAGCCGCCGCTGCCTGCTGGCGCTGCGCCTCCGCCTCGCTCATCGCGTTCACCTTCGACGCCAGCGTGTCCAATTGACCGCGCGTGTCCTTCAGCGCTGTGGTCATCTGCGTGTTCTCCGCCGAAAGCTTTTGCGCTGCATTGTGCTCGTGGATTGAATACCCGCCCGCCAGCGCCACCGCCACGCCCAGCGCCGCCACCGCGCCCCGAAGCGGCGTAAATCCGGAACTTCCTTCCATACAAAATCTCCCAGTCCGTATCAGGACAACTTAACTACAGCAACTTGCGTACCACGGACCACGCCTCTTAAATGCCTGGTAATCAACAGCTTGCGGAACCTGTGAAGAAGGTCGGCATGGCGAAATTTCGGGCTGGCGGCAAGAATTACTGGCGCTGGCGGGATGGTTGAGGGCGGTAGCAGCGCGGCCTTCGTGGCGGGAAGCGCTCCAGCGACTTCGGGTCCTGCACTGGGTTTTCGGGAAGGAACCTGTCAGCGGACCTGATCTTTGACTTTAAGCCGCCGCTGGTAAATCTCCCACTTTTCCGCCCTGCCGTCGCCATCCTCGTCGTCATCCTCCAGGTGCGGCAGCAGGTCCCGTAGCGCGCCGTCAATGCGCTTTACCGCTGCTTCGATCAACGCCACGCTTTCCTGCGGATAATTCAATCCAACCATGCATTGCAGCGCGTTGCGGATTTCGTGATTGCAGTCCGCCACGATCTGCGCCCGCGCCAGACGCGCCTTGCGCCGCTGCAGCGCCCGGAACCGGATGATGTACACCAGCACCCCGGTCACAAAAAAGCTGATCGTCGGGCCCACCAGTCCGATCCCGTGCAGACGCGGAAACCCGAGGTAAACATTGAACACCCATTGCCCGGCGATGGCGCTGGCCGCCACCAGCGCGGCGCAACCGAAAGCGATCAGCAACGGCCGAACTGGCGAAACGGCGTTGAACTTACGAAGCTCCATGGCGGTGTCTTCCTCACCTCAAGCACGCACTGCGGAAATCCTGACCGGCCAGAATACCCGGATTGTACGACGGAACGCAGCCACGAATACTCGAAGTTCGCCGAAATGGGACGGATAGTAAATGAAAAAGCCACCCGTCGCCGGATGGCTTTTCCTTGCAACTCGCGACTCGGGACTCGCGACTATCTGTGCGCCATGGTTTCTTCCTTCTCCACCACCGGCGCCTGCGCGCTCTCCAGCGTACCGATTCGCATGCTGTAGAACGAGCGGTACACGAAGGTGAACGACACGGCGAAGAAGCAGAGCGCAATCAGGTGGGCCACGCCCGAGCCCAATTCGCTGGTCAGCTTCACCGCCAGCTCCACCGCCAGCAGGCCGAACAGCGTGGTGAACTTGATGACCGGGTTCATGGCCACCGATGACGTGTCCTTGAACGGGTCACCCACGGTGTCGCCGACCACGGTGGCGGCGTGCAGTTCGGTGCCTTTCTGCTGCAACTCGACCTCGACGATCTTCTTGGCGTTGTCCCAGGCACCGCCCGCGTTGGCCATGAAGATGGCCTGGTAGAGGCCGAAGATGGCGATCGCGATCAGATAGCCGATGAAGTAGAACGGCTCGATAAACGCGAACGTCAGCGTGCCGAAGAACACCGCCAGGAAGATGTTGAACATGCCCTTCTGCGCGTAGTGGGTGCAGATTTCGACCACCTTCTTGCTGTCCTCGACTGACGCCTTCTCCACCCCTTCCAGCCGGATGTTGGCCTTGATGAACTCGACCGCGCGATACGCGCCCGTGGTCACCGCCTGGGTGGCTGCGCCCGAAAACCAGTAGATCATAGCTCCGCCGGTAACCAGCCCGAGGAAGAACGGCGCGTGCAGCAGCGAGAGCTTGTCCACGTTGGCGGTCAGGCCGTGGGTCAGCGCCATGATGATGGAGAAAATCATCGTCGTCGCACCCACCACGGCGGTGCCGATCAGCACCGGCTTGGAGGTCGCCTTGAAGGTGTTGCCGGCGCCGTCGTTGGCTTCCAGCAGGTACTTGGCGCGCTCGAAGTTGACCGTCATGTTGTAATCACGTTTCAGTTCGGCCTCAATGCCGGGCAACGTCTCGATCAGCGACAGCTCGTAGATGGACTGCGCGTTGTCGGTGACCGGACCGTAGGAGTCCACGGCGATCGTCACCGGGCCCATGCCGAGGAAGCCGAAGGCGACTAGGCCGAAGGCAAACACGGCCGGCGCCAGCATCAGCGGCGTGTTGGTACCGGGCAGCATCGCCCCCAGGCCCTGCAGGCTGACGTAATAGGCAACGCTCATCAGCGCGATCATCGCGCCGCCCAGGTAGTAGCAGGAGAAGTTGCCGGCGACGAGGCCGGAGAGGATGTCCAGCGACGCGCCACCTTCGCGCGCCGAGATCACGATTTCCTTTACGTGCCGCGACTCGGTAGAGACGAAGACCTTCACCAATTCCGGAATCACCGCGCCCGCCAGTGTGCCGCAGGAGATGATGCTGGCCAGCTTCCACCACAGCGAGGTGTCGCCGCCGAGGTTGGGGATCATCAGGTAAGAGACAACGTAAGTGAGCGCGATGGAGAGGATCGAGGTCAGCCAGACCAGCGTGGTCAGCGGTTGCTCATAGTTGATGTCGTCAGCGTTGCGATATTTCGCGTTGGTCCAGGCGGCGTTGATGAAGTACGAACCTGCGCTGGAGACCAGCATCATTACGCGCATGACGAAGATCCAGACCAGCAGTTGCACCTGGATGGTCGGGCTTT
>DASWAR010000267.1:0-4565 GCA_036391015.1 Terriglobales bacterium
TCCAACGCTCCTTCCAGGATGGCGTAGATCGGCTTCCAGTACACTCCCGTGCTCTCCATGGCCACATGGGTGCAGCCTTCGGAGAGCAACCATTCGCGCAGCCCCACCAGTTCTCGCGTGGTGGTGCCGAACGTGCGCATCGGCTTTTGGACTCTCCCGTCCCCGCGAACGATCAACAAGCAAGCCACCACCGTCGCCTGATGTACGTCCAATCCACAACCGCGTGCGATTAGAGTTTGCATAACGCCTCCATGGGAGGCGATTGCTGCGCCGCAGGTCTGTTTATAGTGACCCAGTTTGGCAAACCAGTCGCTGATATCGTCCCCCTCGCCCGTGGCAGAAGCGACGGATCGGCGCAGCGACTCTGCGACCATGTGGTTATGTGATTATGGTGTATACTATACATCATGAGACGAACGCAGCTGTACCTTGACGATGATTTATGGAACGTCCTGCACACGCGCGCGCGCAGTCAGAGAACAACTGTTTCCGATTTGGTCCGGCAAGCGGCCCGCGAGCGGTATCTCGGCAAGCTGGACCAGCGGAGGGAGGCCATGCAGGCATTCGTAGGCTTAACGAGGGATCGCTCCGAACTGTCAGATTCTGTCGCATACGTGCGCAGCTTGCGCCGCGGCAGTCGCCTTGAGAGGCTCGGAAAGCCGTGATAGTTTTGGTCGATTCCGACATCCTCATCGAGGTCTCGCGCGGGAAGGATCAGGATCTTCTGTCGCGGTGGACGGAATTGAGCCAATCCAACAACCTGATCCTGTACTCGCCGGTTACGGTGGCGGAACTTTGGGCAGGCGCCCGATCGCGCGAGTACGAGGCGCTCACCAACCTTTTTCGAGCCCTGGGTTGTGCTCCGATTGACGACGAAACCGGCCGCCAAGCCGGGGATTATCTTCGGCAATATCGCAAGAGTCACGGCCTCGAACTGGGCGACGCCCTCATAGCTTCTGCGGCGTTGCTGAACCGCGCTGAGCTTTGGACGCGCAATCGGAAACATTATCCGATGAAGGAAGTGTCGTTCTATTGACTTGTTGGGGCGCCGACGGTCGTCGCGGGGTGGCGGTCGACCTGCAACGCCGCTTTCCGGACTCTCGGCGCAAGGCAGCGTGGCCGAGTTAGTCTAGCGGAATCCGGGATGCCCACTCTGCCTGCTATTCCGAGATGACCCGCGTCATACGGAATTGGTAATCGAGAACGGTTACTTTACGGAGGCCAGGTGGCCCCTGTCCGCCCGCCCGCGGCATATCCTTTCCCCTTACGGGACGCGAGCACCTCACCGGCAATATTCCCTCAGATAAAACAGCTTCCCAACCATTTCAGATTCAGTTACTTAGACCAACTACTTTCGTAACCGCGTTCGCCATTGTCGTGCCGGATGAAGAATGCTAATCTTGCAATCACCAGTTTCATATTCCCATAGGTTGGATGGGGACAGCCGTGACTTCCGCTACAAGCAGCCTCAACACGAATATTGTTTCCATGTTCGCTGGTCTGCCTTCGGCGCCTAACCGGCGCACGGCATTTGCCAGCAGTTTCCTGGTCCAGGCGGTGGGCCTTGCGCTGTTGGTACAGGTCGGTCTGATTCATCCCGCCGCCATTGTCCACCCCCACCAGTACGTTTGGGTCTCGCTGGCTCCCCCGCCGCCGGTGAATCATAACCCGCAAAAGATCCCGGCGAAACTCCTCAACCTGCCCAAGGTGCGGCCAGTTGAAACCAGGCAGATGGCGAAACTCGATCCCACGATTGTCGCGCCTGAGCGCAAGCTGGACGTCCCCGCAGTCAAGCCGGTCGCGCCCAAGCCCGTCCCCAGCTTCCCGGCAGTGGCCGCCGAACGTCCTGCGCCGAAACCTTCACCGCAGGTCAAATCGGCGGGCTTTTCCACCGGGAGCTCGGCCACGCCGACCACGCTGGCTGACGCCCGCAAGGTGCAGACCGGCGGCTTTGGCGATCCCAATGGCGTCCCTGCCGGCAACAACACCAGCGGGCGCGTCAACATCGCCGCCCTTGGCTCGTTTGACCTGCCTCCGGGACCGGGCTACGGCAACGGCACTGGCGGCAGCCGGGGCATGCGCGCCATCGTCGCCAGCTCCGGGTTCGGCAACGGCGTAGCCACCGGATCGGGACCGGGCGGCGGAAGCCGCGGCACCCTCAAGCAGTCCGGCTTCGGCGACTCCGAGCCGGTGAAGCCTGAGCCACGCCGTCAGGAGCCGGCGCGGCCTGACGTGCAGCCGGTCCGGATTCTCTCTAAGCCAACGCCCAGCTACACCGCGGAAGCTCGTGCCGCTCACGTGCAGGGAGAAGTTTTGCTCCAAGTGGTCTTCAGCGCCTCCGGCAAGCTGCGGGTGCTGAGGGTAGTTAGTGGTTTGGGTCACGGCCTTGACGAAGCCGCCATCCGTGCCGCCGAACAGATAAAATACAAGCCAGCAAGCCGTGGCGGAGAGCCCGTCGACCTCACTGCGACTTTGCATATTATTTTCCAAATGGCCTGACAACGAACGACCCGCTGCCTTCCGCGCATCCCCAAGCGACGGAATCAGGGGGAGGAGCTTCATGCGGATACCCAAGCTACTGTTCCCGGCTTTGGTGGTATGCCTCAGCCTGCCGATGATGGCGGGGTCTGACAAGCCTAATAGTGTCGCGCCGCCACCCGACAGCGGCGCCCAGTCTGCTTTCGGCCAGGTCGTGGATCGAATTGCTGAACGCGAACACGCCAACTTGCAGGAATTGCGCAAGTACTCGCCCGTGGTCGAGACCTACATCCAGAACATGCGTCCGGACCCCGACCTCGGCGCCGTCCCGGCCAAGGATACGTACTTCATCGGCCGCCTCGACATGAGCGCCGGCATGCGCCGCAACCGCTCCTACCAGAAGCAGCCTGGCTTCATGGGTAGGTTTATGGAGAAGCTGACGTCCTTGTACTCGATGAAGTACCTGCCCCTCGGCTTCATGCAGATGGTGGTCATGGACGATAATTCCTTCGATCGCGGCCACTACGACTTCAACTACGTGCGCCGCGAGTTCCTGGGTGACGTGCGTTGCCTGGTAATTGATGTCTCGCCCAAGAAAGGCAGCGGCACCGGCCGTTTCCTCGGACGCATCTGGGTCGAAGACCAGGACTTCAACATCGTCCGCTTCAACGGCACCTACGCGCCCAAGCCGACCTTCGGCAGGTATTTCCATTTCGATAGCTGGCGGCTGAACTTGCAGCCGGGTATCTGGCTGCCCGCTTACGTATACAGCGAAGAGTCCAACCTCAAGGACAAGTATCACTCGGTGAGCTTCAAGTCGCAGACCCGCCTCTGGGGCTACGACCAGGCGCACATCGGCCACCCCGACGAATACTCCGCCATCCTGGTTGACTCGCCCAAGGTGAAAGACCAGAGCGAGAAGGCGCAGGACGCCACCCCAGTGCAGGCGCAGCGCGCCTGGGAACGCATGGCCGAAGTCAATTCACTGAACCGCCTCGAGCAGGCCGGCCTGCTCGCCCCGGAGGGCGAAGTTGACAAAGTCCTGGAGACGGTGATCAATAACCTGGAGATCACGAACAACCTCAATATCCAGCCGGAGGTGCGCGCCCGTGTGCTTCTCACTGCTCCAATGGAGTCGTTTACCGTTGGCCACACCATTGTGCTAAGCCGCGGGCTTATCGACGTGCTGCCCGACGAGGCGGCGCTGGCGGCCGTGATTGCTCATGAGTTGGCGCATATCTCGCTTGGCCACGGGTTTGACACGAAATACGCTTTCAGTGACCGTATGATCTTCCCCGACGAGCAGAGCTTCAGTCGCTTCAACCTGCGCCGCGACGCCCGCCCCGAGGAGGACGCCGACAAGAAGGCCGTCGAGTACCTGCGCAACTCGCCTTACAAGGACAAGCTCGGCAATGCCGGCCTGTTCCTGCAAGCTCTCAGCCAGCGCCAGAAGGACCTGCCGAACCTGCTGCAGGCCCATATCGGCAATAGCTTGCAGTCTGCCGGCAGCCTTCGCATGCACGAACTGATGGACGGCGCGCCGCAACTTAAGCAACGCGAGTTGGACCAGATCGCCGCCCTCCCGTTGGGCGGGCGTATTCACCTCGATGCTTGGTCCGACAAGATCGAGCTCACCAAGTCCAATCAAGTCCCGCTGGTCTCGCCGCGCGAGAAGATGCCGTTTGAAGTGACGCCCATCTTCCCGTACATCACTCGCCTCGCGAATCCTGATCAGGCGGCCAAGGTGGAATCGGACAACGCCACAACCAACGACGTTCCCAAGTAGCGCAGTCCCATCCTGAGTTCGCGCCAGGGTTCACGCGAACTCAAGATCGAAGCTATCTCAGAAGTGGTTCAACCGGACGTGGAGCACAAGACCACCGCTGGCCCTCTCCAGCGGCGGTCTTGCTTTCTGGCACATGCGCCCTCACGTGTGCGGGTGGACGCGCTGGGCTTTGACACGGCAAAGAGCAAACCCTCTATTTCCGAGCGAGGACGCGACATCGAGCGCGTGGACCGCACGCACGGCGCGTCCGAGCCGAGGAACCTGCATTTTTCCGCAGCTGAATACCGAGTCGAAGGACCTT
>DASWAR010000268.1:0-5172 GCA_036391015.1 Terriglobales bacterium
TAATGTATGGTCCGCCGCGCCGCTGCAAGGGAGAAGTTCGAAGGAAGAAATTCAGTCTGCCGCAAATGTATCCGGCCTTTATGGAGATGAATCTCCGGGCACTCGATGAGATGCGCGCGTTCCTGTCCTGCTAAATCGCTCGGCCGTGAAAGACCGTTTATCAACCCAGGTTTTCAGGCACGCCGTTTGACTGTTCTTTCGTCCTTGTTGTTCTCCTTTGCAGACCTTGGTGGGGAAGCTTTTGTAATCCGGTTAAGCGGCTATCGTTGCCGCCCGATACGGCTCACCGCTGGACAGCACAGCCCATGTGATCCGCGCCAGCTTGTTGGCCATGGCTACGATCAGCACGTTGCGCGGCGCCCTGGCCTCCAGTCCGTTCATCCAGGCGCCGATTGCTGAACCCTCTCGTTTCAGCCGCAGTACCGCAGCTCGGGCACCGTGGATGAACATCTTGCGTAGATAGCGATTCCCGCGTTTGCTGATGCCCAGCAACTTGGCTTTGCCGCCGGTCGAGTACTGCTTCGGAATGAGCCCAAGCCAGGCAGCAAACTCGCGCCCCTTGTGGAAGGCCGCACCGTTGCCGACCGCGGCTACCACCGCGGTCGCTACCAGCGGCCCAACCCCAGGAATCTGTCGCAGGCGCTGGCAGGCGGGATCGGCGTCGCAGATGCCCTCGATCTCCGGACACACCCGGAGCGTCCCGTTGGTAATGACTCCACGCCTCTGTTCAAGACGAAACTCCCACCTGCGGGCATAGGGGAAGTATTTCGACATGTGACGGCAACTCGACATAGAATATCCTGCGCGTTGTTGAAGGAGGAGTGGCTTGGGTATGACGATACGTTCAAAATCTCTCGACCAAGCAAACAAGGCTGTTGTCGCATTTCTCGATGGTCGGCGACTGAAGGGCTACATCTACAATTTTTCAGCGCTGAAAAGCTCCTTTACGCTCTTTCTGAGGGACAGCCCGGTCGGGCAAGAAGGAATAGAGGTGAAGCTGGAAGAGCTCAAGGCAGTGTTCTTTTGCCACGACTTCGACGGAAACCGTGAATACCAAGAGGTCTCAGGCACGAAACCACCCAAACACGGCCGCAGCATCGAAGTAGTCTTCAGGGATGGCGAGAGGCTCCGTGGGAATACAGATGCATACAACCCTCAAAAACTGGGCTTCTTCATGTTCCCCACTGATCCCAAGAGCAACAATATTCGCGTCTTCGTAGTAAGCAAGAATGCTCTCCATATCCAGTTTTGATAAGTTTCCCGCAGGATCGCCCAAGCCCCAAACAAGGATGGCCCGAATTATTCGGACAATGAGTGTGAAATCGCCTTATCGTAAGTAACCGCCCCAAATAGGCTAAGCCCTGAAGGGCGCGTCCGTGTCCAGTGACGGTCGGCCACTGTGATGAAATCGTGATAACTCCATTGTTCAGAACGGGTCCGGTCCTGTCAAAACGAAGCAGAACGACCAGCTTGTAAGTCGCTGGATAATCAATTAAATTCAAGAATTTTAAAAACCGAACAGAATCCCCATAGAGGTCTTCAAAACCAGCGCTCGACAGCTTTGCGCTGCCGAGGGTCGGTTCGACTCCGACACGCTTCCGCCAAAGTTCACCGCGTACTAATTCACAGTGACCGTGATGGAGGCGGCGTGGCTCAGGGCCCCGCTGGTTGCAGTCACTGTCACCGTGCCGGTTCCCGTGACCGAACTGCCGCTGGAGGAGGATGACGTGGTTGAACTGGAACTGCTTCCGCCTCCGCAGCCGATCATGACCGCGATTGCGATGATCAGCATCACGGCCAGGATTGCCATCTTGGTTTTCTTCGACGTGCGCTCCCGCTTGCCGGCAAGCATCAATCCCATGGCGATGGCGAAGGAACCGTCAGTCCAGGGGAAGAAGTGTGGAAACAGGCGTGGCGGGCGCAGGCTGGAGCGCGTTGTGGGAGCGGTGACGGTGACGGTGGCGGTCCCCGAGTTGGTCAGCGAAGCCGGCGAAACCGAGCACGTGGTTCCGGGCAGCGATGAGGGCACACTGCAACTCAGGGTGACGCTTCCGGTGAACCCGTTCAGCGCAGAAATCGTCAGGGTCGATGTGCCGACATTGGCGGTGGTGCCGGCGGTCAACGTCAAGCTGGAGGGCGAAACGCCGGCCTGGAAATCCGGGGTCGAGCTGCTCCATTCCATGACCAGATTGAATGCATTCACCGAACCCAACCCGGTTACCGGATCATAGCCCACGCCCGCACTGAAGCCGATTGAAGTGGTTCCCGTGGGGCAGTTCGGCGATCCTGGCGTGCACGGCACCTTGTTGTCTCCGGTAATGACGTCATGAAACGCGTCGGTGGAAGCGCCGGCCAACTGGTACAGCCGCGGGTTGACATTGCCTTGTGCCGCGCCCAACTTCTGGTTAATGAGCGCCACAATTCCCGCAAATGTCGGCGGTCCCGCCGATGTCCCGCCGACCACGGTCAGATTGTTGTTTGCCTGCCGGAAACCGTTGACGCAGCTTCCCTGCGAGCACATCAGGTAGCCATCGTGATCGAAGGAAGCATTAAAGGAAATGTCGGGAACGTCGCGCTGGCCGTCGGCGGGAACTCCCGTGCCCACTTGCCAGCTGGGCTTGGCGAACAGCTTGCTCACACCGCCGCCGGTGGCCGCCAGCGAGCCGTTATTCGCGATTTCAAAAGCGGTGTCGTTCCAAGCCGTCTCCGGGATATACGACAATGCCGAGCCGTTGTTGGCGTTGTTGGTCGGACTCCAGAATGTCAGCACCGAGCCCTCGTTGAAGGTGGTGCCGCCGGCGCCGGTGACGTAGGGCAGAGCGGCAGGGATGTCAACGGCCAGGCCGTGCGTCGCCGAGGTCACCAGCTGAGTAGGAGTCAGCGGGTAGTCGCAATCGGCGGCGCCGCTGTCGCCGGATGGGCCCACGATGGTTTGTCCCTGCGTATTCGCCTGCTGGCCCCAGGAAATCAGGGTGTTGATCTCCGAGGGGCTGAAGTTCGGCTCACAATCGCCATAGCTGATGCTGATGACCGGCGCCAGGTTCTGCGAGATGGCGTAATTCAGCGAATCGAATGCGCCGTTCTTCGAATTGACGTAGACGATGGTGGCTTTGGGCGCGACCGCTCCCGACCACTCCACATCCAAGTCCGCTTCGCCGATATCGCCATTCACCACGCCGGGGTCGGCCGAACCCGGTACCAGGATCACGGTGGGCGCGCTCGCTGGCAGCCCGGAGAGACTTCGAAAGGTGGAGATGTCCGACAGGATCAGGTTGGTCTGGCCCATGACGGCGATTTTCTGCCCGGTGCCGTCAATCCCGGAGTTGTAAAGCGGCTTCAGGTTGTAGATGGTGGCGAAGTCGTCGGGAGCAAGGAAATGGTTGCCGCTGATGCTGGAGGTGAACTGCGGGCGCGGCGAAGTTCGCCCGACGCCACCGCGCGGCTTGGGACGAAAGTCGTTCAAGCCGCGAATGCCGCTGACCACGCTGGCCAGCGGCCAAGGCAGCTTCGGGTCGGAAACGTTGGCGTAATGTAACTCGCCGTTCACCAGGTAGTGATGGATGGGCGTGCCGAATGCCGCTGCCACCTGCGCCGCCGTGCCGCTGAAAGCCACGTAGGAGCGGCTGCGCGCGGTTTCATCCACGGAAAATCCCTGGCCCTGCAGCCAGTCAACGACTTTGCCGATATCGCTCGCGCTCAGCGCAAAGCGGTCGGCGAATTGTGCCGGCGAGAACCACTGGTGGTAATAAGGAGAAAGCGGATTCTGCTGCTCGCTGAGCATTGCGTCCAGGTCGGCCTGCTGCGCGGCACTGGGACTAAACGTCATCACCATGCGGTTCAGCATCATGGAGCCGGCGGCTTCGCCCTGATCGTGCTCGGTTCGGGCGAAGGGATGAACGCTGCCGCGCACCGGCTGGCTCTCGCTGAACTGGATCGGCTGAGCGATTCGGTCGTGGACCTGAGCGGCCAGCGACGCCGGAAGCAACAAAGTTGCCAGTGACAAAAACAGGAGAGTGAAAGAAACCGTCAATCTGCGTGGCATGACACCTTCACAAATGGGAAATGCGGAGACCTGGCTCCGTGTTGTGGCGCGCAAGCTAGCCCAGTGGCCAGGCTGATGAACGTGCAAACACCGTGGAGCAAGGAAAGTTTCACCTGCACATGATGCTAGCAGGTTGAGCCTGGCGCGTTTTGTCAGCGCCCGCCGCCGGTCGCCGTCCCCTTGGTCTCGTGATAATTCGGGAATGGCTGGTGTTCGACGAACTTGCGGGGCGCCTTCTTCAACTCTTGCAGCACCAGGTCCACCGCCTTCTCCAGTTGCGGATCGCGGCCCAGACGCCATGCCGCGGGATCGAACGGCACCTCGTAATCGGGTGGCACGCCGACGTTCTCGACGTCCCACTCGCCTTGCGGGTTATAAAACGCCACCCGCGGCGCCGTGACCGAGCCGCCATCCATCAGCGGCGGGTAATCGTAAATGCCGACCAGGCCACCCCAGGTGCGCGTGCCCACCAGCGGTCCGATTTTTTCGTGGCGGAAGTACCACGGCAGGGCGTCGCCGCCGGAACCGGCGTACATATTGGTCACCATCACCTTGGGCCCGAAAATCGAACCCACCGGAGTGGTGAACGGGTGTCCCTCGCGCGTGAACCAGTAGTTCATCAGCGGCTTGCGCAAATTATCGATGATGTAATCCGCCGCCTGGCCGCCGCGATTGAAGCGCTCGTCCAGCACCGCGCCCTGGGCGGAGATTTGGGCGTAGTAATAACGATTGAAATAGGTGTAGCCGCCCACCGCCGTGTCCGGCAGATAGACATAGGCCACGCGCCCGCCGCCCAATTCCTCGACCTTGCGGCGGTTGGCGTCAATCCAGGCGCGATTGCGCAGGTTGGTTTCGTTATCGATGGGAACCACGGTGGCGGTGCGCGCGCCCTTGCCGCCGGGATCGCTGCCGACTTTGATCACCACCGACTTGCCCGCCGTCGCCTGGAAGAGACTGAAAAGGTTGTCCGATCCCTTCAGCTCGCGTCCCGCCACCTCCAGCAGGTAGTCGCCTTGCTTGACGTTGACGCCCGGCTCGGTGAGCGGCGCGCGCAGTTCAGGGTTCCAGTTCTCGCCCTGGTAGATTTTCGCGAAGCGGTAGCGGCCATTCTCGATCGTGTAATCGGCGCC
>DASWAR010000269.1:0-12820 GCA_036391015.1 Terriglobales bacterium
GCACGCGCGCGGCCCAGTCGCTGGCCCCGAACACGCCGTACGACATCATGGCGCCCCAGTAGTACAGGATGGGCTTTTCCAGCCAGGGGGCGCCGTTCAGCATCGGCGTGGTCCAGTCGTGGCGGGCGAGCATCTCGCGCGCGATCTGCGCGTACCGTGGCTCATCGGCGCCGACCAGCCCGAAGCTTCCCAACCCGAAGTAGAAGAGGTAGGCGCAGAAGCCCGCCAGCGTCGCCAGTTCGGTCCAGGCGGCGGCATGGGCGCGGGCGGCAGGAGCGGCCGTATCGGTCACATGGTCCCTGCCGGGATCACAAACTGACTCACGCCACCATTCTACCCATGCGCGCTGGAAGAACGATGCGAGCGCGCCGCCAGGTTCGTAGTTGTCAGGGATTGATAACGCTAGTTCGAGGTTTTTCGCGCCAGGCGAAGTTGGGCAAGGATGCGTTCGGCGGCGACGGAGACGGGGCCGTCGAGGGCGCAGCCGCTGGCACAGAAGTGGCCTCCGCCGCCGAAGCGGGCGGCGACATGGGAGACATCCACCGCGCCCTTGCTGCGCAGGCTGACGCGCCAGCGCCGGTCGGCCAGTTCGCGGAAAAAAACCGCGACCTGCACGCCTTCGACGCCGAGTGCGTAATTCACCAGTCCTTCGCAATCTTCGTCAATCGCACCGCAGCGCTCCATCTGTTCGCGGTTGACGGCCATCCACGCCAGGTCGCCATCGCGATGCAGGCCGGAAAGCGCGGCGCCGAGCAGGCGAATCTTCGACGTAGGCACGGAAAAATAAACACTCTGCGCGATGCGGGCGGGATCGGCGCCGGCGCGCACCAGTTCCTGCGCCAGGGCAAAGGTCCGTTCGCTGGTGCCGACGTAGCAGAACGCGCCGGTGTCGGTCAGGACGGCGGTGTAGAGGCAGGTGGCGACGTTGGGGCAGATGGGCACATTGGCGGCGCACGCCAGCCGGTAAATCAACTCGGCGGTAGAGCAGGCGCTGGGATCGATCCAGTTGACGTGCGCGAACGGCCGCCCGCTGACGTGGTGATCAATGTTGATGAGGAACTGTTCTTCCAGTCCCGGCAGGTTGGCGCGCTGGATACTGTCGCACTCCAGGACGATGGCGGCTTCGTAGTGCCCGTTGATGGACTGCGCGTTGATGACGGAATCGACGAAAGGAAGCGGGCGGTAGATATGCGGCACGGCGCCGTTGAGGACGACTTCCGCCTGCTTGCCCATGCGGCGGAGGATTTCGCAGCAGGCGAGAACGGAGCCGATGGCATCGCCGTCGGGGCGCGCATGGGAGGTGAGGACAAAGCGGTCTCGCCGTCCGATCTCCTGCAGAATCGCGTTGAGCGTCTGTCCCACGGGCCGAATCGTCCTGAATCCCGCGCCGGGCGGGTTACCTGCTCCGTTTCTTTACTCGCCGGAGCAACTCGTCAATTCTAGTCTCCAACTGTTGCGACCTGTCCAGATGAAAAAACAGATCGGGCGCATGACGAATCTTTAAACGGCCCAAAAGCTCGTGCCGGATATAGTTGCGCGCGGCCTCCAGGCCTTCCAGGGTCTGCTCGGCCTCTTGGTCGTCGCCCGCCACATTGATGGAGACGTGGGCGGACTTGCCGTCGGGCGACATTCTGACGTCGGTGACCGTGGCCAGGCCGATGCGGGGGTCGGTGAGCTCGCCCTCGATCATGGCGGAGATCTCCTCGCGCAGGGTCTCGCCGAGGCGATCGTAATGATGTTGTGCGTTGCGGTGTTCCATAAGGCGCAAGGCTCTAGGCGCAAGGCACAAGGCAAGATTCATAGCTGGCTCGCGGCGCCGCCTTGCGCCTTGTGCCTTCAGCCTTGAGCCTACAAATATTCGATGAAGGAATCGGTGATTTCCGCTCCGGCATTATTGGCAATTCTGGTGGCCGAGCGCTCCACTTTTTCCATCAGGCCGCGCAGGTAGTCGCGCGAGCCGGAAATACTTACCACACCCACGGTCGCCCGCTGCCACAGGTCGGTCGCGTCAAGTTCCGCCACCGACACGTTGAAGCTGGCGCGCAGCTTGTCCTTGAGGCTGCGCAGCACCTGGCGCTTGTCCTTGAGGGAGTGCGCCGCTTCGATGCGAAGTTCGAGCGTCAGGAACGCGATCGGCATCAGCCTAAGGCGATGTACGCGGCTTGTTCATCTTCAGCAAACTCTCGGAGCCGTCCCGCATTCCGACGCAGCAACTCTTGGATGCGATCAGCGGAGCAATTTCCAGTCCGAATCCAGATCACCATCGGAGGGTGTCCGGCGACGAGAGATCGTTGATAGAACCAAGTGTCTTTGGTAGCAACGGCAAAACCGTGTTTCTTGGCGTAGTCCCAAATCTCAGTGTCCGCAGCCCGGGCCATCCGCAAGTCGCGAACGTGCCAGTCTGTAGGAAAGATTCTGGTCGACGAGCAGCTTCACGCTGGGATTACGTCGCCTTTGCGGCCCATGTCAGCGGCGAATGCGAGCGCTGCCAGGATGTCTTCGTGCGTCAGTTCAGGAAACTCATGAAGTATCTGTTCATGCGTCATCCCGGAAGCAAGATAATCCAGCACGTCATAGACAGTCATGCGCAGGCCGCGAATGCATGGCTTTCCGCCCATCTTATCCGGCTCGATCGTAATGTACCTGCGATAATCCACAAGGAGACGGTACTCCAGCCGTCAGCACGAAACAAGACACAATCAGGACACAGTCGTGTCCACTTACCTCCAAGGCTAACGCCACCAGACCTGAAGACGCTGAGCGGCACGGCTAAAGCCGTGCCCTACCAAACTCTCTCTTAGGCCGTCAATTCCGCGGCCACGCGCTCGGTAACAAAGGCCTCGATGACGTCGCCGACTTTGACGTCGCCGTAGTTCTGGATGGCAATGCCGCACTCCAGGCCGTTGCGGACCTCCGAGACGTCTTCCTTGAAGCGGTGCAGCGAGGAAATCTTGCCTTTGAAGACGACCACGTTGTCGCGCAGCAGCCGGACCTCGGAATCGCGCTTGATCATGCCGTCCTGCACAATGCAGCCGGCGACGGTGCCGACCTTCGGAATGCGGAAGGTGTCGCGGACTTCGGCGCGCCCCTGGTAGGTCTCCTTGATGACCGGTTCGAGCATGCCGGTGATGGCCTTGCGGATTTCGTCCTGCAACTCGTAGATGATGGAGTGCAGGCGGATGTCCACCTTCTCCTGCTCGGCGAGTTCCGAGGCCTTGCGTTCCGGCCGGACGTTGAAGCCGATGATGATGGCGTTGGACGCCGAGGCCAGCAGCACGTCGGTTTCGGTGATGGCGCCGACGCCCTTGTGCAGAATCTTCACCTTCACCATGTCGGTGGACTGCTTGGCGAGCAGATCGCTCAGCACTTCGACGGAGCCCTGCACGTCGGCCTTGAGGATGACGTTGAGGTCCTTGACGCCGGCGGTCTTGAGCTGCTCGGCCAGTCCTTCCAGCGATACACGCGAGCTCTTGGCCAGCGTGGCTTCGCGCGCCTTCTGCTCGCGGTACTCGGAGATGCCGCGGGCTTTTTCGCGATCGGAGACCACCACGAACTGGTCGCCCGCCTGCGGCAGGCCTTCCAACCCGAGAAGTTCGACCGGGGTTGACGACGGCGCTTCGTCGAGCGCGCCGCCGCGATCGTCGAACATGGCGCGGACCTTGCCGAAAGTGTTGCCGACGACGAAATTGTCCCCGTTACGCAGCGTACCGTCGGCGACCAGCACGGTGGCGACGTTGCCGCGGCCGCGGTCGAGCTTGGCCTCCAGCACGGTACCGGTGGCGGAGCGCTCGGGATTGGCCTTCAGCTCCTGCAGGTCGGCGACCAGGCAGATCATCTCCATCAGCAGATTCAGGTTCTTCTTCTGCTTGGCGGAGACGTCCACGAAAACCGTGGTGCCGCCCCAGTCTTCCGGCAGCAGGCCGCGATCCGCCAGTTGCTTCTTGACGCGCTCGGGCAATGCGTCGGGCTTATCAATCTTGTTGACCGCGACGATGATGGGCACTTCGGCGGCCTTGGCGTGGTCAATGGCCTCCAGGGTCTGGGGCATGACGCCGTCATCGGCGGCGACCACGAGCACGACAATATCGGTGACCTTGGCGCCGCGGGCGCGCATGCGGGTGAAGGCCTCGTGGCCGGGCGTGTCGATGAACACGATCTGGCGGCCATAGGCAGGCGAGTTGGTGTCCGTGATGGTGACCTTGTAGGCGCCGATGTGCTGGGTGATGCCGCCGGCTTCGCCTTCGGCGACGTTGGCGTGGCGGATGGAATCCAGCAGCGTGGTTTTGCCATGGTCCACGTGGCCCATGATGGTGACCACCGGCGAACGCGGCACGGCGCCGACGCTGCCCTCTTCGGCGGTGGCAGCTTCGGCCTGCGCAACCTCGGCGGCGGCCTGCTGCTCGAAGGTGATGACGTTGGTGTCGGCGCCGAACTGGCGGGCCATGTCGCCTGCCAGGGGGCCGTCCAGCGTCTGGTTCACGGTGGCGAAGACGCCGCGGGCGAGCAAGCGCGTGATCAGGTCCTTGGCGCGAATGCCGAGCTTCTCCGCCAGATCCTTCACGCTGATGCCTTCGGTGATCGTGATCTCGCGCGTGATGGGCAGCGGCTCGTTGGAAATCATCAGCCGCGGCGGAGGAACGAAGCCCTTCATCGGGCCTTCCTTCACCCCGCGAGGAACGTAGCGCTGGCCGGGACGGCGCGACGGCGCGGGACGTCCCGCGGGACGTCCGCTCGGCGGCGCTGCGGGTGCACCTGGGCCAACGCCCAGGGGACGCGCACCGGTGGGAGACTGGCGCGTGGGATGCATCGGGCGGCGTTCGCCCGGGCGCAGCGGTGGACGCGATCCCGGCGCGGCGGGACGCGTACGCTGGAAAATCGGTTGACCGGGCACCGGGCGGCCGGGCGCAGGGCGCGGGGTGCTGGCAGCGGGCCGTTCGATCTGCGGCGGCGCGGTGTAAACCGGGCGCGGGCCGGTCTGCGGAACGATGACACGCCGTGGCGGCGCAGCCGGCGGCTTGGGGTGCGCAGTTTGTGGCGGCGCAACATGCATGGGCGGAGCCTGGGCGACAGGCGGCGCAACGGGAGGAGCGCTTACGAGTGGCATTGGCACAGAGGCAGCGGGCCTTTCTACTTCGGCACGGATGGGTTCGGAGATGACTTCCGGAATTTCAACCTCAGGCTCCGCTTCCGCCGCCGGCGGCGGTTCCGGAATGCGGTAGACCGGGCGCACGGGAGCCTCGGCAGGCTTCACCAAACGCGGCGGCGTCGCCACCGGCTCGGGCGGAGCGGCCGGCTTCGGCGGCGGAGGCACCGCGACCGGAGCCTTGGCGGCCGGAGTCTGGATGGCGGGCTTCGCAATCTCGGGGGCGCGCGGAGGAACCGCCGTGGGACGCGGCGCAGCCGGGGCGACGGGGTGCGCTTTTTGCTGCAGCGCCTTTAGAACATCGCCGGGCTTGGAGATGTGCGAGAGATCAACCTTGGTTATGATGTCGTCCGGCCGCGGGCGCGCGGCACGCGCGGCGCCGCCCTGCCCGTTGTTGTCCGCTTGAAAGTGCTGGCGAACTTTTACCGCTTCTTCAACGGAGATGGAACTGGAATGCGTTTTCTTTTCGGTGACGCCAACCTTCGGCAGAACATCGAGAATCGCCTTGCTCTTGACTTCCAGTTCCCTGGCCAGGTCGTTGATTCGAATCTTAGAGGTGTCTACCATCCGAGCTTCTTTTTCCTCCGTGTGCCGCGCTATCTCTTCATAGCTACCTCACGGTTTGAATTTGGTCGTTCGGCCCGAGCATCACTGCTGTTCCTTCGGAATCTTTTCTGCGTCAGGCCGCTCGTCGTGCGTCGTGACTTCCACCTCGCCGGCAGCAGGAGCGTTCTCCACTGCGCTGACGGTTCCCGCTTCCAGGTCCTGGACTTCTTCCACCAACTCGCTCGCGCTCTGCGGTAACGCGGCAGAATCCTGCGCCAAGCCCTCAGTAGCGCTCGCCTCACCGCCGGCATCGGGGCCGACTTCGTCCGGCGGCATGGCACCCTGCTCGCCTTGAACAGGGAGGTCGTCAGGGGCGTCGAGAATGGGCGCAGCCGACGGAGCCTCTCCGGTTTCCAGGCTGGAAAAATAATTATTGACCGCAATGCTGATTTTTTCCACTGTCTTGGGCCCGATGCCGGGAATCGCCTCGAGCTGCTCCGGCGTCATGTCAGCCAACTGCTCGACGGTGGCAATGCCGGCGGTCGTCAGCTTCTCCACCAGGCCCTCGCCGAGGTCAGGCACCACCGACAGCGGCGTGGCCTGGTTTCCGACCAGCGCCGACATCTGCTGCTCGACCTCCTGGCGCTTCTCTTCCTCGCTCTTGATATCAATCTTCCAGCCGAGCAGCTTGGCGGCTAGGCGAACGTTCTGGCCCTTTTTGCCGATGGCGAGCGAGAGCTGGCTATCGTCCACAATCACTTCCAAGTGCTTGTCGGCGGAATCGATCACGGTGACGCGGCTGACCTTGGCGGGCTGCAAGGCCTTTTCGGCGAAGGTGACCGCGTCTTCGTGGTACTCGATGATGTCAATCTTCTCGCCGCGCAGCTCGCGAATGATGGACTGCACGCGCATGCCCTTCATGCCCACGCAGGCGCCGACAGCGTCCACGTCCTTGTCTTTCGACATCACGGCAATCTTGGTGCGCTCGCCGGCTTCGCGCGCGATGGCGCGGATGACCACCGTGCCGTCGTAAATTTCCGGCACCTCGGTCTGGAAAAGGTGCTGCACCAGGTCCGGCGCGGCGCGCGAGACGATCACCTGCGGGCCCTTGGCGGCCTTTTCGACGCGGGTGATGACGGCGCGGACACGCTCGCCGGGGGCAAACGATTCCAGCCGCGACTGCTCCTTGCGCGGCATGCGGGCTTCGGCCTTGCCGATATCGAAGATCAGGTCCGGCCCTTCGACGCGCTTGACGGTGGCGTTGACGACCTCGTTTACACGGCCGATGTACTCGTTGTAAACCGTGTCGCGCTCGGCCTCGCGCACTTTTTGGAAAATGACTTGTTTGGCCAGTTGGGCGGCAATGCGGCCCAGCACGTCGGTGGCTTTCGGAATTTTCAACTCGCCGCCGATCTCGGCTTTGGGATCGAGCCGGCGGGCGTCATCAATCGTGATCTGGTTGGTCGCGTCTTCGATCTGCTCCGCGCTTTCCACCACCTGCTTGACCACGAAGGCGCGGATCTGGCCGGTATCCTTGTCCAGCTCGGCGCGCAGGTTTTCCTGCGTCTTGTAGTATTTGCGGGTGGCGACCACAATGGCGTCTTCCACCGCGCTGACTACAATCTGCGGGTCAATGCCCTTCTCACGGCTGAGTGCGTCAATGGTGCTGAAAAGCTCGCTAGCCATAAATCTTCCGTTTCAAAAACTCAGCGTTTCAACGTTTCCGGGACTCAACTGAAACTTTGAAACCTAGAACTCGGGCACCAGGTTCGCCCGTTCGACGTTGCCCAACTCGATCTCGACCGCGTGCGCCGGCACCTTCTTGCTGCCGACTTCCAGCGCGATGCGTCCATCTCGCAGGCCCTGCAACCGTCCTTCAAAGTGACGGCTGCCCTCCACCGGCTCGCACGTGAACAGGCGAACGCGGCTGCCGGCGAAGCGCTCGAAATCGACCGCCTTGACCAGCTTGCGATCCAGCCCCGGCGAAGAAACCTCCAGGGTATACGAACCGCCGGGGATCGCTTCCTCGACATCGAGGATGGTCCCCAGTTCGCGGCTGACGAACGCGCAATCCCCGTGCGTAACGCCGCTCGGCCTGTCAATGAACAAGCGCAGCAGGCGGGCCTTGCCACCGCCCCGGAACTCGATATCCACCAGTTCGAGACCTTGGGATGCGGCGACGCGCTCGGCAATTTGCCGCACGTGCTCCAACTCGATCGCCATTTCGTGCCCTGACCGGCTGGGGACAGCTCAAATAAAAAGTGGGCTCGCGCCCACTGGGTATCGTCGCCGAAGCTGTCCGACACAGCAGTCGCCTACAAATATACGCCTCAGAAAAGCAAAAGACAAACCGGGCAGGGACTCCAAATTGCGCTCTTTGAATAAGATGCAGCGGGTGCGGAGACGGATTCAGAATGCGCAAGGGGCAAGGCTTTAGGCGCGAGGCGCAAAGTCGCACGTTGCTCGTTCGGGTACACCGCGGCGGCATTTGGCATTCGCCAACCACGGAGTCACGAAGGGTAAGCAGCATCAACACGGTGTCATCCTGAGCGAGGCGTCGCCCAGTTTTGGCGACGCCGAGTCGAAGAGCCTGCCCTGAGCGCAGTCGAAGGGACCCCCCTGCTCGTTCCCATGTCGAGCCTCGCTCGACCGCCCTTCGGTGCGAAACTCAGGGCTGAGGAGTTGCCGCACGCCCAAATCACCTCCGTGACTCCGTTGAGAAGCGCTTCAGCTTCCATATCCATCCCACTTGAGGCTTGAGTCCAAAATCTGAGGCCTTACGCCTTGTGCCTTGCGCCTTTTGCCTTGTGCCTTGGGCCTGGGGACTTATTGCTGTTTTTTCGGTTGACACCGCCCGGAATGAATGCATAAATATTCATAGCGTGCATAATTATTCCGGAAGGCTATGGGCCCGCATATGAGTGCAGAACTGCAATCCGCCATCGTCGGCGCCACCGGGTACTCCGGGCAGGAACTCACCCGCATCCTGTTTCAGCACCCGCGCATGAGGCCGCCGCTGCTGCTGTCGCGGGAGAGCGACAACGGCAGCGCCAACGCCGAGATCATCTCCCCGGTGGACGGCACCACGGTGCCGATCCATCCTTTCTCCTGGCGGCTGCTGCACCAGCGCGGAGTTGACCTGCTGTTCCTGGCCACGCCGCACGAGGTCTCGCGCGCCTGGGTGCCGGAGGCATTGCAACGCGGGCTGCGCGTGATTGACCTGAGCGGCGCGTGGCGGCTGCGCACGCACAAGTACGCCGTCGTGTACGGCTTCAAAGACATCGGCTCACCCGCCTCCGAAGCGGTGATGGCCAAGGCGCTGTACGGGCTGCCGGAACTCTGCCGCGCGAAGTTGCCCGACGCGCAACTGGTGGCCAATCCCGGCTGCTATCCGACGTCGGCAATCCTGGCGCTGGCCCCTCTGATCGAAGCCGGCCTGCTCGACGTGGACCACGGCGTGGTGTGCGATTCGAAATCGGGCGTCTCCGGCGCGGGCAAGTCGCCAACGCCGCAAACCCATTTCGTCGAGACGGCGGAAAATTTTCGCGCCTACTCGGCATTCACCCACCGGCATGCCGGCGAGATCATGGAGCAGTTGCAGCTCGCGCCCGAGCAACTGACGTTCAGCACGCACCTGCTGCCCATCCGCCGCGGAATTCTGTCGAGCATTTACGCCCGCTTGAAGCGGGTAGTCACGGCATCGGAGCTGGAAGAGCTGATTCGCGATTTTTACGCGAGCAGCCCCTTCGTCAGGATTTATGCGCCGCCGCGTTTGCCCGAGGTGCAGCACTCGCAGCACTCGAATTTCTGCGACATCGGTTGGGTGCTGGCGCCGGACGGCAAGCGCGTGATGCTGGTCTCATGCCTCGACAACCTGATCAAGGGCGCGGCCGGGCAGGCGGTGCAGAGCATGAACCTGATGTATGGCTGGGACGAGCGCGAGGGACTCGTGCCGGTGCCGGCCACGCGCAGCCGCTTCCCGCGCGCGGCCTACGTGGCGCCGCAAACCCAGGCGAGCTACATTGCGGGGACGGTCCATTGAGGCTGGTCATCAAAATCGGCGGCGCCCTGCTGGATGATGCCACCCTGGTGGACCGTTGCGCGCGCTGCGTTGCCGGCCTGGTCGAGAGCGGCGACCAGGTGGCGGTGGTGCATGGCGGAGGCAAAGCACTGACCCGGCTTCTGGAACGCCTGGGCAAGAAAAGCGAGTTCGTCCACGGCTTGCGAGTCACCGACGCGGAAACGCGCGATGCTGCGTTGATGGTGCTCGCCGGCAGCATCAACAAGAAACTTGTGGGCGCGCTGGGCAAACTGGGACGGCCGGCGATCGGCATGTGCGGTGGCGACGGCCTCAGCTTCCGCGCTCGCAAGCGCGTGAACGGCGGCACCGACCTGGGATTCGTCGGCGAAATTTCGTCGGTGGACCCACATTGGCTGAACGCCATCTGGAAAGCCGGCGCGGTGCCGGTGATCGCCAGCCTGGCGCTGGGCGCCGACGGCGAGTATTACAACATCAACGCCGACCAGATGGCGGCGGCGTGCGCGGTGGCGTGCCAGGCAGAGCGGCTGGCGTTTTTGACCGACGTGAACGGCGTCTTGGACGCGTCCCGTTGCGTCATTCGTGTGTTGCCGGCGAACAATATCGCGGTACTGCGGGAGGCGGGCATCATCACCGGCGGCATGCTGCCGAAGCTGGAAGCGTGCGAGCGCGCGCTGGCCGGTGGCGTGGGTTCGGTACACATCCTGCCGGGCGCGCAGATGGAAGCGCTCAACCAGTTTGCCAGGGGTGGACTGCAGGTGGGAACGGAGTTGATCGCGTGAATCTGGAGGCGGTGGCGCGGGCGGAAGCCAGACTTCTGCTGCCCACCTACGATCGCAAGCGCGTGCTGTTTCGCCGCGGCCAGGGCTGCTATCTCTGGGACGACGCTGGCCGGCGGTACCTGGATTGGCTCAGCGGCATCGGTGTGTGCGCGCTCGGCTACAACCATCCGGCGGTGCTGGCGACCATCCGCAAGCAGGCGCCGCGGCTGGTGCACATTTCCAACCTCTTTTACCACGACTACCAGGCCGCTTTGGCGGAGCGCCTGGCCAAGCTCTCCGGCCTCGAGCGTACATTCTTCTGCAACAGCGGCAGCGAGGCCATCGAGGGAGCGCTGAAGCTGGCGCGCGCCTACGCGCGGCTCCATAACAAGAACGGAAGCAAGGCGCCGTGGCGGATCCTCGCCATGGAAAATTCATTCCATGGCCGCACCGCGGGCGCGCTGGCGGTAACCGCGACGAAAAAATATCGCGAGCCGTTTGAGCCCTTGTTGCCCGGCGTGCGCTTCGTCAAATTCAACAACGCCGCCGACCTGGAAAAGAAGTTTGACGGCAGCGTGTGCGCGGTCCTCATCGAGCCCATCCAGGGTGAGGGCGGCATCAACCCGGTGACGCCGGAATTCTTTTCGGCTGCGCGCAAGCTGGCCGAGCGTCACGGCGCACTGCTCATCGCCGATGAGATCCAATGCGGACTGGGGCGCACGGGGGAATACTTCGCATTTCAGAAATACGGCGTCATGCCCGACATTCTGGCTCTGGCAAAGCCGCTGGCGTCGGGTCTGCCGCTGGGCGCCATCGTGACCCGCGAACACGTCGCCGCCGCCATCAAGCCGGGCCTGCACGGCACAACCTTCGGCGGCGGGCCGCTGGCCTGCGCCGTGGCCATCACCTTCCTCGATACTTTGCAGCGCGCGAACGTGCTCGCTAACGTGCGGCGAGTGGGAAAGTATTTTCGCGAAAAGCTGGAGACATTGAAGCGGAAGCATCCCTCGGTGGTGGAGGCGCGCGGCATCGGACTGATGCTGGCGCTGCAACTTGGAGTCCCGGGAAAAGACGTAGTGGACGCGTGCCTGGCGCGCGGGCTGGTGATCAATTGCACGCACGACACCGTGCTGCGCTTCCTCCCGCCTTTCATCATTACGGAAAAACAGGTGGACGAGGGCGTGAAGCTGCTCAACCAGGCGCTCACCGAAGTCGAATCGAAACCGGCATCGCAAATTCCCGCGATAGGCAAGAAACGATAATGGGATTCGGCAAAGGAAAAATTCGCACTCGCAAGGCGCTCCTGCCGGACGCACCCGCCATCCACGCGCTGATCGCGCGTTACGCCGGCCAGAACGTCCTGCTGCCACGCACCATCGGCGAGATCTGCGAAAACGTGCGAGACTTCACCGTAGTGGAGCAGAAGGGGAGCGTGATCGGCTGCGGCGCGCTGCACCTCTATGGCCAGCACCTGGCGGAAGTGCGGTCCATCGCGGTGGCGCGCGAGGCGCAGGGGCAGGGCGCCGGGAGCAAGCTGGTGGAAGCGTTGCTGAAGGAAGCGCGCCAGCACCAGGTCGCGCAGGTTTGCCTGTTCACGCGCTCGCCGCAATATTTCGGGCGGCTGGGGTTCGTCGAAGTGCCACACGCCGTGCTGCCGGACAAGATCTTCAAGGACTGCCGCAACTGTCCGATGTTCACCCGCTGCGACGAGACGGCGATGATTTATGCGGGCGCAGCGGGGCTCGCCGAAGTTGTCGACGCCATGCGTGAAATTGACTCCGTGCTCCGGCCCGAGCGGCAGCCGGCCATCGCCACCCTGGTCCGTATCGGCCGCGCTGAATCATGAAGCTCGCCGCCGAGATCCTGGTACCGCGGGGATTTGAATTCTCCTCCGCCACCGCCGGCATCAAGGTCTCGGGTTCCCCCGACATGGCGCTGGCGCTCGCTCCGCTGGGCGCCAATGCGGCGGCGATGTTCACCACCAATCGCGTGGTTGCCGCTCCGCTTGCCTGCGGGCGCGAGCATCTGCGTCGAACCCGGGGACGCGTGCACGCCGTGGTGGTGAATTCCGGCAACGCCAACTGCGCAACAGGCGAGGCGGGCCGGCGCGCGTGCGAGCAGGTCTGCCGCAGCGTCGCGAAGGCGGCCGGCTGCGAGAAGCACGAGGTTTTCCCCGCCTCCACCGGAATCATCGGCGTGCCGCTGCCCGCGGACAAGCTGATCAAAGCCATACCACGACTGTTCGCTGCCCGTTCAACCGCCGTCGCCGGGGCAGAAAATTTCGCGCGCGCCATCATGACCACCGACACGCGCATGAAGATCGCTTCGGCG
>DASWAR010000270.1:0-8850 GCA_036391015.1 Terriglobales bacterium
AGCAGCGCCGCCTTGTGGACAATGCCCGAACGAATCTTGGGTGGCCCAGGCAAGCCGGTTTTGCTTGCCTGGGGTTGACTATCATTCAACGTCTCGCAAATTTGGCTCACCAGCTTCTGCACGCGCTCCGTCTTGGCGTGATAGCTGCCAAGATCCTTCTGGAAGGTCACGTTCTTCAGCCAGTCCACGCGCTCCCGCAGGGGATGCTTCTGGTCCACCGTCCAGAAGAAGCGCGCGTCGTTGAAGCGCGCCCGCAGCACGCGCTCATGCCCGTGCTGGATAATTCCGTTGGGATCGCCGTCGATGTTGAGCACCGCCAGGAAATGCGGCAAAAGTCTCCTTTGGCCGGGGCCCCCGGCAGACGCCGCTTTTGCGTCTGCTGGGGTGGCGGTCGCATCTTCGACGGCGAAATACTTCTGGTGGTCACGCATCACCGTGACCAGCACCTCTTCCGGCAGTGACAGGAACTCGCGCTCGAAATTTCCCAGGATGACCGCCGGATACTCGGTGAGGTTGACCACTGTTTCCAGCAGTTCCTTGTCTTCTCGCCAGCGCGCGCCCGCCACCGTCCGGCACGCCCGGTCCAGCTCTCTACGGATCAGCGCGAGCCGGTCCTCGCGCCGGGCAAACACTCCGGCTGCTTTGAGGTCCGCCGCGTACGACGTGGGCGCGTTGACCTCAACATCGTGTCCCAGCAAGCGGTGCCCGCACGACTTTCGAGCCGCCCTGATTCCCGCGTACTCCAGCGGCACTACCTGATCTCCCAGCAGAGACACCATCCAGCGCACCGGACGCACGAACCGCTCCGGCTTGCCCTCGCGCCAGTACATGTTCTTCGCCCAGTAGAGCGCGTTGATTTCCTTGGGCAGCGCCTCCGCCAGAATCTCCTGTGCGGTGCGCCCCTTGCGTGTCACCGTCGCTGCCAGGTACTCGCCCTTCGGCGTAGTGACGGACTTCAGTTGCGCCACATCAACATTCACCTTGCGCGCAAACGCCAGCGCGGCCGCGGTTGGCTGGCCGTCCTTGTAGGCGACCTTGACCGACGGCCCCAGCACCTGCTCTTCTGAATCCGCCTGTTTGTCGGCGATCCCGCGCGCCAGCACCGCCACACGGCGCGGCGTGGAGTACGGCTCCACCTCGGGACTCTGCGCCAGCGACTCGCGCTGCAACATGTCGGCGACGCGCTTGCGCAGCTCCGCCTCGGCGCCGTCAATCATGCGCGCCGGGATTTCTTCCAGTCCGATCTCAAGAAGGAAATCAGGCATTATGCAAACCGCTCATTCTCCCACCTGCTTGCCGGGGCGCGCGTGACGTGGGTCACATTGGGGTGTAGCCCCGGACACGTCAAATCGTTCAAGCCTTCTGGACCGCCGCTTGTTTCTCGTGGCTGACATCTGAGAGCTGACGGCTGCCAGCTTCCTGTTGCGCCACCCACGCCTTCGCCACCCCGACCGCCAACTGCCGTATGCGCGCGATCACCCCCACTCGCTCCGTAACCGAGATCGCCCCGCGCGCGTCGAGAATGTTGAACAGGTGTGAGCACTTCAGGCACAAGTCCAGCGCCGGAAGCACCGGGAACCGGCGAATCTGTTCCCGCAGGTGCGCCGGAAAATCCTCGTCAACCGTGCGCTCTTTCTTGCCTGCTTCTTTTTTCTCCGCCGTGAGTTTTGCGAACTCGCTCAGCAGCTCTTTGCACTCGTCCTCGTGCAGCTCCAGGTGCTTCCACGCGCGGTCCACGTCCGCCAGCTCGAAGTTGTACACCGAGAACTGCAGTTCGTCCGCCAGGCGCACGTCGCCGTAGGTGACTTCTTTGCCGGTCTTGGGATCGCGTGCCCAAACAATCTCGTAAATCGAATTCACGTCCTGCAGGAAGGCCGCGATGCGCTCCAGCCCGTAGGTGAGCTCCGCCGAAATCGGGTCGAGATCAATCTGGCCGCACTGCTGAAAGTAGGTGAACTGCGTAATCTCCAGGCCGTCGAGCATCACCTGCCAGCCGATTCCCCACGCGCCCAGCGTCGGCGATTCCCAGTTGTCCTCTTCGAACTTGATGTCGTGCTGGCGCAGGTCAATCCCGATCGCCTCCAGCGACTTCAGGTACAGCTCCTGCACGTCTTCAGGTGGAGGTTTAAGTATTACCTGTAACTGATTGTGTTTATAAAGCCGATTTGGATTCTCTCCGTAGCGCCCATCCGCCGGACGCCGCGACGGCTGCACGTACGCCACCTTGTACGGCTGCGGCCCAAGCACGCGCAGGAAGGTTTCCGGCGCCATGGTGCCCGCGCCGACTTCCAGATCGTGCGGCTGCTGCAGCACGCATCCGTAATCGGCAAAGAAGTTCGACAGCCGCAGGATCAATTCCTGGAAAGTAGGGGCGTTATTCTTCGCTGGATTCAAGTTGCCTTTCGTCAGGCAGCACTCTGGTTTAGCTAATCGCTAATCGCTAATTGCTAATTGCTGAGTTTCTCCAACATTGTTGCCGTCACCAGCTTCTTCTCCAAATGCCGCTCCAGAATCTGGATCACGAACTTCCGCAAATCGCCGGCCTTCGACTTCGGCCACACCTGCAGCGCCATCGTTTCCACCGGCGAACGAAACATCTCCGCCGCCAGCGCCCGCGATTCCGGCGTTATTTCACTCGACGCCAGGCGCTTGTCGTTCTGGCACATCAGGCCGTCCACCAAAGCGTGATAGTACGCTTTCGGGACTTCCTTCAGACCGGGGTCCCCGCCGCGCCCGTTTTTGGCGCGGTGGGGTGGATTCAGCGCCGCGCCGCAAACCACGCATTCGCCAAGCTCCGGCAAGAACCCGACCAGCCGCGCCAACCACACCTCGAAATAGGTCAGCGGCATCCAGATGGCGCCGGCGCGCAGCGACCGCAGCACCGAAACCGTGAGCCGGAAGATCGCGTCATTCGCCTCGCGGTCGGGCAGCAATTCATCCAGCAACTCCGCGATGTGTCCCAGCGCCACCGCCCGCGGATAATCCACCGCGCTGGTCAGCGGCGATTCCAGGATCTCGCACGAATCAATGCGTGCCAGGTCCTGCCGCTCGCGGTCCTCGTAATACAGCTTGACGCAGGTCAGCGGCTCCAGCGCGCCGCCGAAGCGCCGCTTCGACTTCTTCGCCGAACGCGCCACCCCGCGCACCTTGCCTTCGGCGCGGGTGAAAAACGTCACCAGCAAGTCGGCTTCGCGCAGCGGATAGCTGCGCAACACCACCGCCTCGGAATCCTTGAGCGGCATAGGCTGGCTAAATCGCCTGTTCAAGCGCGGGCAAACGATGATTCTAACTGACGGGCGCAGGGATGGAAAGCGGGCTGAGCTACCGACTACCAGCTACCAAAAATCGAAGCGCGCACCCCCACCGGGAATGCGCGCCGAAATCCGAGTCTCGCACACTGAATTACGCCGGAGTGCGGCCGTAGTACGCCGCATTGCGCTCGGTGAAGGCTTTCCACTTGTCCGGCAAGTCATCGAGCGCGAAGATCGCCGACACCGGGCACACCGGCACGCAGGCGCCGCAGTCAATGCATTCCACCGGATCGATGTACAGCATTTCCTCGCTGGCGTACGCGGGTTCATCCTTCTTGGGGTGGATGCAGTCCACCGGGCAGGCATCGACGCAGGCCGTATCCTTGGTGCCGATGCAGGGTTCCGCGATTACGTATGCCATTTCTGTCTCTCCCTGGTTCTAGGTCTTACTAAGAATCTATATCGAAACTGGGGATTTTAGCAAAGGCTCGGTGGGAATTTGAAATTGGAAATTTGATAATTTGAAATTTCGAATTCTCAAGCTCCGTCGCCACCTTCAGGCGGTCACCGGCTCCCGCTCTGCAGCCGGCTCGAACTCCGTGATGTACCCCGCCACCGCGCTGGCGGCCACGGTCAGCGGGCTGGCCAGATACATCTGTCCCGGGCCGCTGCGCCCCGGAAAATTGCGGTTCTGTGCGCTGATTACCACCTGGTCAGGACGAGTGGAAACGCCCGGTCCGGCATTGATGCAGGCCCCGCAACTGGGCTCAATCACGATCGCGCCCGCCTGCTTGAACACATCGAGGTAGCCCTGACGCACGCAGTACTCGCGCGTCTCCTGCGACCCAAACTGGATGTAGAACTTCACCGAGCCGGCCACGCGCTTGCCCTGTTTGAGCGCCTGGGCGAGCACGCGCGCGTACATGTCCATGTCTTCGTTCTTGCCGGCAGTGCAGGTGCCGCCGTAGGCGATCTCGATCGGCACCGGCGTGTTCAGGTCGCGCACGAACTTGCCGTTGCCGGGATCGCCTGGCGTGGCAACCATAGGATAAATGTCTTCGGCGTTCATTTCGATGACGTGGGCGTACTCGGCATCGGAATCGCTTCGCAAGCCGGCAACCAGCTTCTGTGCCTGGACGCGGTCCATGCCTCGCCGCTCCACCAGGAAGTCCACCACTTTTTCATCGGGAGCGACGATGCCGGTAAACCCGCCGATTTCCGCCGCCATGTTGGTCAGCGTGGCGCGCTCATCCACGCTCAACTCTTCCACCGCTTCCCCGGCATACTCGATCACCTTCGCCAGCGCCTTGCCGCTGCGCACGTAATCCATGGCGAGGATGGCGAGGATAAAATCCTTGGCGGTGACGTTCGATTTGCGCCTGCCGCGGATCACCACTTTCACCGATTCCGGCACCTTGACCCGCACATCTTTCGTGATCCATGAATTGAAGACATCGGTGGTGCCGATGCCGAAGGCGATGCAGCCCATGGCGCCGACGTGCGGCGTGTGCGAGTCCGAGCCGACGTTTACCTGGCCCGGCAGCGCGTAGGTTTCCAGCATCACCGAGTGGCAGATGCCCTCGCTTCCCTTGCGGTCCTTGAGCTCGCCGTGAAGTTGGATGCCCTGGTCCTGGGCGAAGTCCTGCTGCTTGAATTTGAGCTGCGTCGCCAGGTCCAGCAGGCCCATCTTGCGCTTCTCCTCCGACATCACCTCGTCAAGAAATGTCAGATGATCACGGAAAAACTTGATGGAGTCGCGATCGTTCACCGGGACGCCCTTGCCGACGTAGTGCTCGTAGAAGATTGCCGCCATCGGGGTAACGTACTCGTGCGAGAAGCGTAGGTCCACGCGGGTGAAACCGGTATCGCCCGGTTTTACCGCCGCAACGCCGACTTTTCCATCGGCGCTAACCATGTGCTTCGCGAATATCTTTTCCGATACCGTCATTGGCCGCGACTTGGTGGTGATCGGCGGCACGGTGACTTTGCTCTGCATGCGGGCGACGTTGAACGGGAACAGCCCGCCGTACTCGATGACCTGGCGCGTGATCTCGTCTTCGCCCTGGGTAAACACGGAGAGCGGAATCTGGTCGCCGCGGCGGATGCAGTCGATGAGCGAAAAATCGGTGGAGGTCAGCACGCCCAGGTTCTGGCAGTTCTGCTTGTAAATGCGCTCGATGTTTTCCGCGATCACCAACTGAATCCCGGCCGAGCGCTCGGCGTAGGGCGACTGTTCGCGGCTGGAACCTTTGCCGCGTCGCTTGCCGCTTACCGCGGCGACGAAGCCGCCCTGCTTGACGTCACTGCGCTTGATCGGCGTCTCGGGCCCGCACTTCAGGCCCGTGTAGGGAAACTCGCCGAGCGTCTCGTCGAAAAAGAAGCAGATGTGCGCGGGCGTGATTTCGTCGGTCGAGATGTCGTCGCGCAGCTTGGGATTTTTTTCCGGATGCGCCGTGTCCCACGGCAGGTCCCAACCCGCAAGCTGTTTGCGGATGAGCTCAGGATCTTCGGTCAGAAACAGGATTCGTCCCTGCAACCGCACCTGCTGCGGACGCTTTTCAATCTTGCGTTCCAGGAGTGACTCGATCACGCTTCCATCCTCGAAAACTGCCCACGAAACTCCACTGGCCTATTTTACGCTGTAGATCGGATGGCGGCCTACTCGTCGCGGTGCACGGTTTCGATGGCGAATGCCGGCACGCACACGGCGATGTAATCCGCACCATCCGCTTCCGGCGTTGAATAGCGTACCCACTCACCTTGGTGCGCAATCACCGCCTGGCCGGCGCGGACGTCGAGGTGACCGCCCTGGTGCTCGACCCGCAGCAGGCCGCGCAGCACGATGGTGTATTCCTCGAACTCCGGCGTCTGTCCCGGCTCGTGCCAGCCCGCAGGACTGCGCATGTGCGCCACGCTGACCGGCGCGGTCTGCGTGGTAACGCGGCCAATGTATTCATCAATCAGCTTGGGCTTGTTTCCGGCGGCCTGGATGCGGGTGGGTTGGGTGATGAGCGTGGGCATGGCTTATCGCTGCTTGCGCGCGGCGGCGTACTCCGCCGGGGTAGGCAATTCTTCCAGCCCGCGTCCGGCAAGAATGTCTTCCATCATCCTGACGAAGTCGGCGTGCACCAGGCTGTTGGTGGCCAGGGTTTCGCGGCTGTCGAGACGCCACGGCCCGCCGGTCATGTCAGTGATGGTGCCGCCGGCTTCTTCCACCAGCAGCACGCCCGCCGCCGTATCCCACGGGTTGAGGTTGAATTCCCAGAATGCGTCCAGACGTCCGCTCGCCACCGACGCCAGGTCCAGCGCCGCCGATCCCGCCCGCCGCACGCCGTGCGTCCTGAGCGTGATCTGGTGATAGAAGTGGATGTTGGGATTCTTGTGGCGCTTGTGGCTGGGAAAGCCGGTGCCACACAGGCATTCGGCCATGTTGTTGACCTTGGAAACGTGGATGCGGCGCTGGTTCAGGTAAGCGCCGCTTCCCTTCTCCGCCGCGAACAATTCATCGCGGGTGGGATCGTAGATGACACCCGCCACGCGCTTGCCCTTGTGCTCCAGCGCGAGCGAAACGCAGAACACCGGGAAGGCGTGCGCAAAATTCGTGGTGCCGTCCAGCGGATCGATGTACCAGCGGTAGTCGCTGCCGGTCTCGACGCGCGCGCCCTCTTCGCCCACCAGGTCGTGGCGCGGCCAGCGCGCTCGAATGCGCTCGGTGATCAGCGCTTCGGCCTGGCGGTCGGCCTCGGTGACCAGGTCGACATCGCCCTTGTACTCGAAGTTGATGCGCCGCCGGAAGTGGTTCATCAGCAGCGCGCCCGCCTCGCGCGCGATCTCGCTGATGGCAGGAACGAATTGATCGGTGGAGTTCAAATGCAGGTTTTAGGTTTTAGGCGTTAGGCTTTAGACGCGAGCAGAACCGCCTAGAACCTAACGCCTAAAGCCTAACGCCCGTCCGCTTTTACCACCCGTTTCTGCGGGCCGCCGTCCTCGGCGATATACATGATCTCGTGCTTGAAGATAAACAGATTCGGCTCGCCCTCGCGGGTCAGCCGGATCATGCTCTTGTCGTAATACTCGATCCAGCCTCGCACCACTTCTCCATCGAGCAGTTTCACCGACACCGGCTTCTGCTTCTCGCCCAGCGCTTTCAGGTAAGCGGCCTCTTCAAAGGTCTCTTCCGGCGGCGGCACCTTCGCCTTCTTCAGCGGAGTCGAGTTGCCCGGAGTGCGAAATGCCATGCCGACATTGTACACGCGGCGGGTCGACGGTCGGCGGTCCCCTCGGCTGCGCTCGGGGCAGGCTTTGGTCGACGGCAAAAACAGATTCCTCGCCGCGCTCGGAATGACAATCTTTGGGGGCACCGTTTCTGCGGGCCGTCGGCCGTAGACCGTCGACTACTTGAATTTCGACGTGAAGTATCCCGTGCGATGCCGCGCTCTCAGGCCCCCGGTGGCCGGGCCTTTCAGCTCGACCTTGATCTTGCGGAAATCGGTTTCGGCGATCCGGCGCACGGGGTAGTAAGCGAGCAGATATTGCGCCCGCAACTCTTCGCTGATTTGCTGGAACGCCTGCTCCAGCCGCGGCAGCGTGTCGGCGTAATAATATTTTCCGCCGGTATCGTGGGAGAGCTGGATGAGCGCGTGCTCACCGCCCAGTTCGCGTCCAGCGCTGGCCTCGATGGGCACCACGATCATCGAATAGACCGTCGCTTCCGACTGCTGCGCCGCCCGCAGCGCCTCCTGGTACGAGGTGCTGCTCATGGTGTCGCCGCCGTCGGTGATGATCACCATGACCTTGCGTCCCGGCCGCTTGTACAGCGCCTCGGAGCCGAGATAAATCGCGTCGTACATCGCCGTCGCCGAACGCACGTGGACGCGCTCGATGCCGGCATCAATCCGTTTCAGGTCGGAGGTGAACGGCACCAGTTCTTCCACGATTTCGCTGAACTGGTACAGCGCCAGCGCATCCTGCGGGCGCATGATTTCGTGCGCGAACTTGCGAGCCGACACCAGCTCCAGCTTCAAGTCTTTTTTCGTGCTCAGGCTGGCATCCACCGCCATCACGATCGACAGCGGCAATTCCGACTCGCGGTTGAATACGGAAATCGCCTGCGGCACGCCGTCTTCGAAGAGAGCGAAACTATCCCTGGTCAGGGTGCGGGCGGGTGCGCCGCTTGCGTCGGTGACGGTAACGAACACGTTGACCAGCTTGACGTCAACGCTGATCGCCGGTTCCTGCGTGTCCTTCTGCGGATCTTCGGCGCGCACGGCGAACGGTGCCAGCAGCTCGAGCGCAAGCAGCAGCGCGACAGCCGGCAAGCGCAGAGGCTTCATGGCAGAGCTGGTTGATGAGATGCGGCGGGACTCGGTAGGCACGATGTGTTGTTCCGCTTTCCTCTGCGTCCTCTGTGGTTAAGCTTTTCGTACTTCCGGCGGGAACGGCTCACCGTCGGCCCAGACCGCGCCGTCTTCGAAGTGCTCTTTCTTCCAGATGGGCACCGTCTTTTTCAGCGTGTCGATCATCCAGCGGCATGCGTCGAAGGCCGCCGCGCGATGCGCCGAGCCGACCACGATGGCCACGCTGGTCTCTCCAATCTGCA
>DASWAR010000271.1:0-2348 GCA_036391015.1 Terriglobales bacterium
CGAATTCGGTGATCCGGCAGACCGCCGTCTTTGACCCTCGCGGCCTCCTCGGCCGCGCCTACTGGTACGCGTACTACCCGGTGCACCGTATCCTGTTCGCTGGAATGCTAAAACAAATCGGACGGGCAGCCCAGGGCGGCTGAGGTCCTCGGGCAGGAAGCCAGGCACGGACACTCCCGCCGTAGCGGTCCGCCCACTAGCCGAAGTTCGTCACGACTGAGCTCTAGAGACAGCTAAGTCGTTCAGAATCATTTCAGGCAATCGCCGAGTCTACACTACATTTGCGATTGAGTTCGAACCGCTCGGGGAGGCTGAGACCGAGCTGCTGCAGAAGAGATTTCTGCTCGGCAGTGGGTTCGGTGATGCGGCGCAAACGGATCTCACGGCCGTCCGTGGTGGGCAGGACGATGTCGGCGCTCTGCAGAGTAGAGAGCAGAGCGAGCGCCTTCATAGCCGACAACGCCTGCGCATTGTTGACTCCGCTCCTCGATGGTTGCGGGACGATGGCGGCCCGGTGCTTCAGCAGATGCTTGAGCGTGACCCACATCGCGTAACCGAGGAAGGCCACCAGGACGTGGGCCTTCACGCGCGGCTCGAGTTGGTGGAACAAGGGCCGGATGGACAGCTCGCTTTTGAGCGCGCGGAACGATGCCTCGGCTTCAGTCAACTGCATATAGCGGGACCAGAGCTCTTCGGCGGTGCCGGCCGGCAGATTGGTCCGCAGCATGTAGGCGCCTTCCCTCAGCCCGCGCCAGAGCTTGCGATCCTCTTGGATGGCCCAGTGAAGACGAACGCCCTCGGGGGTGTCCCGCAGAGCAACCTCATAGAGATCGTTCACCTGGGGATGGCTGGCCTGAATCCGCCCCAGACGCCGCTCCATTTTGTTGCGGTCTTTCAGCCCACCGTTCTCAATAGTTTTCGCCAGGCGCTTCAATGCGTCTTCCATGCGCGCCGAGAAGCGGTCCCGGATGGCCTTCTCTTTTTCCTTACGGCCGCTGGTGCGGCACAGGATGAACGTTTCCTCGCCCTGGGGAATGACGACCTTCTTCACTTCCACTTCGGGCCGCACCAACGTCCAGTCGTCCTTCAGCAGCTCTTCTTCAAACTGCTTCATCTGGCGGCGCGGCGTTCCCACCAGGTACTGGCCGCTGCGCTTGCGGATCGCCGCCAGATTGTCCTCGCTCACGATGCCCCGATCGAACACCCAGATCCGCCGCGCCTTGCCGTATTTGCGCTCCACCATGCGCAGAATCGTTTCCATGGTCGAAACATCGGCGCGGTTGCCGTCGAAGGTCTCATAGCTGAACGGGAACCCTTCGCTGTTGACGATGAGCGCGATCACCATCTGTTCGCAGTCGGGACGATGGTCGCGCGAGTAGCCCCGCCGCATCATCGGATTCTTCTCTGCCGCGCCCTCCACGTAGCTGCTGGTCAAATCGTAGAGCAGCACATCAAACTCGGTGCCGAACAACTCTCCGTATCGTTGCTTGAGATGCCGCTCCAGCTTCGTCTTGTGCGGCAGAATCCAGTCCAGACAACGGTAGAGCCGCGTGTCGTTGATCTTGCCCTCCCCGATTCCCAGCAGGTCATCCAGCGCGGTGGATGGATACCAACGTTCTTCGATGGCCAACTCGCTACCGGGTGCGCACAGCCGATTGATCGCCAGCACGGCGGCCACGCGTGACCACGGCACGTCGGCCTCGTGCTCACCTACCGCCTCTTCGAAGAAGCGGTCCAGTTCGAGACGCCTCCAGAGTTGCAGACCGAGCCAGCAGCCTCCGAACTGCCGCGTCCGCTCCAGCCGCACCTTGTTCAGCAGCACGCGGACCACCTGTGGGTCATCCGGTGGCGCTTCCGCCTGCGACGGAAAAAGCTTCAGCTGCTGCGCCTCACCCTGTTCGTTGAAGACTTCGATCGTTGTCAGCCAGCGCGCCTGCGCGGAACTGTTCAGTTCGCCCAGATAGCACAGCGTTCTCTGCCGCGGACCATCGGGAGTGCGCACGGTCTCCACCAGAGACCAGTAGGTATGGTCCTTGCCGTCCTTGTTCCGCCGATTCGGACGCAGAAACATTCTCGCCCGATCTTGTCACCAGATTGGCGTACCTGCAAGAGGGTAGGTCTACACTACATCGACTTTTCAGAATCCGCCGTTGCAGGCAAAGATAGTTATCCCGTCCCAGGTCTGAAAAATCGCCCAAATCAACCGGAACGTGACGAACTTCGGCTAGGGATCGGCGGAGGCCCAGGTGGTGTCGAGCACGATGGCCCCCGGAACACGTTCGGCGGCCGCCTTGTCTTTGGCGAATTGCACGTGCAGGCGGTCGAGCCGGGCTTCGTCCCAGGCGTCG
>DASWAR010000272.1:0-5899 GCA_036391015.1 Terriglobales bacterium
ATTGGCGCCGTGGTACTGGTACTCGCACTCGCCCGCGGCATACAGCCCGGGGATGTTGGTCGCCTGCTTGTAATCCACCCACATGCCGCCCATGGTGTAGTGCACGCCGGGGAAAATCTTCATCGGGATATCGCGCGGATCATCGCCGACAAACTTCTCGTAGATCTCAAGGATCCCTTCAAGCTTTCGATCCAGCACCTTGCGATCAATGTGGGTTAGGTCCAGGTAAACCATGGGACCGCCGTCGATGCCAAGGCCGTCTTCGTAAACCACTTTGTGGATCTCGCGGGTGGCGATATCGCGCGGCACCAGGTTGCCGTACTTCGGATAGCGCTCTTCCAGGAAGTAATAGCGCTCGTTCTCCGGAATGCTCTTGGGATCGCGCTTATCTCCGGGCTTTTTCGGCACCCAGACGCGCCCGCCCTCGCCGCGCGCCGATTCCGACATCAGCCGCAGCTTGTCTTCCCCGGGAACACAGGTGGGGTGGACCTGGATGAATTCGCCATTGGCGTAGAACGCGCCTTGCTGGTAGAGGGCCGATTGCGCCGAGCCGGTGCAGACCACCGAGTTGGTGGACTTGCCGAAGATCGCGCCCACGCCGCCGGTGCAGATGATGACCGCGTCGGCCGGGAAAGTGACCACCTGCATGGAGCGCAGATCCATGGCGCAAATGCCGCGGCAGATTCCCTTGGAGTCAACCACCGCCGAGAGGAATTCCCATTGCTCGTACTTCTTCACCTTGCCTTCGGACTCGTGGCGGCGCACCTGCTCATCCAGCGCATAGAGAAGCTGCTGGCCGGTGGTGGCGCCGGCGAAGGCGGTGCGGTTGTACAGCGTCCCGCCAAAGCGCCGGAAATCCAGCAGACCTTCGGGAGTGCGATTGAAGGGAACGCCCATGCGGTCGAGCAGGTCGATGACGGCGGGCGCGGCGTCGCACATATCCTTCACCGGGGGCTGGTTGGCAAGGAAGTCGCCGCCGAATACGGAGTCATCAAAGTGCTGCCAGGTGGAGTCGCCTTCGCCCTTCAGGTTCTTGGCGGCGTTGATGCCGCCCTGGGCGCAGACCGAATGGGACCGCTTCACGGGCACGATGGAAAACAGGTCTACCTGCCCGCCCATTTCGGCGATCTTGATGACGGCCGACAGACCGGCCAGACCGCCGCCGACTACGATGATCTTAGGAGTTGATGCCATATGAATTTTCCCGCCGGGCCGAACCGCTCATGAATTGACTGCTGGTAAGACATACGACGCCGATGAATGTTGCAGTTGCCGGAATTCCTGCATGTTCGGTACCTGCCCTTCCGGCGTGCTGATGAATGCATACACCGAGGCGGCGGCCATGCCGGTCAGTGCCAGGCCAATCACCAGGCACACGTAGCCAAACTTCTTCCGGCCCTGTTCGCCGACGATGAATCCCCACTTGGCCGCAAACAGCCATAGGCCATACGCGAAGTGGCACGAGGCGGCGGCCAGCCCGACGCAATAGATCGCCACCATCCAGGGATTCTGCAGTTCGGCCCAGACCTTGGCGTAGGCGATTTCGGAATGGGTGATGATGTGTGCCCCGCTGAAGCGCATCGTCCAAGTGTGGTAGCCGATGTAAAAGAAGGCCGCGATCCCGGTATAGCGCTGCAGCGTGTACATCCAGTTGCCCAGCCAGGGATAGTCGCCGACGTTGGATTCGCCGCGCCACCAGATCCAGAATCCGTAGCCGGCGTGAAACGCCAGCGGGATGTAGATGAAGGTGATCTCCATCCCGAGGACGAACGGGAGACCGGTGAGGAAGCGTACATTCTCGTTGTACGCGGCCCCGCCGTTGGTGGCGAAGGCGTTGGAGAGGAAGTGCTCGACCAGGAACGCGCCGATGGGAAAAATGCCGCTCAGCGAATGCAGGCGGCGCCAGAGAAATGAATTGCCCTGGCCTGCCCGCAACGCCGGAACGCCTGCTGCGACCCTGTCCGCGGTTGCTGCTGGGGGTGAACTGACCGATGCTGCCACGGTTCAGCTCCTTATAAGAGTATGAAAGCAAAAACGAACCGCCCATTATTGGCCCGCTGCGTCACCAAGTCAAGGAACGTCGATCACATAAGAGTGTGATGTCACGCCGCGGGGTACGGGATTGCGGCCGGTTCCGAATTCAGCGTCGCGGTTTCACCAGACCATGTGTCCCGGCTCGGCACGCGGGCAGGTTCCGGTACGCCGCCGGCCCAATTTCTGCGCCCGGCGCTTGTACACGCGCCAGCGCTGGATATAATGGCGCCCGGATCATCCCATCAGAGCGGCCGAGGAGATCACGATCATGGCGACTCCGGCGTTGCCCTTCGCGCAACTGGCGACCGAGTGCGAAGCCGAGGGGCTCAGCCCCAAGAACGCGGAAAAAATCGGGCATGAACTGGCCAGGATTTTCGGCGTGAAAGAAGATGAAGTCGGCATTCTCCGTATCGAGAAGCACCACCTGGTCTTCTGCTATCCGGCCAGACTGCACAATGTGGGCAGCATCCCGCTGAACACTTCCACATCGGTAGCGGTGCGTACCGCCAATACACGTCGCGCCGAGGTCATCAACAACTTCGCACAGACCAAGCACACCAGCATTTTCGAGGCGGTGGAATTGTCCGAGCACAAGTTGGCGCCGATCGGGGAAGGCGAAAAGTCCGACCACCACGTACACATGATCCAAAAGCTCATGTCGGTGCCTGTGCTGGGCCCGGCGGGAGCCATCGGCGTTATTGAGCTTTCGCGCAAGGGAACCTCGGCGCCCGCGTCGGGAGCCGATTTCACGCCCGCCGATCTGCAGAAGCTGGTGGCCTGCGCGACCGCTCTGGTGAAGTGTTTCAAATAGCGTTTTCTGCTGCGCCGCTTTCATACCACGCAAGAAATTTGCGAAACGCCGCGCCTCGGTGACTGACCGCGGCTTTTTCTTCGGTCGTAAGCTCGGCGAAGGTTTTCCCCAGGGAAGGGAAGTAGAAAAGCGGATCGTAGCCGAAGCCTCCGCTGCCTCGCGCTTCACGGAGCATCTGTCCCCGCGCGGCGCCATGGAATGTCGCCAGCGTTCGCCCATCGCGTGCGGCGGCGATTGCGCACACGAACTGCGCCGTGCGCTCTGCGTCGGGCACCGACTCCAGGTCGCGCAGCAGCCGCCTGTTGTTGGCTTCATCCGAGGAATTTTCCTCGCCGCGGCGGGCGGCAAAGCGGGCCGACCGCACGCCGGGTGCGCCGCCCAGCGCGTCCACCGCCAGGCCCGAGTCGTCGGCCAATACCAGCGCGCCCGAAAACCAGTGGCTGTAATGCTCGGCTTTCTTGCGCGCGTTAACGTCGAAGGTTGCGCCGTCTTCCTCAACTTCGGGCAATTTTTCGAAATCGGGCAGGGGCGCAATTTCGATCCCATGCGCAGCGGCGGCGGCGGCGAAATCCCGCAACTTGCCGGCATTGGATGTGGCGATCAGGACGCGGCGCATGGTTCTGCCTGCGACGTAGGGTAGCAGATCGCAAAAATGAGGTCAGCGCGTCAGGATTGCTCCCGCACCGAACCGCTCACGAGCGGCAACCTACTCGGGATATCGATGGCGGTATTGCTGGCGGTTGTACAGCCAGACCAGGACGCGATCGGCGAACGCAGCCACCACATGGCCGCCGGGTGTCATGCGCAGCCCTCCGAAAAACACGTACCGGTAGACGAGCCAGCAGAGGCAGCCAAGCAGCATGGCCGCGGATCCACCAGCGGGAGCCGGTGGAACTTCCGCCGTGATCGCCCATGAAACCAGGCCGAAGACGCCGACCGCGGCGGCCACAATCAGCACGTCCACCGCAGCTCCGCAAACCGCCTGGGCGGTGGGAGTAAGCTGCAACGGCAAGTGCACCTGATCCTCGTCCCATGCCGGATCATCGTCGGGCGAGAGATCGGCCGGCCCTCCCGCTCCGTGCACTGCCAGCCATTCCCTCAGCCGCTCGCGGGCCGCAACCGGCAAGCCCAGAAAGCGCAAGCCGGTGCGTCCGGAGATGTCATTCCAAACCGCGGCGGCGACCGCCTCATATTCCTCGGGATCACCGGGCAGGGAAAAGCGAATTGAAAATGCGCGCCGCTCCTCCAGCGGATCCAGCGCCTGCAGTGCGATTCCTCCCTCGCTGATGTCGAGCAGCATGGGGGTGTCGTTCAGGCCGTCCACGTGGACGTATGCCAGGGTATGCAACACATGGCGCAGAAAACGGCGGCGCATTTTGGTTACCAGGGCGCGTGCCGTGCGCAGGATGCGGCCCGCTTCCTCCGCATCCACCGGCTTGCGGATGACCAGGTTAGCGCCAAGGGCAAAGGCGTCGCTCACCGCGGCGTCGTCACTGATGATGCCCAGCGCAATCGAGTCCCGGTTCGTCACCGACTCGCGCAAACCGCGGAGCAGTTCGCCGTCGGCATCCATCTGGTCGCAATCCACAATCACCGGGTTGTACTTGCGGCTTTTCAGCAGGTCGAGAGCGTTGTCGGGTGCCGAACACACCTCCGGTCCCAATCCGAGCTCGTCGAGCATCGGACGGAGCACACCCAGGACGTCCGGATCACGGCACAGGAGGAGCGATTGCGTCGCCACAATGGGCCGATAGTAGGCATTTGGCACCGGGCCAGCCAAGTGCCAGGGCTGGTTCAGGTTCCATGGGCAGTGAAGCATCCTGAAGGGCGACACGTCGTCATTCCCAGCTGTTCAGAAGTTGCATCGGGAGAAATATTGGACGGACGGATGGCCGATAGATGTGTCCTGATCGTTGTTGCTGTTGAAGTCGGCCTGCCTGGTACTGGCATTCCGGCGCAATCGCGAGTGTCCCCCCGCCGTGACGGCGATGGTGCTGGCGGCGATGTACACTGCGACGATGAAGAGACGTCAGGTGGTTGGATTGGCCCTGATCGTGGCCGGAATTGCGTCGGGACTCCTTTGGGCCACTGGCCGCGTACTCCATCCGTTCGTGCCTGTCATTGCGCTTTTCCTGTTCTTAGCGGGCGCAAGTTTCTTCGGGAAGGTCGGCAAGTTTGCCGAAAAGATGCGCCCCTTGGTGGGGAAGAACGTCCGAGTGCAGATTTGGGGCTTGGAGTTGCCCGGTAATTCCGACTCCGAGTTCAGCGTTCACTCGGTGCAGGCAGTTGGGCCTGGGTTGCACGTCTACCTGCGTCCATTGCCTGATGGTTCTCCGACGCATTTGAAGATTGCGCAGCCTCGCGACACGACGATCGGCGAGATCGGCGTGGAAATCGGCAAGGCAAAGTACGTCCAGTGGGCTGGAAAGAAGATCAAGAAAGCCGAAGGCGAGAAGGCGCTAGTGTTCATTGTCACTGGTTAGTGGCACGAATTCGACGCGAGACACCGCCCTCCATGTAGGAAGTTGGCGATAAATCGTCTTGTCGCAAGGTATTTGGACAGCAAGGGCTTCCTACTCGCGTTCTAAATCCTCGGATACGCGAGAATTACAGCTCGGTCGGCAGATGCTTGAGACGCAGCTTACCGAGGCGGATGCGGAGAAGACGACGTTTGAGGAATTGCTAGCGTTCTCCAAATCGTTGCTCACGGACATTTCGACCGCTTGGCAAATGGCAGGCGTGAACAAAAAGCAAAAAACTCAAATGTCTTTTTGACAAGCTGGAAGATTTGATGGCGGGAAAAATATCAATGGCGCGCCCTGAGAGATTCGAACTTGAGGCGCTTACGCGGCGTGAGCGGAGGGAAGCCGTGTGCCGAAATCCTGAGCGCAGCGAAGGATCTATTGGAAAGGAATGGCGCGCCCTGAGAGATTCGAACTCCCGACCTACTGGTTCGTAGCCAGTCGCTCTATCCAGCTGAGCTAAGGGCGCGCTCTGACGATTATAGCGAACCGCTCTCGTTCAGCGCCAGCCTGCTGGAGTAAAGCGCAGCGC
>DASWAR010000273.1:0-6883 GCA_036391015.1 Terriglobales bacterium
CGGCGCCGAAGTCTTCCGCCCCTCGCCGCGCCAGTCCGACTTGATGATCATCGCCGGCCGCGTCTCGCAAAAGATGGCGCCCGTCATCCGCCAGCTCTGGGAGCAGATGCCGGAGCCCAAGTGGGTCATCTCCATGGGCGCCTGCGCCACCTCCGGCGGCGTCTTCAACAACTATGCGCTGGTGCAGGGCGTCAACCAGGTGATTCCCATCGACGTCTACGTCCCCGGCTGCCCGCCGCGTCCCGAGCAACTGATCTACGCCATCACCCTGCTCCAGGAAAAAATCCAGAACGAGCGCGGCTCGTTCAAGGACGCGCTGAACCTGACCTAGTCCTTCTAGCGTAGTGCGCCTAGCCGGGCTTTTGAGATTGGTAGACCGAATCCGCTTCCGGATCCGCTGGAAATTCCATTCCCGGGAAACGCTTCATGAGCTCCTGATGCCGCTGCGATGGTGAGCGCTCCACGTACTTTGAAGGGACCTCGAAAAGTGCGGCGTCCGGTTCGCCAACCACAATCGAAGTCGCCTCTCGTGTGTTGCATGGAGCAACTGCTCCCTCGACGTGCACTTTGCAGACCCTTTGTCGAAGGGCGAAGCAATTCAGTTCAGGCGCCACCCATCGCTCCGCTGACTTGACTAGGTTTGGCGGAAACCGCGTGTCCTCTATCAATCTGTACGTTTGGAACCCTAGTACAGTGTTGACCGCCGCTCCCGGTGGCACTTCACAGGTCGGGGAAACGTGCGATACATAACCATCGGAAAGCGCATAGGAAGTCTTGCTTTCCGATGCTTCGTCGACCACGGTTCGAGTCTTCTTAGCGATGTCGACGAACTCCCGCATCTCGAATGCTACGCCTTTGCGCACCTCTCGCCGGACGACGCGTGCGCTTGAGCCATCACCGCGAACTGCATACGTGAACGTTTCCTTATATGCCTTCTGTCCGTTCGAGCCAAACCGAGATTCGCTAACAAACGCCGTGAACGGCTTAAACTGTCGCGTCTGCTGAGCACGAAGTGCGAAGGCTAAGACGAACCCAAGGCAGCACAACACAGCAACACGATTGGGGTTTTGCAGAAGCCGTCGCATGGGATCCTCCTCTTCAGGGCTTCCTCAGGTCAGGTACAAATAAGCCCGTAGCAGTGGTTGTTGAATCCGCAGTCATACATTGCAGCACAGTGTTCGGCGAAACCTAGGCCATAACCGCAGTTCTCATCGAGGCACCAGTCCGTTTGACACGGTCCCCATTGACTGCAGTCCTCTTCGTCATCAAAGCAGTCGAAACTTTGTAAGAATCCCTGCGGTTTAAAAGTTAAGCGGCATGTTGCCCGCGCAAAGCTATCGCCTGCGATCACGCTTAACATGATTATCGCGGTCAAAAGAATCCACTTCTTAACTCTCGGGTGCACGGCCTTTCTCCTTCCATTCAGATCCCAGGGACGTACTAAGGGACCGTACGCAATGACACTTTCCACAACGGCAGTGCGGCTGGCAGTGCCTACGTCACTGATCGCAGGGAACACCATACAATTTGTTTGCTGGCTGGATTGCTCTACCTGCGGAGATGGCGCACATTGGCGTCGCACCGTAAGTTAGGTTTTAGGAGACCCGGCGCACTCTTAGGCGCGTGGCCCACCCTTCCTTTCCCAACTACTCTTGAGGGCGGGTGGCGCACCCTTTCGGCAGTGAGCAAAATATGGGTGCCCCACCGTTCGTGGTTTTGGAACGGTGGGAATTGCGGATTTCAAGTCCAGCACGGTGACGGGTGGCCGAGCGCGGCTCGTTCAAGGACGCGCTGAACCTGGGGTAAGCTCCAAGCTGCTCATCCTCCGCCGCGTCGATCCCAACGAGCCTTCGCCGAATCCCGAAGTGGCGAAGAAGTAAGACGGTATGGCGCGGGTCTCCCAACCGGGCACAGTGCCCCCTCGCTCCCTGGAACCACAGGCGTAACCCTTTCGTGGCACCGCTGTGAGGGGCGCTGCGGTTATTCTCAGTACTGGTCCGACATTTTCCTGGAGGACATGGTGCCCGATTTTGGCGGCCTGCTTTTGCTCGTCGGATTCATCCTCATTTCCGCGCTCACCTGCCTGTTCACTCTGTTCCGTGAATCAACCCCGGCTGCGCCCCGGCGTTGGGCCGTGTGGGAGTTTGACGCGGCGTCGCTGGGACGGCCTGGCTTGTGGCGTCTCGCTCTCGTGAGTTTTCTCGGCCTGTTTGTCGAGATGCTGATGATCCGCTGGATCTCCTCCGAAATCCGTATCTTCGCTTACTTCAAGAATTTTGTTCTGATTGCCTGCTTTCTCGGGTTTGGCCTGGGCTGCTACCTCTGCCGGCGTCGCATCAATTTCCTTACCTTTTTCGTGCCGCTGTTGCTGCTCGTACTGTTGGTGCAGGCGCCCTGGCCCGCCCTCCGCGAGCTGATTGCCGCGTTGCCGCGGATGCTCGGCGCCACCTCCGAGGTGCAAATCTGGGAGGTCACATACGTTGGTCTGGATTACGAATCGCTCCGAATGCTGTTTCTCTCCTCGGTGCTTCTGATTCTGCCGATCTTTGCGCTCATTGCGCTGCTGTTCGTTCCCATCGGGCAACTGGTCGGCTGGTACCTGGAGCAGGCCCACGGCATCCGCGGCTACACGGTGAACATCCTGGGCAGTCTTGCCGGCATGGCGGTCTACACCGGCATGTGCCTGCTCTCCGCGCCCCCTTCCGCCTGGGTGACTCTCGCCGGCGCCGCAACCCTGGGATTGCTTTGGGCTCGCTCCCGGCTTCGCTGGCCCGTCGCCGCGTTGTTCGCGTTCTGCGTCCTGATGCTGTCGTTGCCCCCGTTCAAGCCTGGCCGCGTCTACTGGTCGCCGTACCAGAAGCTCAGGGTCGTGCCGTTGTTGGACCGCGGCGAGACCGTGGGGTACTCACTCATGACCAATGATTCCTGGTACCAGTGGGTCGCCAATCTTTCTCCCGAGTTCGTTGCGGCCCACCTGCCGCCCACCGGCCCCGACTCCATCACCTGGAATTCCTACAACATTCCGTACCATTTTTACGGCGCGCCGCCGTCCGTGCTGGTGCTGGGCGCCGGCATGGGCAACGATGTCGCTGCGGCCTTGCGCAACGGGGCTGGTCGCGTTGTGGCGGTTGAGATTGACCCGCTCATCCTGCGTCTTGGCCGCCAGCTCCATTTCGAGCATCCCTACGACTCGCCCCGGGTCACGCAGGTAGTGGACGATGCCCGCAGCTACATTCAGAACGGCCAGGAAAAGTTCGACCTCATTGTCTTTTCGCTGCTCGATTCCCATACCACCAGCTCGCATTACTCCAACATTCGCATTGATAACTATGTCTACACCCAGGAAGCACTCTCCGCCGCCCGCCGTCTCCTGCGCGACGACGGCATCTTCATCGTGAAGTTCCAGGTCAATACCCCTTGGATCGCCGACCGCCTTGACTCCCTGCTCAAGCAGACCTTCGGCCAGACTCCATTGCAGGTGCAGGTCGGTCCACGCGGCTACAACTCCGGCGGCCGTTTCTTCATTACCGGCTCGCGCTCCCGGATGGATGCCGCGTTGCGCGACCCCGCGCTCGCAGATTACGTACGCTGGCATAGAGGCGCAACCCCACAGACCGCCATTCTCACGACCGACGATTGGCCCTATTTCTACCAGCGCAACCGTGGCTTGCCGGTCAGCGTGCTCGTCATCTCCGTCCTGATCGTGATTGTCGGCGGATGGCTGCTGCGAAGCTCCGCCATCGGCGCCGGTTCCATCCGCTGGCACTTCTTTTTTCTCGGCGCCGCTTTCCTGCTTCTGGAAGCGCAGATCATCAGCCGCGCAGCGTTGCTGTTCGGCACCACCTGGCTGGTAAATTCCATCGTCATTGCCGGCTTGATGCTGCTAATTGTCGCCGCCAACTTCGTGGTCGAGGCTATGCCCGGACTGTCGCTGCGCTACCCGTACACTGGCATTGCGTTGTCCGCCGCCCTGGCATACTTCCTGCCGACCCGCGCCCTGTTCGTCGAGTCCGTCTGGCTGCGCGCGCTGCTTTGCACCGTGGTTCTGTGCGTCCCGGTGTTTTTCGCCGGCATTATTTTCGTGCGGAGCTTTGCCGAGGCTGGATTCAGCGGCGAATGCCTGGGTTCGAACCTGCTGGGCGCTCTGGTGGGCGGGTTGTTGGAGTCGCTTTCGATGTGGATCGGAATCAAGGCGCTAGTCCTGGTCGCCGCTGCCCTCTATGCCGCGTCGGCGCTGGCCCTACTGAAGCAGGTTTCACTGCGAACAACCGCTCTAGCCCCTTCGACCACCGGGGACGACTAAGGCGCCGCCAGATATTCATGCTTTTGTAGATCTTCCGGCTGCGGTTGTAGCGCCCGGCACTCTCGCCCGCGATAGCTGTTTTCTCTGCATCCTCTGCGTTCGTCTTTTCCGCCTTGTACAATAGTCAACCCGCAGCTAGGGCCGCTCACCATAGGCGCGCCTTGACAACGCCTTAGCTCTTATAGAGGGGCACCCACATCCTCCTGACGAAAAGAGAGAAAGGGTGCGCCGCCTCGCCTAAGCCGCTTTCACCGTGGCGGTCCGCAGACACGCCGTAACCTCGTCGAGGACCTTCTCGTAGTCGGCGGTCACCGCCCGTTCCACATAAATGCGAGCGCCCTTTACACCCGCTTCTTGCGCCATCCGCTTGAAGTCAAACTGAAGAAAGTTTTCCACTTGCTTCGGCGTCAAGAAAGCGATGCCGACAGTGGCGGACTGGCCTGTCGAGGTCTCGATCTTCACCGAGTACGGGTATTCAGCCTGTTGCGTTTCCGGGGTCATGCGACACCTCCTCTTGAGCGACGAAACGTGGCCAGAGAATCTGCGCTTTCTTGATCGACAAGAGTGGCGGGAAAACGAATCTGTCAGATTCTAGCGCGACCCGCTGCATGAGTTGTAGTGCAGAATCAAGAAAAGCAACCGGGGCTCCAACCCTGACGACTGAAGACTGACGACTGAAGACTCTTTGGGTTTACTGTTCACACGCTGCACGCGTTATTCTTCCAAACGCCGGGGCTCCAGGCCTGACGACTGAAGACCGACGACTGAAGACTCTCATGTCCCAACTCGAAATTCCTCCCGAACAATTCTGGCGCGTCGCCGGCTACGTCCTCTCGCTCGCCAATGATTATCTCGGCGAACTGGACACGCTCCCCGCATTCCCGCCCGACGCCTCCGGCGCGGAACTCAGCCAGGCTTTCGACGAACCTCTGCCGCAGCAAGGCGCGGGAGAAGATGCGCTCGTCGCCCTGATGGGCGTGCTTCGCTGGTCGCGCCCGCCCAGCCCGCGTTTTTTCGGTTACGTGCTCGGCTCCGGAGATCCCATTGCCGCCTGCGCCGATCTGCTCGCCAGCGTGATGAACCAGAACGTCACCGCCTGGCGAACTTCCCCCGCAGCGGTCACCATCGAACGCATTGTCGTGGGCTGGTTGGGGGAGGCGATCGGCTGCCGTGACTTCACCGGAAGCCTCACCGGTGGCGGATCTTCAGCCAATACCATGGCGCTGGCGATGGCTCGCGAAGTACGTCTGCCGGCCAACGAAGAGGGCGCCGAGCCTGCCATCGTGTACGCCTCCCAGGAAGTTCACATGTCCATTCCGAAAGCGGTAGCGCTTCTCGGCTTGGGCCGCAAGAACCTGCGGCTGATTCCGACTGACGAAAATTTCCGCATGCGCCCTGCGGAACTCGAACGACAAATTGAGGCCGACCAGCGCGCAGGCAAGAAGGCCATCGCGGTGGTCGCCTCCGCCGGCACGGTGAACACCGGCGCCATTGATCCGCTGCCCGAGATCGCCGACATTTGCCGACGCCACAATCTTTGGCTGCACGTGGACGGCGCTTATGGTGCGCTGGCTGCCATCGGCGCTCCCGAAAAGTTTCGCGGCCTCTCGCTCGCCGATTCCATCTCGCTCGATCCGCACAAGTGGCTCTACCAGCCTCTGGACTGCGGCTGCCTGCTCTATCGCGATCCCCAGCACGCGCGCGCCGCCTTCGCCCATAGCGGCGATTACGCGCGCTCGCTCAGCCAGGACCCGGTGGAAGGGTTTGCGTTTTTCGAGGAGTCGCTGGAATTGTCGCGCCGCTTCCGCGCGCTCAAGATTTGGCTCTCGCTGCGCTATCACGGGCTGAACGCTTTTCGCGACGCCATCCGCGCCGATCTCGACCACGCCCAGCAACTCGCCGAACTGGTCCGCGCCAACGAGAAGCTCGAACTGCTGGCCCCGGTCGAGTTGAGTGCCGTGTGTTTCCACTATGTCGGCGCCAGCGTTCCGGGCAGGGCGTTGAGCGAACTGAATGCCGCCATCCTGAAACGCGTCATCCAGCGTGGGCGCGTATTCATCTCCAACGCGATCATCAACGGCAAGTTCGCGCTACGCGCTTGCTTTGTCAATCACCGCACCAAAGCGGAGGACGTGCAGGCGGTGGTCGAGGAAGTCATCGCCGCCGCAACCGAGGTCTGAATCGGCGCATGCCCGTTTTGGAACCGGCCCCGGCAAATAAGCACGATTTCCACAGGTGTTCCACGTAGAACATCATGCCAAATCTGCTGCGCCTCTAAGTTCGTGATAAAAAAAGGGCATGCCATCTCAAAATGATCGCCGCGCGGTGCTGGCCCAGGCCCCCTGCCGCGCCGACCTGGCCGGCGCCACCATTGATCTGTGGCCGCTGTACCTGTTTCATCCCGGAAGCGTTACGGTTAACTTTGCGGTCAGTATCATGACCACCTGCCGCATCGCTCCACTCGCCGGCAAAGCCATTCATCTCAAGTCGTTAGACACCGGGCGCGAGGAGCGCTTCGCCGACCTGGAGGCGCTGTGCCGCGCCCGCAAGTACGCCCACCCGCTGGCCGCGCGCCTGTTG
>DASWAR010000274.1:0-8517 GCA_036391015.1 Terriglobales bacterium
GGTGGCCCACATCTGCCTGCCGTTGGCAGATGTGGGGCACCATCCTGCACACCATCCTGCGCCGCTACGGTGGCAGTCCGACTCCGCGCATCAGTTCGACGTAGCGCGGGTCCGAACGCACGAAATCGAACAGCGGGTCTCTGATCGCGTAGGGGAACTCACTGTCGTGAATCGCGGCGGCTTTCTGTAACAACGCCAACGTGCGCTCGCGATTTCCCTCCGCCGCGAAAGCTATAGCCCACCACATTTCCGGAGCATCACCTCGCTGATTCAACTGCGCCAGATAGGCCTGCATCAGCTCCGAAAAACCTTTCGCGGTCGGACTCGTGGCCGGCAAGTTGGCGTCGCCCGACCAGGCGCGGTATTGCTTCGCGGCCTCGGCCCATTTACCGTTGGCGGCGTAAAAATAGGCGAATTTTCCGTGTGAGGGACGAAAATTGGGGTCGAGTTCAAGGCTCTTCCGGAACTGCTGCAGCGCTTCCTCATAGCGGTGCGCGGCATACAGCGTGTACGCGTAATTCACGTTGATAATGGGCGAAAGCGGATCGACCGCCAGTGCGGTGCGGAATTCGGACAGCGCAGCATCCGTTTGCCGCGTTGGCAGCAGGTAGAGGAAACCGTGGAAGTAGTGAAAATGCGCGCTGTTGGGCGCGAGTTCCAGGGCACGCTGGAATTCTTTTTCAGCTTCCGCCCATTGGGACGCATCAATCCCGAGGTCGCGAGACGGTTTGTCGCTCACGCACTGAATCTGTTTAAATGCTTTTCACCCCATGGTTGACATCCACAGCCACATTCTTCCCGAAGTTGATGACGGCGCCCAATCCTGGGAGATGGCCGAGCACATGTGTCAAATGGCCGCGCGGGACGGCATTGAGCACATGGTCGCCACTCCTCATGCCAACGGCGAGTACTCCTATGACCGTGAATGGCTGCGCGGCGTGCTCAACGAACTGCGCCAGCGCATCGGCGACAAGCCCAAGCTCAGCCTGGGTTGCGATTTCCATCTTTCCTACGAGAACCTGGAAAGCCTCGCCAAGGATCCGCACCGCTACACCATCGAGGACACCCCTTACCTGCTGGTGGAATTCAGCGACTTCTCCATTCCGCCGTCGATTAACGACGAATTGGAGGATCTGCTCGTCCGTCGCCTTGTGCCCATCATCACCCATCCCGAGCGCAACCCACTGCTGCAGCGCACACCGGAGCGCGTGCTGCACTGGGCGCAGATGGGATGCGCGGTGCAGGTGACGGCATCGGCCATTCTCGGGGGTTGGGGAGAGAAGCCGAAGAAAGTCGCGCAATGGCTGTTCCAGCGCGAGGCGGTACACATCCTGGCCACCGACGCGCACAGCGTTGAAGGCCGGCCGCCGATCCTGTCCGCCGCCCGCGACGCCATCAAGCGCAGTTACGGCGCCGCCGTCGCCCAGGCGCTGACCGAGGGCAACCCACGCGCGGTGGTTACGGGACAGCCTCTGCCTTATTTTCCGAAAATTTGATTGGGGCTGGGGGCTGGGGGAGCAACAAGCACCCAGAAACTAGCAACTGGAAATTATCTTTGGACTGAACCGCCGCCGCCGCCGCCGGGTATGAACGACGTGGCCGCCGTCTCCGGATTGATCAGGTCGGCGTGATCCGGCCCCAAACCCAGCTTGATGATCGCGCGCGAATCGGGCACCATCTTGGTCTGCCACCCATTCGCACCCTGGAACTTCTGCATGGCGTGCTGGGAACGCTGGTCCCAGACGCCGTTGGGCCGCCCGTCCAGGAACTTCTCCCGGATCAGAGCCGCCTGGATCTCCCGCACGCGTGCCGGGTCCATGGCCTTCTGTCCGCGCTTGCTCGCTCTGGACGACTTGGCGGCAGTGGAATGCTTCTTCGATTTGGGAGGCGCCTTCGCGTAAACCATGCCTGTCAAAATCAACAGGCACAGAAACATGCTAAGAAGACTGTTCCGGTTGTTACTCAAACATCACCTCTCGAATCTCGGCCGGAGCCGGAATTGTATTCGGCGAAGCCAACGCCATTCAAGCACAAACCGCCGCCGAGGCCCACGGCACTGACGGCCATGTACTTGGAATGTGCCATCAGCGCTTTGACTGCCAAGTTGTAAGTAATTGATTCAGAAACAATCAAAGAGGCGAGCTGGCCAAGGCAGCACTAAAGTCCGTGCACCCGTGGCCTACCCGTTCCTGGTGCGAATACACGGGAAGCTCAGAGGTTCAACATGGTTGCGCTCCAGGTTTGTTACCGCCGAGCCGGCGAAGAAGATCCCTCAGGGGCTAAAGCCCGCGGAGATTGGGTGCTTCATCGGCACGGCTAAAGCCGTGCCCTTCCCAAATCCATGAAAGAGGGGCAGCCAGTTGGGCTGCCCCATTTCTGTGCTGCAACTGAAGACTCAAAGCGTTTCGGCCTAAAGCCTAACACCTAAAGCCCAAGGCCCATTCTTACGGCAGCGTTCCGCCCAGGAAGATGGTTCCCTGGTTCCGTCCCCTGCCTTGGCGCACCAGGAACGCGACATCCTGTCCGCTCTTGAGGTCCTGCGAAGTCTTGCGGAAGTCGTTGTCGCTGTTCACCGCCTGCCTGTTAATCTCCAGGATCACGTCGCCGCGGCTCAGCCCCACGTCATCGGCAAAGGATCCCGCCTTGACGTCGGTGACGATGACGCCCTTGCCCGGCGGAATTGACAGCCGCTCGGCGATCTCGCGGGTGACGTTTTGCACCGTAAGCCCCAACTTGCTGGGCGCCGGCGCAGCCTCTTCATTGCCTTCTTCTTCCTCGCCCAACCGGCTGGCGAAAAGCTTAGCCCGGTTGGCGATGGTTACGGTGGCGGTCCCATCCTTGCCGTTGCGGATGTACCCGATTTTCGCGGTGCTGGACGGCTTCCGGCTGGAAATATCGCTGACCAACTCGTCGCCGTTCTTCACCGGTTTGCCGTCGACCGAGACGATGGTGTCGCCGACTTTCAATCCGGCCTGGTCCGCCGGACTGCCGGAGACCACGTTGGCAATGGTGACGCCCGACTTGACGCCGTAGACGCGCGCCACGGCCGGGTTGGCCTCGGCGGCAAACTCCACTCCGATGGAGCCACGCGTGACCCGGTGCTCCGGCCCGATGAGCTGGTTGTAGACGCGCGCCACCGTGTTCGACGGCAGCGCGAAGCCTACGCCCTCGTAGCCTTCACCGCCGGTGATGATGGCAGTATTGATGCCGATGACCTGTCCATCCATGTTGACCAGCGGGCCGCCCGAGTTGCCGGGATTGATGGCCGCATCGGTCTGGATAAACGACTGGAACTGCCGCCCCGGAACGATATTGCGTCCGATATAAGAAACGATGCCGGCGGTCACTGTCGCATTCAGCCCAAACGGGCTGCCGATAGCCAGCACCCAGTCGCCGACCTGCATGCCGTCGGAATTGCCAATCTTGGCAAAGGGCAGCGGCTTGTTCATCTCCACTTTGATGACTGCCAGGTCAGTTTCCTGGTCGGTGCCGACAATCTTGGCGTCATGTCCAGGGGAGCCCTGCGGATCGTCCTGGAATCTCACGCGAATGCGATCGGCTTTTTCGACGACGTGGCGGTTGGTGACGATGTAGCCCTTGGGATCGACGATGATGCCCGATCCCAGCGACCGTTGCCGGACGGGACCGCCCGGTCCCTGCCCCTGTCCGAAGAAGCGGTCGAAGAAATCCTGGAAGGGATTATCTTCATCGCCCGGCCCCTGCCCCGGCCCCTGGCCTTGGGGCGTATTCGGAGTTGGTGTCCGCCTGCGGTGCGGGTTCTGCACCGTGGATTCGGTATTGATGTTGACGACCGCGGGCTCCAATTGCTTCGCGATCTGGGTGAACTGGTTGGACAACTGTCTGGGTGAAGGGATGGTCAGGGGCGTGGCGTCGGACGAGGAGCCGCTCTTGTCCTGTCCCTTCACACCAAACGAGATCACCGTTCCGATCAGAATGCCCACCGCCAAGGTCAGCAAAACCACGAAGGTCGATGCCCAGCGGTGCGCCTTGAGTCGTTCCCGAAAAGCGCTGGCGCGCAGATTCATATGTTCTTATTTCCTCCGGCTGTACAGCCCATTCGATACACGAGAGGGAAGGTTATTGCAAGTGAGGCACAATGAACTCTCAATCAGTTTAGACGCGCTCTTAATAAATTCGTTGCTATAAATCATGAAAACATTTGCGGGTTGCTGTTCGTCGTTACGTCCCTGCCGCCCAAATCGCAACCTGCTGGCCCTTGACCCCCGACGGCCTTGACATCATAATCCTGCTCTCCCCCGTGGGGCACGGCGTTCACTCTACTTTACCAGTCAGCTTCACAGCGCAGCAGCAGGAGTGCCAGATGACAAGCGATGCTCCCCAGCGGCTCGGCGATTATGAAATTCTGAGAGTTCTGGGCGCCGGCGGAATGGGCCGCGTGTACCAGGTCCGCAACGTGATCACCGACCGGGTCGAGGCGATGAAGGTCCTGCTGCCGGAAATCGGCGGCCAGGAAGAGGTGGCGGCGCGCTTTCTGCGCGAGATCAAGGTGCTGGCGGCGCTCAATCATCCGCACATCGCCCGGCTGCACACCGCGCTCACCATTGACAACCAACTGGTCATGATCATGGAGTTTGTCGAGGGCCAGGCAATCTCCGCGCGTCTGGCCGGCGGACCGATCCCGGTCCCCGACGCGCTTACCTACATTGACCAGATCCTGGACGCGCTCAGTTACGCGCACCAGCAGCACGTGATCCATCGCGACATCAAGCCGGCCAACATGATGTTGACGCCGGACGGCACCGTGAAGCTGATGGATTTCGGCATCGCCCGCACCGAGAATGAGCCCACGCTGCTCACCGCGCCCGGCTCCACGCTCGGCTCCATGAATTACATGTCTCCGGAACAGGTGAAGGGCGAGCGCACCGACGAGCGCTCCGACCTGTACTCGCTCGGCATTTCGCTCTACGAGATGGTGACCGGCGAGCGCCCCTTCCACGGCGACAGCAGTTTTTCGCTGATGGCCGCGCACATTAACCAGGCGCCCACGCCGCCGGTGGAATTGCAGCCTGAAATGCCCGCCGGCCTGAACCAGATTATTCTGACCTCGATCGCCAAGTCTCCCGCAGAACGCTTCCAGTCGGCGGACGCTTTCCGCAACGCGGTGAAGATCGTGCTCCGCGATCTGCAGGAGTCGAAGACCCTGGTGCAGGGCTCGCAGGACGCCACCGCCAGCGGCTCGCGCGCTCCCCTGCCGCACGTGCGCACCGGCCCGATCACGCGGCCCAAAACGCAGACGCCCGTGCCCGTCCCGGTGTCTGCGGCTCCGACTGCCTCCGCCGCCGTCACTGCCGCTACCGCCTCCAGGCCGGCTCCGTTTACCGTAGCTGTTCCACCTCCGCCCGCGCCGGCGCAACCGGCGGGCAATCGCGGCCTGTTGATCAGCCTGGGCGCGGTGGTCGTGCTGGTGGTGCTGGTCGTCGCTGGGCTCTACATTCCCAGGGGGAAGAAAGCTTCCGCCGCCGACGAAACTACCGGCGGCACCAAGCAGCCGCAGGTTGTCACAACGCAGCCGACGGATTCCAAACCAGCCGAGGTCGTCCTGCCGCCTGAGCCAATGAAGGACGCGAAAAAAGAGGTGGCAAAGAAAGGTGACCGGCTGTCGGCGGGAGATGCCCAGGCGGCGGCTGAAGCGGCAGCAGCGGCAAGAGCCAAGGCCGCGGAACTGGATCGCGTCGAGCACGAGATTGATCAACTCACCGGCCGCGCCGCCTCGGTTAACGGCAGCATCGAGACCCTGCAGCGGCAGCAAGCCGCCATGGGGGTGGGCCTGCGCGGCGACATCTCGTCGCGGTTGGCGAGCATGAAAGTGAACCTCGCCAAGGCGCAGGACGCGATCGGCCGCAGCGACGTCGAACGCGCCAAGCGGTACGCGGGCTTGGCCGACGCCGATGTCGAAGCCCTGGAAAAATTCCTGGGACGGTAGCGACAGGAAGGCAATGAGCACAAACGACGGCGTCACCCGCATCCTGAACCTCGACGCCCAGCAACTTGACCGTGCTGCCGAGCTGGAAAAGCTCCGCCGCAACATCACCGTCCTGTTCACCGACATCAAGGGCTCCACCGCCTACTTCGAAAAGTTCGGCGATTCCGCCGGGCTGCTCATGGTCTTCCAGTGCAACAACCTGCTGTCGAAGTGCGTCGAGCGCCATGGCGGACGCGTCATCAAGACCATTGGCGACGCCGTCATGGCCTCCTTCGAGGACCACGCCGAAGCGGTTGCCGCCAGTATCGAAATGCAGGAAGCCGTCACCGCCGACAATTCGGCCAGACCGGAAGCGCACCGCGTGACGGTGCGCATCGGCATCAACTACGGCCTGGGCTTCGTCAAGTCCAACGATGTATTCGGCGACGTGGTCAATGTGGCCTCGCGGGTGGAAGGCGCCGCCAGCCCGGAACAGATTCTCATCTCCGACACGCTGCACCAGGCGGTGGCGTCCAGCGGGCGTTTTCGCTTCCGCCATGCGGGAAAGTTTTCCCTCAAGGGCAAAGCCGAAGTCAGCGACCTGTTCGAAGTTGTCTGGCGCGAGCAGGCCGACGCCGGGGTTGTCAGCTCGCACAGCATGGTGATGGCCGCGATCGTCGCGCCGCAGATCAAGTACAAGCTGGTGCAGCTTCGCAACGACGGCCGTGCCGTTCGCGAGTTCGACGTTTCCCAGAAGGCGCTCATCGGCCGCACCCAGGGCGAGGTCACCTTTCCAAACGACGAATACATGCAGCCGGCGCACGCCCGCCTGCTGGTGGAATCGGGACAGCTCTTTCTGGAGCCGATCACGGACGCCGATTCCTTCTTCAGCCTGGTCGGCACCTACCGCCTGCAGCACGGCGATGTGGTCAGCTTCGGCGCCCAGGTGCTGGAGTTCCATGTGGACGAAGCCGCGCTCGCCGAAGCCTCCCGCACCGGCACCGGACTCGGCGAACTCACCGCCAAACTGCACGGCGCGGTGGCGGAGTTCGTTTCCTTGAATCCCGACGGCAAGCGCTACCCGATACGCGAACCGCAAACCACCTGGGGCCGCACCAAGGCCGCGTACACGTTCCCCACGGATACGGCCATGAGCCGCTCGCACGCCAAGGTTTACTACCGCGGCGAAGATTTCTTCATCGAAGACGTTGGCTCCACCAACGGCACCTTCGTCCTGGCGCGCGGAAAAACTCCCAGTCCCGCCGGCGCCGTCCTCTCCATCGGCGGCCAGCGCCTGAGGGTCTCGCGCGAAGAAGGCTCCGCGAAATCGGTCCGCGTGGGCTGAGCGGATCATCGGATGATTTCGTGATCGGGTGATCTGGTGATCACACCTGCGTGACAGTCCGCTTCACCGGAGTCGGTTAGGCCTCCGACTTCGCCGTTTCCGTATCCTCGCCCACCTCGGCCTGCAGTTCCGCCTGGCTGCCCTTCAATTCCGATACCACGATGCCGCCCAGGATCAACAGCGCTCCCACTCCTGCTCTCATACCCAGCCGCTCGTGGAGCACGATGTATGACGTCATCCAGGCAAACACCGGCTCCAACAGGAAGATCAGCGCGGTGTGGGTTGGCGGCGTGAATTGCTGCGCCCATGCCTGGATGGTGAACGCCGCGCCCGTTCCCAGCAGGCCGGTCACCAGGATTGCCCAGATCACCCGCGACGACCACACCGCGTGCGCGTGCTCCAGCACCGGAACGCTCATAAACATCAGCACCGCGCAGGTGATCGCCTCCACGGTCGCGACACCTTCAAACCGGTGCTTCTGCATGGCGCGTCCCATGAGGATGATCTGAAAGGCAAACATCACCGCGCAGCCCAGGGTCAGCAGGTCGCCGCGGTTGATGCTTTCCAGATTCAGCCCGCTCCCGTTCCCCGCCGGGACGGTCATCAGGTAGAGTCCGACAAACGCGATGAAGACGCCCGCGACCGTCCAGGCGTTCACTTTCTTCCGCCAGCCGATGGCCAGGAATACGGGAACGAGAATGACCGAGAACCCGGTCAGGAAGGCTGATTTCGAGGGAGTGGTCAGCCGCAGCCCGGTCGTCTGGAAGGAGAATCCCAGCCACAGCGGGATTCCTACCAGCACGCCGGCGTGCAGCGCGCTGCGGCTCAGCGTCCGTAACTCACGCCGGTAAAACAGCGCCAGCGCCGATGCCGCGAAGGTGATGCGTACCGCGTTGAACAGCAGTGGCGAGATGTCGCGCAGCGCATCCTTGATCTGGACGAACGTCGCCCCCCAGACCAGCGTGACCAGCACCAGGAGGATATGAGCCTTCAGGGATCGCGACACGCAGCTAGCTTAACGCAGCCGCGGGCGAGGGCGCGGTTTTCGGTGAAGGAAGCGGCGGCCCCGGCGAGGCGCCGGGTCCTACAAGAAGAACAAGACATGATGTCCATGCGCAGCACGCATAATCGCATAATCTGTTTTGGTAGGCCCTGGCGCCCTCGCCAGGGCTTCCCTTTACGGGAAACGAATCTTCGCGGACGCGGGCGCCCTCGCCCGCGGCTGTCG
>DASWAR010000275.1:0-2987 GCA_036391015.1 Terriglobales bacterium
CCTGCAGGCGGACTTCGCTGCTCGGTACCACCTCCACACCGGAGCGCTTGCTGATCTGTGCCAGCCGGGCGGTCAGCAATTCGGTCAGACCGCGGCAGAGAGCCTGGTTTTCCGCCTTGCCGCCGATCGCCTCAAACGGCAACACGGCCACTACCTTCGCCCTCGACGGCGCGGAGACTAGTTGCGCAGGCGCGCCCCGGCGCAATGCCATCCACACCAGCGCTACCGCGGCCGCAAGCAGAATGCCGGCGATAGCAGCCGCTGCGATCCACGGCGTGCGGCCCGGCAAGCGCCGCGGCAGAGCGACTTGCTCCAGGTTGCGGCCTGACAGCAGCCGCTGCAGGTCCACCTGGATCTCGCGCGCGCTCTGGTAACGGAGCCGCGGGTCCCTGTCCATCGCTTTGCGGATGATCGCTTCCAGCTCCTGGGAAATCTCCGGGTTTAGCGAGCGCACCGGCGGGGGCTCCTGGTGAAGAATGGCCTCCACCAGCGCGCCCACCGATGCGTGCGAGTGCGGGCGCCGGCCGGTTGCCATTTCGTACAGCACAACTCCCAGCGCGTATAAGTCAGAGCGGTAGTCGGGCTGCGACCCGTGCAGTTGTTCGGGAGACAAATACGGCAGCGTGCCGGCCAGTGCCGAGGTTTGCGATTCACTTTGGTTGGTGGACTGGTCGCCCATCGGCAATAGCCGCGCGAGCCCGAAGTCCAGCACCTTGGCTTGGTCGGTTGGCGTAATCAGGATGTTCGCCGGCTTCAAATCGCGGTGCACCACACCTTGCTTATGGGCTTCATCCAGCGCTGACGCCAGTTGCATGCCAAAGGTCAAAATGTCGGCCTGCTTCATGGGCCCGCGCGCCAGCCGGTCGGCCAATGTGTGCCCGGCAACGAATTCCATGACCAGGAAATCAGCGTCGCCGGCGCTTTCGAATCCGTGCAGCGTTTCGATGTTCGGGTGATTGAGGCGGGCGAGCGTCAGCGCTTCCTGGCGAAAGCGCTTGCGCGTGGATTCGTCTCGGACTACGCCGGCGGGCAGCAGCTTCAGCGCAACATCGCGCTCCAGGACCTCGTCATGCGCGCGATAAACCACTCCCATGCCGCCTTCACCGATGCGTTCGATGAGACGGTAGTGACCGTACGTCTTGCCGCACGCCGAGGAGGTGGCCATTGCGGACCTCTAGTTCCGAATCGTGAGATTAAAGGCGCGGGCAGCGTGTTCAAGATTTCGGGCCGTTGTGCGGCCAAATTGTTACGCCGGAGACCGGGAAATGCAAGCAGCGCGAGCAGCACAGGCACTTTCGTTCCGTTATTGCGCCCATTTCGGCGCACGACCGGCAACGCAAGCTGGTTTACAATCGCTGGTAATGTCTCCCCACACCATCCAGAGCCCGGCTGCCCGCGCGGCCGCGTTGCAGGCGGCGCTGCGCACCATCATCCGCGGCCAGGACGAGGTCATCCGTCTCGCCCTGGTGGCGCTGTTCGCGCGCGGCCACCTGCTGATCGAAGGCGTGCCTGGGGTCGGCAAGACCACGCTGGCGCAAGCGCTGGCGCGCGCCCTGGACTGCACCTTTCAGCGCATCCAGTTCACCAGCGACATGCTGCCCAGCGACGTGCTCGGCATCTCCATGTACTCCGCCGTCGAGCAGCGCTTCGAATTCAAGCGTGGCCCGGTATTCACCAACGTCCTGCTGGCCGACGAAATCAACCGCACCACGCCGAAAACCCAGTCCGCGCTGCTGGAGGCGATGAACGAATCCCACGTTACCGTGGACGGCCACTCCTATTCCCTGCCGCAGCCTTTCATGGTGATGGCCACCCAGAACCCGGTCGAGCACCACGGCACCTACCCGCTGCCGGAATCGCAGATGGACCGCTTCCTGATGCGCGTGCACATGGGCTACCCCACGGGCGCAAGCGAGCGCGAGATCCTGCGTTCCGAGGCGGGCGCGGCGCAGCTCGACAGCGTGCGCCCGGTGCTGAGCGCCGCCGATGTGATCGGCACCCAGGATGAAGTCACGCGCGTCCGGGTGGACGATTCGCTGGTGGAGTACGCCATGGCGATGGTCAATCGCACGCGCGAATCGGCGTATCTATCGCTGGGTGTCTCGCCACGCGGCGGCATCATGCTGTTTCGCGCCGCGCAGGGCATGGCCTTCCTCGACAGCCGCACCTTCGCCACCCCGGACGACTTCAAGGCGCTGGCGGTCCACGTCTTCGCGCACCGCGTCGTGGTCAGCGGGCGCTACTCGTCTACCTTGAAAAAATCGCAGCAGGCGGAAGAGATCCTGCGCGAGATCGTGGACGGCGTCCCGGTGCCGGTGTAGCAGTACAAGTCAGAAGTAAGAAGTGGGTCCACTTATATGTCCGTGCTGCGCTTTTTCATGTTGCTCTCGATGGTGATCTGGGTGGGCGGGATCATCTTCTTCTCCTTCGTGGTGGCGCCCGCACTGTTCAGCGTGCTGCCCACGCGCCATCTCTCCGGCCTGGTGGTGACCCGCACCCTCACCTCGCTGCACTGGATTGGCGTGGTCTGCGGCGGCATCTTCCTGATCTGCTCCACCTTCCTGGCCTACCATACCTCGGGCAGCGTGCAGGCCACCGCCGCACGCAACCTGCTGGTGTTCGCCATGGTGGTGGCCACCCTGTTCTCGCAAATGGGCGTCAGCACGAAAATGGCGGCCCTGCGCGCCGAAATGGGCGAGATTGACAAGATTCCGGTCACCGACCCGCGCCGTGTCGCCTTCAACCACCTCCACCAATGGTCCACCGGGCTGGAGGTCATCGTTCTCCTGCTCGGCCTGGCGACTCTGTACATCATCGCGCGTAACTGGGCGATTCCCGTAATGAACTCCCTGAGCGCGCGTTCGCTCTCCACCCGCGCCTAAATCCCGCGCACTTGGTATCATCATGGGTTTGCGGCTGGCTGCGGCACGCGCCTATCACGCGCATCCGCTGGCTACCGACTACTGACTACCGACTACGTTCTTTAT
>DASWAR010000276.1:0-1926 GCA_036391015.1 Terriglobales bacterium
CGGTGCTGTGGACCGCGACGTTCATGAGTCTCGGCTATTTCTTGGGCGAGCACTGGTCGGAGGCGCTCAGCCACGAGCGCTACGTGGCGCTGATCGCCTGCGGCACAGCGCTCGGCGCGGCGCTCCTGTGGTGGCTCCGCAGGCAGCGCCGTCGGAAGCGAGCCTAAGGGCGGGTGCTGGACGGTCCGCTAGCCCGGACTTCTCATCGAGGTAGCTACAGACTCCGGAACGAGGCTGAGGAGGCGGGAGTTTTGTTTTCAGGCGGAGTGGGGCGTGTTGGCGACGCGTTGTGATCTGTCTCTGCCTGCGTTCCGCGGCCCGACTGTACTGGGCAGGGTGGCTGGGGAGGCTTTTTCGTTCAAAATTGCGCGCGGGGCGCCTTGTGGGGCCTGAAATTGGGCCTCAGAAAGTGAAACTTCAGCTTTTCTCCGGATTTCACTGAGCCTCAACATCGTAGCGCAACACCGCCGATGAGGTTGTGATAGGCCTGTTGAAACAGGCCGGCGGCGGGGTGGCCGGCCGCCAGTGAGATCCAGATCTTGCGCACCGTGATGCGCACCTGCGCGCCGATCTTTAGCAGCCGCAACCGGATCGTCTGGCATTGCGCTTTGGCCATTTCGGTACCGGCCAGACCCAGACGCCGCAGCGCTTGCATCAGACAGTAGGCGATCGAAGAGAAGTACAGCCGGATCTGGTTGGAACGCATCCAACTGGTCGAGGTCCGGTCCGCAAACAGCGCCAGTTGCTGTTCCTTGATGCGGTTCTCCATGTCCCCGCGAGCGCAGTAGAAATCCTCGTATAGGGGTCGCGCTTCCATCTGCTTCGTACTCCAGGAGGTGACCACGAAGCGCGGGTTCTCGCCCTTGTCCAGGTACTCCGCCTTGCCGATCACTCGACGGGCTCGCGACCAGGTTTCCCGCGTGCGATAGCGAAACTCGGTGAACACGCGCGCCGGCCTGGCTGTCTGCTTCCACTGCCGCTGGGCCTGCTGCATCGGCTTGCGGACTTTCTTTAGCAGTCGCTCATTCTTGGCTAGCCCGAACACGTATCCGACCCGGTTCTGCTCGCACCAGCTCATGATCGCATCGCGGCAGAAGCCCGAGTCGGCACGCAGCACGATCTCCACTGCGGGCCAGACACGGCGAAGCTGTTTCACGATGCGCTGGATCTCTTCCAGCGCTCCGGCGGACGCGTCGATGTTCGATGGCCGCAACCTGGCGCACAGCAGATGCTCCCCGCTGAAAATGTACAGCGGCAGGTAGCAGTAACCGCCGTAGTAGCCGTGGAAGAAGCGCCCCTCTTGCTCCCCATCCACCGGATCGTCCGTGGCGTCCAGGTCCAACACGATGCGTTGCGGTTGGCGAGGCTGAGCCTGGATGTAGAGATCCACCAGAAGCGCATCCACCGCCTTCTCATCCAGAACGATCTTCTTGTATCGCGTCCGCTGGTGGGCGTCCTCCTTAGTCAACTCCAGCCGGTTGAGCGTGCTCTTACCGGCGCCAGCCTTGCCCCGATCCTGCCGACGCCGTCGATGCTTTCCCTCCACATCGGACTTGCCCGACAACATCGCCAGCAGCGGATCTTGCCGCAACTGATCGTGGTCGTTGAGATCTTCGTAGCCCAGCGCGAGGCCATAGACTCGCTGCCGGACCAACTCGCCCACGGTGTGCTCGACCAGCTCCGGCCTCCGGTAGTCGCGGAAGCAGGCCGCAAACTGACGCAAGATCCCGGTTCGCTGCTCGACCGGGCGAAGTAGCAACGCGCCCGCATCGCTGGTGATCTGCCCGCCGTCGAAGCGCGCCACCACCTCACGCGAAAAATGGGATGCAAAAGGGAAGCTGGATTGGGTACACTCTGTCATAGCGAAAGCCGCCTCCTCGTTGGCGCTAACTGTTGTCTCGAAACTCAGTTATGCCACGAAAGGCG
>DASWAR010000277.1:0-18365 GCA_036391015.1 Terriglobales bacterium
AACCGGTCAAAGTCAAAACCACAAGCTCCACACGCCGATGTGGTAACCCGGACCACAAGAACGGAGGAAAGCGCACTGCCGGATTTGTCAAACTTCTACTGCCTCCCCGGCAGAGCCGGGGGGTCTCCCGGTCGTACTAGCGGCCCGGTGCGCTCGTTCAGACAACGAGTGATAACAGCGCTTATCGTAAGCTACACCCAAATGCCGGGCGCAATTCTTGGGCCGAGTTCTGGTGTCCTGCATTCGGTTCCACGTCACACCGTAGATTTCACCAACCGTAGCCGCATTCGACACTAGCCACCCGGCTCCGGCCGCTGCCATAATCAATCCATTCCTGCAAGCGAATGGACCCTTTGCCGGCAACCGCGGTTTTCGTGTTCGGACTGGCGTTCGGAAGTTTCCTGAACGTCTGCATCCACCGCATTCCGCGCGAGATTTCCGTGGTCACGCCGCACTCCGCCTGCCCACAGTGCCACCACGCCATCCAGCCCTACGACAATATCCCGGTGCTGAGCTGGCTCATCCTGCGAGGCCGGTGCCGGCACTGTGGCGCGCCGATTTCGCCTCGCTACGCCGCCGTGGAATTGCTCACGGCATTTCTGTTTCTCGCCTGCTACGCGCAATCTGGCCTGACCATCTTCACCCTGAAATACTGCGTGTTCTCGTTTCTGATCGTCGGCCTCATCTTCATGGACGCGGAGTGGAAGCTGCTTCCCGACGCCTTCACCCTGCCCGGGCTGGCGGCGGGGCTGGGGTTCAGCCTGGTGGCCCCGCTGAATGACGTGGTGGCGCAGCTCGTGGCGGGAATGTGGCGCGCCCGCGCCGGGCCGATTTCGTGGCGATGGCTGTCGTTCGCGGATGCCTTGTTGGGCGCCGCCCTCGGCGCTTCTTTTTTCTATGGCATCGCCGTGCTGTACCTGCACGCGCGCGGCCGCGAAGGCATGGGCCTGGGCGATGTGAAGCTGATGGCCTTGGTGGGTGCATTTCTCGGCGTCCGCCTGACGATGCTGACCATCTTCGGCGCCTCGCTGGTGGGCTCGCTGTTCGGGCTGGTAACGGTGTTGACGGTGTGGATCAAGCGCACGCGCCGGCGGATGGCGCGCAATCGCGAGCCGGCCAGCGTGGCGCGACGCCGCGCCTGGCGCTCGGCGCGCACCGTGTACAGCCATTACGAAATGCCGTTCGGCGTGTTTCTCGGCGCCATGGCGCTCGTTGCCCTGTTCTTCGGACACCGCCTGCTCCACTGGTACTGGGGCGTGTACCTATGAAACTGCTCGCCAACCCGGTGATCCTGCGGATGCTGCTGCTGTTCGTCTTCGTCGCGTCGATGTTCATCCTGGGCGTATGGTTCATGCGCCGGCTGCGCAAGGAAATGGTCGAAGACCTGAGCGTGCCCACGCCTCGCGCCGACAATGCGCCCGCCTTCGCCCTGGCCACGTACCACGGCGTTATCCAGCAGCTCAAGGACAAAGAGCAGGAACTGCAGCGGCTGCGCCGGGAGGCGCACGAGCGCGCTTCCATGAGCGAGAACCTGTCGGCTGCCGTTCTCACCAACCTCGATACCGGGGTGGTCGTCTTCAACCCTGCGGGGCTGGGGCAATTCGCCAACCCCGCTGCCCGCGACATCCTCGGCTACGCCATGGTTTCCGGGATGCATCCGCGCGACCTGTTCCGCGGCGTGACCTCGCTGCGCAGCCGCGATCAGCAGGCGACCCCGGACGGCATTGCCGAGGCGCTGGAGAGTGCGCTGCGCGATGCCGCCGTCTTCCGGGGTCTGGAGGCCGATTACGCCACCCCTTCGGGAGAGCAGCGCCGGCTCAGCATCACCATCGCGCCCGCCCTGGGCAGCGGCGGCGAATGTTACGGCGCCGTCTGCCTGATGACTTTAGTGGGGCAAGCGACGGGACATGGCCAATTGCCGCGTTTACCTTAGCGCTTCCGATACGAATCGTTGCCAAAAATGCGATCGCCCGGAGCTACAATATTCTCGGAACTCTGGAATCGCAGCGCAGCCCGCGGGTTGGGGAGATAACCTTCATGAAACGGAACTTGTCTCTGTTGGCGGCGGCCTTCGTGGTTGCCTTCACCATCGTCACCTGCGCCGGGGCGCAGCAATCTCTGGGCGAAGTGGCTCGGCAACAGCGGCAGTCGAAGCGGCCAAGCTCGGCCAGGGTTATTACCAACGACGATATCGCCATGGCCGCCGCTCCGGCACCCGACGCTGCGGCACCCGCCGCTGCAGATGAAGCCAAGAGCGACAAGTCCGGTAAGAGCGATGCGGCCGCGGCCCCCGGCGCGGAGGATAAGGCGAAGCTGGCGGCTTCCTTCAAGGCGAAAGCGGACGAGCAGAAGAAGAACATCGCCCAGCTCGAACGCGAGCTCGACGTCGCCCAGCGCGAGTATCGCCTGAAAGTAGCGGTCTACTATGCCGACGTAGGCAACAACCTGCGCGACTCGAAGAAGTGGGCGGAAGATGACCGCAAGCAGCGTGCCGAGCTTGACGACAGGCAAAAGGCGGTTGCCGCCGCCAAGCAGAAGCTGGCCGACATCCAGGAAGAAGCGCGCAAGGCGGGCGCCCGCGCCGAGTAGTCCAAACTAATCGCCCGCTGGTGAATTGCACGGGGCTGCGGAAGCTCGACCTTAGCCGGCAGCAGCACCGGCACTGCAGTAACTGGACGTGGCACGAGCCTGATGTTATCAACTGGAGGTGTTCTCGCGGGATCACCTCATGGCAAGCAGCGTACGCAAGTTCGTTCAGGTTTCGATCGCCGTGCTTTTCAGTGTCGCGACCGCGATCAGCCAGCAACAGCAGCCTCCAAGTAACAGCGGGAAACCCATCAAGATCGATCCGGCGTATCAGAAGCTGGCCGATCAAACCGGCGGCCAGGTCTACGTCCTGGACCGGAACAATGCCGAACAACTGGGCGCGGTTCTGGCTCTTAATACCTACTCGAACAAACAGGAACTGCTGTCGGTGCATGGACCCATCGCCGGCGAGCGCACGTACCGGGCGCCACTGAACAGTGGCAACCGCCAATTGGTCGTTTCGGCAACCGGCGTGGCCTCAGTTCAGGTGACGGCGCCAAGCGGGGGCATAATCGGTGCCGCAAACCCTGGTGTCAGGTATGTCGCGCTGGGAAATGGCGGAATCTACGCCGTCGAGAATCCGGAACCCGGCACGTGGGCGGTGGTGGTGCGCGGCAATGGCAATTTTTCGCTGACGATCACGGCGATCCCGGACAAAAGCACCGGTGCAAATGAAAACGCGACAGAATCGGCGAGGCCCGACGATGTCGATTTCAATTCTTTCGAATTCCAGGAAGTAGCGGGCAGGCCCGGACACCAGGGACTATTCAAGATTCCCGGTTTCCCCGTGGCCGGACACACTTATTCGGTCGAAGCCAGGATGAGCGGGCAGTACAGCACCGTTGGTTTCCAATTCCGTAGCCCGCGCGGCGAGGTCATACAGAAAATCCAGCTAGCCAAGCGGCACGGCGAAGGGGAAGACGACCGCACCTATGAAGGCGAAGTGAATGTCCCTAACGAACCCTTCCAGGTTTATGCGACCGGGCTCGACATGCGCGGCTATCGTTTTCAGCGAGTGCAATCGAAGGTCATCCGCCCGCAATTGTTCACTGTGTCGACTTCGCGCTACGCGGAGTGGAAAGCCGGTGAACAGAATACCTGCACAGTCGTGGTGAGGAACTTCGGACCCGCCGACACATTTAAAGCCATGATCGTGGACGTGAAAACCTACCTGTCATCCAGCAAAAAGATCCTGTTCGACCTCGGAACTGACGAAACCAAAGAACTGACGTTCACATTCGATGTGCCCCATGAGGCCACGTCAGATACGCTGGTCATTACCGTCGCTCGCGTGGCCGATCCCGAAGCCAGCAATCACGCGGTGATCGAGCCGATGATCATGGCGCGCCGGGAGTAATGATTGATGCTCTTACGCAGCACCCTACGGCGGCAACCAGCGGTAAACCCGCGTTTGCTATAATAATCAGGCCTCATTCGATTCGGTCTTGATGGTTGGCCGCCTTGGGCAATGCGGAAGTGGTGGAACTGGCAGACACACCATCTTGAGGGGGTGGCGCCGAAAGGCGTGGGGGTTCAAATCCCCCCTTCCGCACCAACTCGCAATCCCGAAACGCCCAGAGGAAGTTCAGCCCGTCCCGCGCAGAAGCGGCGCGTGCCGGGTACCCGAAGAAAGGAAGCGGCTTCTCGCCGCATCAGGCCGGAAATGCTCGTCGTTCTCTTTACCGTCATACACATCATCGTTTCCTTGTTTCTCATCATCGTGGTCCTGCTGCAGAGCGGGAAAAGCGCCGACATCGCCGCTGCGTTCGGCGGCATGGGCAGCCAGACCGCCTTCGGGCCGCGCGGCGCCGCCACCCTGCTGAGCAAGGCGACCACCTTGGCGGCAGTGATCTTCATGTTGACCTCGATCACGCTCTCGATCTTTGCCTCGCGCCGGTCGAGCACCTCGGTGCTGCAGAACCTGAAAACGCAGCCAGCGCAGTCGGCTCCGCAAAAGCCGCCGACCAGCACGCCGGCGCCGAAGTAGCTTTTAGCTCTTAGCTGGTTTCGTTTAACATTGAAGGCTCTCCGCGACGTGAGAGCCTTTTTCAGTTTTCCCTTTGTCACCTGTACGCTTTTGATTCACGTGTACGCTTTTTCGGTTGTGACCCGAGCAGCTAAAAGCTAAGAGCTAACAGCTAAGAGCTTGTTTATGATCCACAAGATTCTTCCCGTCGGTCCCCTGCAGTGCAATTGCTCCATCATCGGCGATGAGGGCACGCGCGAAGCCATGGTGATCGATCCCGGTGACGAGATCGACGACATCGTGCAAATCGTCGAGCAGCACGGGCTCAAGGTAAAGCAGATCGTGATCACGCACGCGCACATTGACCACGTCGGCGGGGCGATGAAGCTGAAGCGGCTCACCGGCGCGCCCATCCTGATTAACCAGAACGACCAGGCGCTGCTGAAGATGATGGACGTGCAGGCGGCGTGGGTGGGGATGAAGCCGCCAGGCAAGATCGCGATCGACCAGAGTGTCAAGGACGCCGACCGGCTGCGCGTGGGCACCCTCGACGCTACCGTGATGCACACGCCGGGGCACACCGAAGGCAGCATCTGCCTGTACTTCCCTGCCGAAAAGAAATTGATTGCCGGGGACACGCTGTTCGCCGGCAGCATCGGGCGTACCGACCTGCCCGGCGGTTCGTTCGACAAGATCATGGACTCCCTGAAGGGGCGCGTGCTGGCGCTGCCGGACGAAACCATCGTTGTTCCCGGTCACGGGCCGGAAACCACGATTGGAGAGGAGCGGGAGAGCAATCCCTTCCTGAAATGAAGAATGAAGAATGAAGAATGCGTGAAGCTGCCTGGGTACCGATGCACCTTTTCAATCTGCAATCTGCAATTTTCAATCTTCAATTTTCAATTTTCTGTAGCAGCCTCTTGATTCCTTCCCTGAACTCTTCTTCGCGCGCAATCAGGCTGAGCACGAGATATCCCTCGGCGGGGAAATCGTAAAAGTGTCCGGGATGGACCAGGACTGATTTCTGCTGCAGCAGCTCGATGACGAGATCTTCGTCGGAGCGCGTGACCGGCACCCGCAGCACGGCATACCACCCAGCTTCGATCTGCAGGCGCACGCAGGCCTGCTGCGCGGCGAGCTGACGATCCAATTCCGCCAGGTTGGCGCGAATTCTCCCCATGAGCTGCCGGTGAAAGTCGTGACGTTGGGCGAACAGCACGGGCGCGGCAAGCTGGATGGGTGCGTTCATGGAGAGATAGGTATCGGCAACGACCTCCAGCCGCGCCATGGCCTGGTGCGCCAGGTCTTCGGGACCGCCGACCGCGATCCAGGCAAATTTCATCTGCGGCAGGCCCGCGATTTTCGACAGCCCGCTGAGAGTGAAGGTAAGGGCGCTTGCGTTTTGCGAAAGGGTCGCGCCGGCATGGCCGTCATGCGCGAAGTCGAGGAAGACTTCGTCAACCACCAGCGCCAAGCCGCGCTGGGCGCAGATGGCGTTCAACTGCTCCGCATCGGCCGGCTTGACGTAAGAGCCGGTGGGGTTGTTGGGGTGAACCAGCATGATGGCGCGGGTGCGCTCGCCCGCGGCGGTGGTGAGGGCGTGCACATCCAGGTGCCAGCCGTGGTCATAGAACAGCGGATAAGGGCGAAGCCGCACGTCCTGGATGTCAGCGAGAAATTCGAAGAGCGGATAGCTGGGCGCCGGCACCAGCACCTCATCGCCGGGATCGCAGAGCAGCCGGAAAACGAAAGAATAACCCTCGCTGGTGCTGGTGGTGAGCACTAGCCGCTCAGGATCAATGTGGGCGCCGTGCTCGCCGTAGTACGCGCTCACGGCATCGCGGGCAACGCGCATGCCCCTGGCGTCGGGACGATACTCGAGGGCGTTGGGGTTCGCGAGCGCGGCAAGAATCGCCTCCGCGTCGTAGCGCAAGCCGAGGTTGGTGGGATTGGAGGCGGTAAGGTCGAGCAGTTCCCTGCCCGACGCCCGATGCTTCTCCAGAGCCGTGCTGAAGCGGTTGGGCGCGAGCGGCCAATCGGTGCGGGAGGAAAACACCCTCAATTTGTAATTGGTAATTGGTAATTTGTAATTTGAAAAAAGAACCGGCAGGATGGACGAGCCTTCAAGTGCACCTTCTGCTATGACCGGCAACAGATTGAATTGTAACCCTCTTGCGCCAAGGCGGATGAGCACGGATCTGACTAATTCTGATCCGTGTTCATCGGTGTAATCCCTGGCTAAGATTTGACACACTGCGCGCGCGGATGATGAGCAAGAGCACGCAAATCATGGCAGCACCGAGCAAGGGCATCGCCATGCCGGCGCGGAATCCGAACGATTGCGACAGGTGCCCAATGCTCCACGGGAACACCATGCCTCCGCTGAGCCCGACGGCAAAGAGCACGCCGAACACGGTCCCGGAAAAGCTGCGGTAGCGATCGCCGGCAATCGCCAGTATGGTGGGATAAATCGAAGCGCAGGCCAGACCGCCCAGCGCCACACCCAGAGCCAGCACCGGGACCGAAGGCGCGACCGCCACAATCAGCGTGGCAAGCAGCGCGCCCACGCCGCTGGCCAACACCAACTGCTGCTCGGTAATTGCGCGCAGCAGGCGGCTGGCGTTGATGCGCCCCAGCATCATCATGGCTTGAAATAGCGCCAGGACCAGGGTCGCGTTGCGGGCCGTCGCCGACATCTCTCCGGCCCAGGTGGAGGTCCATCCAATGAAGGCGGCCTCGTTGCCGGATTCGAAAAAGAGAAGAAACGCGAACAGCAGCACACCGGGGTAGCGCACCACGTTACCGGCCTCCCGGAGCGAGAACCCGCTGGCCTCGCGCGCCGGCGGAAACGGGAGGACAAGATAGGCAACCATGCAGCCGGCTGAAATGGCAGCGGCCGCGAGCATGACGGGAACGATGTGTTCGGGACCGACGGCGGCCGCGGTCAGGGGAATGAACAGTGCCCCAACGCCAAAGAAAACCGCGACCAGGTTCAGCTTCGCTCCACGATCGTCATCGAAAATGTCGGAGACCAGAACATTGCTTGCCATGTTCAGTCCACCGCCACCCGCGCCCAGAATGAACCCGAATACCTGGGCCGCGCGGTAACCGGTTGCGACCGCGAATCCGGCCAACGCCACGGTGGCAAGCAGGGCGGAGACGGCCAGCATCAGCTTGTTGCCGAACCGGTCGATGAGCGGCCCGGCGACAACCGTCGCCAGGAAAACCCCGAACAGCAGCAGGGTTTGCAGATTGCCCTGGCGCACCATGTCGGTCAACTGCAGCCGCGCGCGCATCTGCGGCATGCCGAAAAGAGTCCCCAGCAGCACCATCACCACGCCGAATATGAACAATGCACCGCAGGCGGAGAGGAACAGGCGTCCGCGATTGAAGGCTGCAGCGGTTAAAGGCGTTGGAACCATGGAAGAGAGAATTGAATTTTACGCTGTCCCGGACTTCAAACTACCGGGCTACCGCGTGGGCGCGAGGGGACGACAATTTTCTCTTCACTTTCTTGGCCGAAACCTGTTGGGGGTCTTCATAGGAAGTGGGCGGCGAGGCGGCGGTGTTGGCGCTCTGCCATGCCAGATAGCCGGCGCCGTGAAGGTTGGCATCTTCGCCCAGGCCGCTGATGCGGATGCGTACCTGGCGAGCGGCGATGGGATGGCAGCGGCTGAGGGCGGTGTGGGTCAGTTCGTCCCAGAACAGGTCGGTCGCCGAAGCCAGCGAACCGCCGAAGACCACGACTTCGGGATCGAAAAGATTGACCAGGTTGGCGACCGCAAGTCCGAGCAGCTTGCCGGCGCGGCGATAGATCTGCTTGCAGGTGGCATCGCCACGGCGGGCAAGCTCGGCGATATCTTCGGCGGTGAAAGCATCCGGCTCGAACTCGGCCAAGGCGCCGCCGCAACCGGCTACGACCGCATTTTTTGCGGCACGCACGATGGCCGGCTCGGAGGCAAACGCCTCCAGGCCTCCGCATTTGCGCACCTCGAAACCGTCGGCCTCGCTGACCGTCATCCAACCGGCGGAGCCGGAAAGACAATGCGCGCCGCGCAGCAGCCGCCCGCCGCTGATGATTCCCGCGCCCACGGTCACACCGGCGGTAAGCACGACCACGTCATTCTTGCCGCGACCGGCGCCACGCCAGGTCTCGCCCAGCACGGCGGCGTTGTAGTTGCTCTCCACCACCACCGGAATGCGCAGCTTGCTTTGCAGGAGGCGAGTCAGCGGGATCTTGTCCCAGCCCGGCAGTTCCTGGGCGCAAACCGTGCCATCGCAACGCACCATGCCGACCACGGCGATCCCCGCCGCGCTGTACTTGTCTCGTGCCTGCCCCAGTTCGGACGCAATACGCGCGATTTGTTTGACCGGCCCGAGCGTGGCGGACACATCCAGCGACTCCGTCCTGCGTGCCAGCACCTTGCCATCGCGATCCAGAATTGCGGCTGACATTTTGGTCGCGCCGATATCCGCTACGAAGACGGTTTCCGCCATGAATGCACCCGCCTATAAAACGCGGCCCCAGCCGCCTGTCGAAGCATATCAGCGGCGGGTCGCCAACCAGCACCTGGTTCACTCCGCCGCGGTGCGCGAATTCCAACTTGGGACACGGCCGCACGCCGGCTAGAATAGCGAAGCTTGCGGTTTCGGAATGAAATTCAATTCTACGCTTCGCTTGGGCCCCGGCACGCAGTTTCCGCGCCGCGGCTGTGCTACATTGGCCTGAGTTCCGTGCGCATGTGGGCGCTTCCGTGTCACTCACCACCATTTTCTTCGATGCCGGCGGCACCATCGTTTTTCCCGACGCCGCGCTCACCCTGGCGGCGCTGGCCGAGCTCCACCTGTTTCCTTCCGAAGAACAGCTCTACGCCGCCGAACGCGACGCCAAGCGCCAATTCGACGCGGCCCGCGATGGGCACCACTCCGTGGACGCGCAATACTGGGACCTGTATTACCTCAGCCTGTTTCGCGAGCTGGGCATCGGCGATGATGCCGGACTCCGTGCCGCGCTGGTCGCGGCGGCGCGCAGCGGCATGAACTGGCGGCGAGTGCGTCCCCACACTCGCGAGGTGCTGAAACAGCTCCAGCGCCGATACCGTATCGGGCTGATCAGCAACTCCGACGGCAGCGTGCGCCGGTTGTTCGAGTTGCTCAGGCTCGACGACTGCTTCGCTTGCTTCACCGATTCGCGCCATTGTGGTTTTGAGAAGCCCGACCGGAGCATCTTCGAATGTGCCCTGGCGGAGTTGGGCGCCACGCCGGAGGAGAGCCTGTATGTCGGCGACATTTACTCGATTGACTTCGTCGGCGCGCAGGCTGTGGGCATGCGTGCGGTGCTGATCGATGTCGCGGGCGCGTATCGCGATACCGCGTATCCGCGGGTCGAGTCGCTGGCCGAACTGGAAACCCGCCTCGACCAATCTCGCCCCCAGGCCGTTTGATATCATTCCACTGCCCCGCACCTCGGGGGACGGTAGGCCTGTCGTATCACGACATTTCTGTTCGGAGATTCGCCATGACATCTGCCCGCGGCCGGCGCGCCGTCCTGCTCGCCTGCTTGTTGCTTTGCACCCTCGGCGCTTCCGCGGCCGACCAGCGCCCGATCGCGGGAAAAGATCTGTTTCAGTTCACCTGGATCGCCGATCCTCAAGTTTCGCCTGACGGTTCGCAGGTGGCGTTCGTCAGAGTGGTGGTTAACGACAAAAAGGACGATTACAACACGTCCATCTGGACCGTCTCCACCCGCGGTGGCGAGCCGCGCATGCTGACCTCGGGCACGCGGGACACGTCGCCACAGTGGTCGCCGGAGGGCACGCGGCTGGCCTTTGTGCGCAGCGTGGAAAAAGAAGGCAAGCGCCAGCCGCCGCAGGTCTACATCCTTCCCCTCACCGGCGGCGAACCGTGGCCGCTTACCAAGTTGGCGAAAGGCGCGGTGCGTCCAACCTGGTCGCCGGACGGCCGCACCATCGCGTTCAACAGCTCCACCACTGCGGAGGATGAAGCGAAAGAAGCGTGCAAGGGCGGCAAAAACGGCAACGACAAAGAATCCGAGAGTGACAAAGCGAAGTGCGGAAAGCCGGAGCACGAAAGCGACGTGAAAGTCGTCAGCCGCGCCGTGTATCGCACGAACGGCGCTGGATACCTGGATTTCACCCATCCCAGCCACATCTGGAGCATTCCCGCCGCCGGCGGCGGTGCGGAAGAGAGCGCGAAGCCCAAGCAGCTTACCTCGGGCGAATTTTCCGAACAGGAAGCCACCTGGGCGCCGGACGGTTCGAAAATCTATTTCGTTTCCAACCGAACTTTGGAGCCGTACTACGAATTGCCGCAGAACGCCGTGTACGCGGTTCCGGCGACCGGCGGCGAGATCAAGGAAGTCACGCGCATTGAGGGCGGCGCGCTGCACTCGATCGCCGTCAGTCGCGACGGCAAGCGCATGGCGTTTTTCGGCTCGCCCAACCAGCCGGTGCGCTCTTATACCCAGGAAGACCTGTGGGTGGTAGACCTGGCGCCGGGCGCCAAGCTGCGCAATTTGACCACGAGCTTTGACTGGGACGTGGGCTCGGGTGTGTTCGGCGACCAGGGATCGCCCCGCGCCTCAGGCGGGTCGCGCCCGCTGTGGAGCGCCGACGGAAACTCCCTGGTGGTCCTGGTCGGACGTGAGGGGCGCGGCAACCTGGAACGCTTCGATGTCGCCACCGGGAAGAACTCGGCGGTAACTCACGGTGACCAGGCGGTTGGGTCATACGTCGAGAAGCCCGACGGGACCATGCTGGTGGTGCGTGTTTCGACGCCGACCAATATCGGAGACCTGTTTGTGGTGCTGCCCAACGGCTCGCTGCAGCGCCTGACGGACGTGAATCACAAGTTGTTTTCGCAACTGAACCTGACTGAGCCGGAGGAGATCACCTACACCAGCTTCGATGGGAAGAAAATCCAGGCGTGGGCGCAGAAGCCGCCGGACTTCGACCCAAAAAAGAAGTACCCGCTCATCCTGAACATCCACGGCGGACCGCATGCTGCGTATGGCTGGGTGTTTGATCACGAGTTCCAGTGGATGGCCGCCAAGGGCTACGTGGTGCTCTATCCCAATCCGCGCGGGAGCACGACCTACGGGCAGGAGTTCGGCAACATCATCCAGTACCACTATCCCGGCGACGATTTCAAAGACCTGATGGCGGGCGTGGATGAACTGATCCGGCGCGGCTACATTGACGACAATCGGCTGGGCGTAACCGGCGGCAGCGGCGGCGGGTTGCTGACCAACTGGGTGGTAGGCCACACCACGCGCTTTGCCGCCGCAGTCTCGCAGCGCGACATCGCGAGCTGGGCGGCATGGTGGTACTCGGCAGACTTCACGCTGTTCCAGCCGAACTGGTTCCGCAAGCCGCCATTCGAAGATCCACAGGAATACGTGGAGCGCTCGCCGATCACCTATATCAACGAAGTGAAGACGCCGCTGATGCTGATTCTGGGCGATGCCGACTGGCGCACACCGGAAGGCGCCGGCGGCGAAGAGATGTTCCGCGCGCTGAAGTATCGCAAGGTGCCGACTGCGATGGTGCGCTTTCCCGGCGAGTCGCACGAATTGTCGCGCTCCGGCCAGCCGTGGCACCGCATCGAGCGCCTGGAGCACATCGTCAACTGGTTCGAGATTTACCTGCAGGGCAAGAAAATTCCGGGGTATGAACCGGGGCAGGAAGGGGCGTGGAAGTAATCGGGTGATCCGGCGATCTGGTGATCGGGTGATCTGAATTGGCGTGTGGCGCTGCAAATCACCCGATCACCCGATCACGAAATCACCCGATTCATTTCGCCGGGCTCAGGTCGTTGCCTCCGCCCTTCAGCGCCTGCTGCATCATCTCGACCACATCCTTCTTCATCTTCGCCAGCGAGGTCACCTGGATGTACACCATGTGGCCGGCGGGATACTGCGCGGTCGAGATGTTCTTGCGCATGGAGGCGTCCAGCCCCATGTGGCTGAGGGTGTACTCGATGCCGAGGATGGGCGTGGCGGTGTCGTACCAGCCTTCCGCCACCAGCACTCGCATGTAGGGATTCTTGACGAAGGCGCGGCGCAGGGCCTCGGCGGTTTCGGGAAATCCTCCGCGGGTTGACGTGCCCATGTCCCACTGCGCGCCGATGCCGCCGCCAAGAATGTAATAAATCAGGTCGGTCTTGTAGCCGAGTTCGGAGCGGATGTACTCGTTGAGAACGGTGGTAAACGGCGGGCGGATGGCGGCTTCGCTGGGATCGTAGCCGAAACCGCCCATCTCAGGTGAAGCCGCCCCGGTGAAGCGGCTGTCGAGACGCCCGACCTGGAGCTTTCGGTCGCGCAACAGTTCGCGGCTGAAGGTCTGCTGGTCAATGCGCAGGTCGTGCTCGTCAAGAATAGTTTGGCTCAGCCCGGTGTAGCGCGCCAGGCGCTCGATGACGGCGCGGCGCTCATCGGCGGTGAGGCGGTCGCCCTTCTGCAAGGCTTCCGCATAGCCCGAGTTCGCCCACTGCATTACTTCGGCGAGCAGCTTTGCCCCATCCATCGCCTGCACATCGGGCGGCAGCCGCTTGTGGTATTGCGCCGTCATGGCGTAGGTCGGAAGGTAGGCGATATAGGGCAGATCGTTGCCGCGCGCGAAGCTCAGGGTTTCGAAGTGCAACACGGAGGAGATGAGCGTGATGCCGTTAAGCGGGATGCCGCGATCAATCAGGTACCCGGACAAGCCTGCGGCGCGCGTGGTGCCATAACTTTCGCCGGCGAGGAATAGCGGCGAGGTCCAGCGCTGCGAGCGTGTCAAGTACATGCGAATGAATTCGCCCACCGACGCGATGTCGCCCTGCAAGCCCCAGAATTTCTTGCCCAGCTCCGGGGTCAGCGCGCGGCTGTATCCGGTGCCGACCGGGTCAATGAAGACAAGGTCGGTGGCGTCGAGCCAGGTGTACTGGTTGTCCTCGATCTGATAGGGCGGCGCCGGCATGCCGCCTTCGGGCAGCATCTTGACGCGTTTCGGCCCGATGGCGCCCATGTGCAGCCACACCGACGACGAGCCCGGCCCGCCATTGAAGGCAAAGGTCAGCGGACGTCCCGCCGGCGGATTGTCCAGGGTGTAGGCCACGTAGAACATGTGCGCTTCCACCTTGTTGGTCTGCTCGTTCTTGATCGGCATCATGCCGACGGTCGCGGTGTAGCGCAGCGGCTTGCCGCCGACGGTCATCTGGTGATGCGTGACCACCGGCTTCTCTTCCGGCGCTTCCTTCTCGGCGACGGGAGGCTTGGCTTCGTCATCTTTGGCTTCGGCGGGATGTTCGGCAGGCGCGGCGCCGCGGCGTTCCGCCCCTCGTTCCTGCGCTACCGCTGTCAGGCAAACGATCGAAAGCAACACCAGAACGGCAAACTTACGCATCTCACCTCCTTGCGGGCATCTAGCGAACCGGCATTGTACGACACCGCTCTGATATTTCGTTTCCCCCACGTTGTCAGTCGAGCCTATCGGGACCGTTAGCGAGTACACGGCTGGACCTGGAGATCAACGCCTGGCTGGGAACCCATTTTGCTCACGTTCCCGCCGGCCATGAGTCCAAGGAAACAGGAGTGGCGCACGCAAACTCGATATCCTCGGCCAGTTCCTCGTCGAAGCCCTAGTGATTACCTTTATCGGGGGCGCGCTGGGCATGCTCGTCGCCACCACGATCGCTCACGCCGTGCCGCCCATGCCGCTCTACGCCGAGGATTTCCACATGGCCAACCACGAAGGCGACATCTTCCTGCGCACTTCGCCGGTGGTGCTTACCGCTTCGTTCCTGATCCTGGCCGCGGTGGGCGTAATTTCCGGCTTCTGGCCGGCGCTGAAGGCCGCGCAAATGGAGCCGGTGGAAGCGCTGCGTTACGAGTAGCGGTCACTAGTCGCCAGTCGCCAGGCGCGAGGCGTTAAGCTTCCAGGTTGAGATGCTCGCCAACTGCGACTTCAAAGATCGCATACGCAATCGTGCCCGCAATCTTCCGCATTCCCGAAAACTCCGCCACCGCGCGCTCCGAAATCGGATTCTGATACGCCAGATATACTTTTCTCGGCGCTTCCCTCACCGACCGCTCCACACCGGCGATCACTTCCCGCAGAGTGTCTCCCGGGAACGGATCGAAGATGAACACCACCAGCGGTTCTGGCGGAAGCTGAAACCGGCGCGCGTCGCCGCAATGCAACTCGAAATTGCGGCACAGCTGCCGCGGGCTGGAATACTTGCGGACGTTCTCCTCGGCGATGGCGTGCAATTCCGGCAGCAGCTCGACGCCAATGATTCTCCGGAAGGGATAGTCGGAAGCCATCAGCAGGGCACGTCCTTTGCCCGAGCCCAGGTCCATGAAAGTGAATTCGGCGAAATCGATGGCAAGCTGCGCCATCATTTCGTGGAACGTCAGCGGGTCGCTGGGCTGGTAGCCGCGGCCAGCCAGCACCTCGCGGATCCGCGTGCCCAGCGGCAGGTTTGACCAGGTGGTATCCACGCGATAGTCCCAGTCGAAATCAATGTCGCCGTAGCGCAGGCGGCGGCGCGAGGGCAGATGGTCGCGCGCAATTTCGAAAGCGCCCTTCACCAGCTCCGCCGACGTGCGCAGCACGCCGCGCCGCGTGAACCACTCGCGCAACCAGGCGCCATACGGGAAGTTTGGGGGTTCATTCACCGGCCCCATTCTAATCAGATAAACTGGTCGCCGATGCCCGGCGATTTCACTCACCTGCGCGGGTGCCATTACATTGACCTGGTCACCTTCCGCAAGAGCGGTGCGGGAGTGCATACGCCGGTGTGGTTCGCCGAGGCCGATGGCCGCCTGTACATCTTCACCCGTCCCGACGCCGGCAAGATGAAACGCATCCGGAACAATCCACGCGTCGAGGTCGCGCCCTCCACCCTCCGCGGCCGTCCGCTCGGCCCGCACGTTCCCGCCACCGCACGCATCGCGTCCGACCAGGCCGCCGCCCGCCAGGCGATCCGCCGCAAGTACTGGCTGGCCCGCGTTCCCTGGCTTTGGAGCAAGGACAGCATCTATTTGGAACTGTTGCCCGCCTGAAGCAGCAGAAAACCCGGCCATCCCCTGCGCGTGCTCTGCCGCTCCGCGCCCTCGGCTTGCGTTTACTTGGCGCCGCTGGAAATCTGAATTTCCGGCAAGTTTGCCGACCGCAATTTCTGGTTGAGTGCCGGAACGTCACGCGCCTTTACCTGGTCCCATTTAGTGAGCAGCGGTGTTAGCGACCGCTGCAAGTCACGGAAGGTCGCAACCGCCTGCGACGTCGGCGCCGCGTCGGCGCTGTCCACCATCTCAAACACGGTCCCGAGGCTGCTGTTCAGGCCCAAAAGATTGTCGCTGGCAGCGCGCTGTCCGAATTCGCCGCGCGCGCCCTCCAGTGCTCGCAAGGTCTTGTCCAGTTCGTTGATCGCTTCGGCAGCATCGCTGGGCAACGTCTTGGCGGGCATCAGCAGGTTCTTTAACTGCACCCGCACCGAGCGCACCTGCTGCAGGGCGTCGTAGTCCTGCTGCAGCGCATCGGCGATCCTGGTTGCGATGTCGAATTGCTGCGCCAGGCCCTCCGCCGGCGTGGTAACGCGCGGGTCCATCTTCACCGTGAGTTTTTGCGACAAGGTCCTCCCGCCCGCCGTGAGCTTCACCGTGTACTCGCCCGGCAGCGCGCGCGGCCCTTGCGGCGCCAACGGCGTGTCGTGGGGAATCGCCGAAATCGGCAAGTCCCGCTTCAGTACGGCCGGCGGCGGATAATGCAGGTCCCAAACCCAGCGGTGCATCCCCGCCGAGGCTGCCAACACCCGCGGTGGCTTCACCCAATATTCCGGCACATTCAGATCCCTGGGATTGATCTCCTCCGGCTTGTCGGTGCTGGCGTAGCGCCGCACCAGCTTTCCTGTAGAGTCAAGTACTTCTAAAACAGCCTGTTGGCTTCCATCTTTCAAGTAATAGTTGATTATCGCGCCGTCCGGCGGATTCTGGCCTGCCGGCTCTTCCGGCGGCAGCGGCGTGTCGGTATTGGTGCTGCGCCGCACGCGATACGCCACCTGCGGTTTGAACAGGTGCGCCCCGGCCTGCGCGGCATTGGCATTATCCATGGCCGATATCTGCCGCAAGGGCGTAATGTCATCCAGGATCCAGAACGACCGCCCGTGCGTGCCCACCACGATGTCGTCGCCATGCACCACCAGGTCGCGCATGGAGGTGTGCGGCAGGTTCAGTTGCAGCGCCTGCCAGTGGTCGCCGTCATCGAACGACACCCAGATGCTCGTCTCCGTCCCAGCAAACAACAGGCCCTTGCGTTCCGGATCTTCGCGCACCGTGTTGACCGCGGCATCGTCGGGCAAGCCGTTGGTAATCTTCTGCCAGGTCTCGCCGCCGTCGTGCGTGCGGTAGATGTAGGCATGCAGGTCGTCAAGCCGGAAGCGGTTCACCGCGGCATAGCAGGTGCTGGTGTCGAAGTGTCCGGCCTCGATCTGCGCCACCTTGCTCCATGGCGTTAACTCCGGAGGCGTGACGTTTTGCCAGGTCTTGCCGCCGTCGCGGGTCACGTGGATGAGCCCGTCATCGCTGCCCACCCAAATGACGTTCGCATCCTTGAACGACGGCCCGATGCTGTAGATGACGCCGCGATGTTCGGTCTTGTCCTTGGCCGCAAAATTTCCCAGGTTTGGCGGCACGCCGGGATGCTCGCGCGTCAGGTCGGGACTGACGACCTCCCAGCTCTGCCCGCCGTTAGTTGTCTTGAACAGCACGTTCGATCCGAGGTAAAGCGCGCGCTTGTCCACCGGAGAAAAGATGAGCGGCGCGGTGCGATTGAAGCGGTACTTCCCTGTCCGCAGCACGACCGGTGAAACGTCCTGGGTCTGGGTGGTCGTCTGGTCGTAGCGCGAGCCCTTGCCGCCGTAAATGATGTTCGGATTCAGCGGATCGGGCGCGACGTAGCCGTACTCCTCCGCGCCCACGGTGTGCCAGTCGCGAAAGGTGATGGCACCGTAATCGCTGCGGCTGGCGGTGCCAATAGACCCGCTCTCCTGTTGCCCGCCGTACACCCAGTAGGGAAAGCGGTCGTCGGTGATGACGTGATAGAACTGCGCCGTCGGCTGGTTGTACCACGAACTCCAGGTGGCGCCGCCGTTCACGGTCAGCGTGGCGCCCTGGTCGGCGCCCAGCAGGATGATGTCGGGATTCTCCGGGTTGATCCAGATGCGGTGGTAGTCATCGCCGCCGGGCGCGCCCTTGATCGCGGTGAAGCTGGTTCCGCCGTCGGTGGAGCGATACGTCGAAGTGTTGGCAACGTACACAACGTCCGGATTGCGTGGGTCGACTTTGACCTCGGCAAAATCGTCGGCGCGACCGTAGACTCGCGTTTCATTGTTGACCCGGTTCCACGTCTGGCCGGCATTGTCGGAGCGATAGAGGCCGCCGTGCTCCGCGTCCGCCTGCACCGTCGCGTAAATGCGATTGGGATTGCTGGGCGAGATGCCGAGCCCGATTCGCCCCAGCCCTTCCGCCCACGTCGACAGGCCCTGGGTCAGCGGCTGCCAGGTTTTTCCGCCGTCGGTGGACTTGAACAGTCCGCTGCCCGGCCCGAGAATGGTGCTCCCGGTGGTCCATGGCGGCCGGCGAGCCGACCACAGCACGGCGTACATGGTCTGCGAATTCTTCGGGTCGAACGCCAAATCAATCGCGCCCGTGTTCTCGTCTTTGTAGAGAATCTTTTCCCAGGTTTTTCCGCCGTCGGTGGAGCGGAATACGCCGCGCTCCACATTCGGCCCGTAGGGATGTCCGAGCACCGCG